>NZ_JBHTVA010000041.1:0-99245 GCF_042793325.1 Embleya sp. NPDC056575
GTCCAGTGCGTCGAGTTCCGCGGTCAGCTCTTCCCTGAGTCGCACACTCCCCTCCGTCATGACCGCGTCCCCTCGTGCTGCCGTGGTTCCGGCGATGGTGGAGTTCTTCAGGGAGTCGGGGGTGGCCCAATCGGCCGGGGCGGTGCGGGCGGGATCAGGTCGGGCAGGGCCGGTGTGGCCGGGTCGCCCTCGTGGTGGTGGGCCGGTTCCCGGTCGGCCTCGGCGGCGGTGACGGCGTCCAGGCGGCGGGCGTCGGCGGGGAGCGTGGCGGGGCGAAGCGGTCCCGGCGTAGTTGTTCGGCGGCTTTGGTCTCGACGCGCAGGCGGCGGGCGCGGGCGCGCGGGCGCGGCGTAGTGCGGCGCGTTGTTCGTCGGTGGCCCGGTCGGCGAGGTGGGCCGTGCCCAGGCGGCGGCCGTGGAGGGTGGTGTGCGTTGGCCGATCCGGCGGCCGGTCCGTTGAATGCCCTGCCGGTGGGACGTCGGCGATTAGTGGGGCGGTCGGTTCGTCGTGAGGGAGGGGTGTGGGGTGACTGCCGAGCCCGAGTATTCGACTCCGGTGATCGCGCGGCCGGAGTGCACGATCGAGGGTGTGCGTGCGGCGATCGCGTTGTTGGCGCCGCACTGGCTTCCCGAGATGGACCGGTCCCAGCGCGAGGCGACCGCGAAGGCGTTGGAGGTCGACCGGCTCGATCCGTTGCGGGGCTGGTTGCGGCACTTGGGCGGCGATCGCGGAGATCGAGCGTCACCCTGACCTGGCGTTCCGGTATCACCACGCCGAGCAGGTCGACACCGTCAGCGACGACCCCCGGGTGCGGGCCCGCGGTGTTCGGGTCGCCGGTGAGTTGTTGCGGGCCGCCTACGCAGCGGTGGGCGTGTGAGCTGGGGCTGGGAGTACGAACCCGACCAGGCGAGCGTGGTGGGCGGTGCGCCGGAGGCTTTCGTCGCCCTGGTCGAGACCGCGGTCGCGGAGATCGTCCGCGCGGCCGAGGCGCTGTATCTCGACGGGACCCTGACGGCGGAGCGCGCGCAGGAACGTCGACAACGACGGCAGCGGATCCAGCACGGGCACGGCAGCCGGCGGTGCGCCGCCGGGGAGCGGCGTCCCGCTCGGCGGGGGCGGTGGTGAGGCGGGTGCGGCGGGGTCGCCGGCCGGCGTCCCCGGACCGGTGGCCGTACGGGCGCGGACGACGAGTTCGCGGTGGACCGCGGAGGCGTTGCCGTGCCAGTAGGCCGGCAGCAACCGGATGGGTGGGGTGATCTCGAAGCGGTCGCTGTCGCGGGCGTCCGGCGAGACGATGGCGGCGGGTGTGGCGACGGCATCCGCCGGCCGGCGCCATACGGTGCGCTCCGATACTCCCAGGCATTGCGCCGTCGTACGGACGTGGTTGGTGGTGAGCTCACGTCGGGAACGCAGGCCCGGAAGGCTTCTCACGGCCGGCGCCCGCAAGGCCGCCCGCGAAACGGCGTCGAGCCCTGGTAAGGCAGCGGGGGCGGGGCGGGTCTCCTCGGCCGGCGGTTGGGTGTCGCTCGAGCCCATGTCTCGTCCTTCGATCGCGGATGCGGTACGCAGCGCGGCGTGTCGTCGCGGGGGCGGGCCCAGGCGGGAGCAGGCCCAGGCCGGCAGGGTGTGGTCCACGTTCCTGCCGGGTTCGTGATGGCGGGCCGCATACAGGTGGGACGTGATCTTCGCCCAGGAACGGAAGTTCCCCCGCGCACACGTCTGGTCGATGTGGAGCAGGTCCTCGTCGGCCACGGCATCCCACAACGGGTGGAACAGGCGCAGCACGCCTGGGACTTGAGGCGTGTCCAGGCGTGGCACCTGCTGCCAGGGTGAGGACGCGGGAGGCCGGTGCGGGAGCCCGGGCGAGGGTGCGCTCCGCTCCGATTCCGCACAGCACCAGCGATGTCCGGGGCGTGGGGGCGTCGACCAGAAGGCGTAGGTAGTCCGGTTCGGGAGCGGCAATGCGCCGGCATCGTCGACGATCAGGACGCCCGGCTCCTTCAGCGCGTCGACGAGCACGCGGTCGGTGCCACGTCGGTGCGGTTCGTCAGGTGGGTGGCCGGCAGGCCGAACGCGGTGAGCAACACGGCGCGCAACCGGGGCAGCGCGGGTTTGACCGCCACCTGTGCTCGATGGACCGGGACCCGCCTGGGCAGCAGACGCAACGCCTGGTGAACGGCGACCGTCTGCCGTGGCCGGTGTCGCCGTATACGCACACGATCCCGTAGGCGGCGACGGTATGAGTGAGTGCTTCGGCGACCCGGCCGAGTTGGCGCGTCGACACCGGGTGCGCGCCGGGCGCGTACAGCCGCACACCATCACCCGAAGGTACCGGCCCTGTGATCGGATCGGTCCCCCGAACGGCTTCGGCCGCCGGAACCGGCGGCGCGGGCCGGCCCTGTTCGTCCACCGTCCCCGGAAGTGCCAGGTCGGCCAACGCGCGGTCGTAGCCGTCCACGGCCGACCCGTGGATCGGACGCGCGATCCGAAGCACACGTGGCGAGCGGAGATCACGACGGACCGCGTGATACAGCGTCGACAACGACACGACCCGGGTTCTCGAGAGGGCTCCGCCTTCGGTGTCCCTGTCAACTCCGGCGCACATCCGGCGGTGCAACGCCCTCACGTTCGGGCCCAGGTCCGTCAGACACGCCCAGAGAGCGTCGCCGGCGTGAAGCGGTCACGTCCCGGCGGGACCCGCACGACCCGACCCGCGCGCTGCCGCCAACCACCGCCACACGGTGCGCTCCGAGCACACCCACCGCGTCCGCGGCGACCGCCACACGCGCGCGGGAGACACCACCCGCTTCCCCCACCGCGAGCAGACGCCACACCACCGCCGCATCCGAGGAACCGGCAGCAGGACGTACCGAAACCGAAGAACGATCCCTCGCCACACCGGCAAGCACACCCGCACCATCGGGAGCCCGACACAGAAACGGGACAACACCCGTGACAGAACAACCCACTTGTGTCAGGCATCCGACATCAGTCGACGGTCGCGCCCGTGACAGTCGAAACGATCACGGTCATTCATGCCCCGACCAGCACACAAACACCCAACACGCATCAACCCGACCGACGACCAACCACCACCACAACACACACTCACATCAACGCCGGCGTCCGTATCCGTGAAGCACTCGGTCCCGGCACGGCGTTCGGCGTCCGTCTGTCCCCCGCCGATCCCAACGCCGACGCCGCCCGTCCAGGCCCTCGTCGAGGCCCGCGCCGCTCTCCTGTTCGCCGAAAACGCCCACCGCGAGGCCCAGGAGCACGCCGCCCGCACCCCGATCGCACAGGGCTGGACCACCCGCGACGCAGGCAACGCCCTCCGTCTCTCCTCACAGCGCGTCTCCCAGATCGCCCCCAGGCCCCGGTAGCGCCCCCCTTTCCCGGTGTGAGCGGGGACGCCGCGCCGTTCCGGGTCGGCCACCCGGGCAGGATGGGGCAGGCAACCCGCTCCAGGCCGACCCCCACGCGGGACCTCCAGGGGCTGCTTCCGCGACATGTGCGCCGCGCGGCATCGGCGGCCGGCGCGTGTCGCCCCCGCCGGACGGTGTCTCCGTACGTCACGATCCACGGTTTCTCTCCCCTGCCCGAAACCGCCTGGACCGGCCGCCTCCCACTCCTGTGCGCACACCACCCCGTCTGGGCCTTCGCCCCACAACCCACCGCACGAAACCGGAACACGTAGCGTTTCACGGCCCGAAAGTTCCTCGACCGGCTCCACGACACCCGCGCCGCAGTCCGCGCGGCCTGGTCGCGTAGGGCCCGAGTCTGCGCAAGGACGGCCGGCGACGGACGCGCCCTTCTGCCTTGCCCGAGTTCCATGGGCGCATCGCGTTTCCGCCGTCGCGCCACTGGGGTGTCAGTCCTTGGGAATGTACGTGAGGCAGGTCGAGAACGGCTGGTCGCGGACACACGTGAACAGCGCCTTCCACGTGCCGGTGTTTTCGCGGCCTGCTTTGAGCAGCGTGGCCGCGCACGCGTCGTCGGAGAGGCCCCACAGGGATCCGTCCGGCCAACCGACCTGGGCGGTACGGCGGTCGATCACGTCGAGGCAGGCTGCGGGCGGGTCGTACTTCTTGACCTCGGTGAGGAACTCCGGGTACTTGGAGTTCTGCGGCGCGCCGGGAGGCGCGTTGGGCGGAGCGCCGCTTTGCGCGGCGGGTAGCGCACTGGTCAGTGCGACCAGCTTCTGTTGCGCCGCGGTCCGCTCTTCCGGGGAGGCCTGCGGGTCCTGGAGGGTTGCCGACGCCTGTCTGGCCTCCCCTGCGATCTTTTCCAAAGCCTTCGTGATCGCTTCCCTGTCCTGCGCGTTCTTCGGTGCCGTCTGCGGGTTCAGGCCGGCCAGGAATCCGGCGGCCAGGGATTCGGCGAATTTGATGAGGATCGCCCGGTCCACCGTGTCGGTCCTCGGCTCCTGAAGGGCCGACAGGTTCGTGGCCAGACTGATCATCAGGAACCTGTGCACACTCTTGTTCTGGGACGTCGTGCCGGGATCGAGGGATATGGCCATTGCTTCGCTGATCGCGTGCACGATCGTCGAGTATGTGGCCCGGTCTTGCGGCGGCGTGACCCGATCCGCGATCACTTTGAGCGTGTCGCCGACAATGCTCACGACCCGCAGTTGCTCATCCCGGTCCGAGGGCGTCGTCTTCGAGTCCTGGGCATCCTGCACGGCACTGGCGAGAGTCGACGCGACCTTCTCGTACATGGCCTTTTCCGCCGGCGTCGCGCCCTGGGCCTGGCTCAGTTTCAACGCCACGTTGATCCCGTCCACGGCCTTTTCGAACGCGGCCTTGTCGGCCGGCTTGGTCGCCGAGTCGTTGATTGCGGCGATCGCCTTGGCCAGCCCGTCCCTGAGCTTTTGTTTCTCCGCTTCCGGCACGCCGAGGGCCGCTATCCGGTCCTCCGTCTCCCTCTGTGTGTTCGGCCCGAACTGCTGCGGGCCCGGGGACTTCGCCGCGTCCGACGACGCGGGCGCGCCCGGCTGTTCGGGCGTACCGGCGCCGGGCTTCGACTCGGGGAGCTGTGGCTGCTTGTACGTGGGCGCGCCCGGCTGTTCGGGCGTGGAGGTGGCCGGTGGTGCCGAGTTCGGCGGTGGCCCGGACGTGGCCGGCGGTGCGGACGTGCCCGGCCCCGGTCCGGGCGTGCCCGGGGACTGGGGCGCGGGGGGACTGCTTGCGGCAGGCACGGTATTCGGGCCTTGGGCAACGGCGGCGGGTGCGGCCGGGGAAATGGCGGGCAGTGCGATCGCGGTCGCCAGGCAGGGCGTGCCGACGATGCGGAAGACGAGTCGCCGTGCGGGCTTGGGCATGGTGAAATCCCGGTGCTTATCGTGGAGTTGCCGTGTGCCGGCCGCGCGGACGTGCCCGCTGCGCGGCCTGGAGTCACCGGAGATCGCGAGTTCGACGGTGCGAACGAATGACAAGATCCACTTTTCTCCTATCGTCGACCCGCTGCAACCCGAGCCCCCGGGGCCGCCGCAGCCTTCGGCGGCGAGGTGGAGCGTGTTCGTGGCGTACCTGGGTGCGGGAGGCGCTGGAGTGTGCCGATCGACACTGGCGGGTGGCGTTCGAGAGCGACAGTCCGGCCGGTGTGCTCGCTGCGGTGCGGGCCGGACGCGGCGTCGCGGCGCTGATGCCGGCGATCGCGCTGCGGCGCACGGTCCGGGTCGCGTGGCGGGCGGGTGACGGCGCGTGGGGGCGAGCGGGGCGAATCGGGAAACCGTCGTGGGGTGATCTCGGTCGGGCGCGCGGGCTTTCGTTCCCAGGCGGCTCGGACGAGATGCTGCGCGCGGCTCGGGACCACCCGGCCAAACCTCCGGCCGACGCCGACCACCTTTGCGAAATCACACCTGTGGTCGATCAGTCGCTTTCGACTTCGAAGGTCGGGAAGAGGTACACCGCGGGAATGGATCCGTCGGGTTGCCGGGCCGCTTCCGGGAAGTCGCTCGGGTCCCCGATGAATATGCGGCCGGCGATCGAGTCGAGCGGGCTGTAGGTGTTGCCCATGGGGTCGAAGGCCAGGATGACCGGCGTCTCGTCCGGGAGTTCCTCCATGTCGGCAATGGCCTGGCGGAGAGCCTTGAGCGTGTGCCCGTCCTTGTCGTCCATGGTCGGCCCTTCTGGAGGTCGGGATCGGGACGGGACGGGTGTCGATCGTGGAGATCATCCAAGCACTTGGCGATGTCACAAGTCGAGGGACACGGGGCGGCGGGGTCCCGACGGCCGCGCCCCGATTTCGCATCCTGCCCTCCACACCCGGGGCGACGGGCAGCGGGAAGGCGTGGTTGCCGAATTCTGCGTGCCGGAGAATGTCGACGCGTTTTCTGCGGTCTCCCGAGCGATCGCACGTCGGGCGCGACGGTCCCACGCCGTCGCTCCGGGCGTGGCCGATCACGATTCCCGTGCTGCGCGAAGGCGCCCGGTGGCGGGGACGCCGGGCCGCTATCGGCCGAGTCGTCCCGCGCCACCGGGCGAATGGAGCGGCACCGTCTCGAAGCGTCGACACCCGCACGTCCCGACGCGTCGACTCCGTGTCGACCGTCCCAAGCCCGCTCGGCCAACTCAGGCTCAGCGTGAGCGACCCCGAGTAGGTACCCGGGCGGACGAACGCCGGGGTCGTCAACGTCAGGGCGGCGTCCGCCGAAACGCTGCCGCCCGTGGCTCGACCCTCGATCGGCGTCCGCGTGCGCAACTGGGCCCGGGTCGCCCCGAGCGGCCCCGGTGTGCCGGGGGTGACCGTTCCGGGCGCGCCATCGGCCGCCTCGCAGCTCCGTCGCCCCGTGTACCGATCCCCGCGAACACATCGCCCCCGACGCGTGCAACCGGCTACCCGCCCGGTTCCTCGCCCGCCTCCACGTACATCTCAGGGTGGCGTATCCGCGACGACGCGATCGGTCGATTCCGCAGCGGCGAGGACCGGGACCACCTCGTTTCCCGCCGACACCCTCCTCTGCGTGCACCGTCACCGCGTCGCCCGGCCACCCGGCGAAGTCGCGCAGCGCCTCACCCGGGGCAACGGGACCGGGACTGCCTCGGCGGCCGGATCGGCATCGGGCGTGCGCACGACGACGACTCCCTCTGCCTCGGGAGTCTCATCCCATCCGCCACTCGTGCGTCGACGACGGCCCCGACGACGGATCGGCGGCCGTCGCCGCCCACTCCCGGGCCACGAACACCGGCCGGGTCAGCAGTACGTCACCGGTCCGCTCGACCCTCATCACGACGCCGAACTCCTCGAGCGCCAGACCCTCCGGCGAGTAACGGAAGTCCACGACACCATGCGACGTCGCGTGGACCCTGAGCCGCTCCTCCACCACGGAGGGCACACCACCGACGAGATCCACGCCCTCCCAGGTGACCTGCGGGCCGCGCCGGGCGCTGATCACGACACCACACACGCGCCCGGCGTCTCCGGTTCTCTGCGCAACCACCGATTGGTCGCGTCATGAGTATGCCGACCGGTCTGGAAACCGCCCCACGACCGCTGTTCCGGCAACGTGTGACGGCCCGGTTCGCAGTCGCTGTCGCCGCCGTGCTCGCCCGGCTCGTACCGCGACGCCTCTCCCTGATATTGGGCGCGGTGAGCCGCGGGGCCCGTCCCGCAACGAGGGCGCAGGCGCTCGCCGCTCGCGATGCCGTCGTCGCCGTCAGCGTGACCTGCGCCGGTCAGGGTTGCCTGCAACGGTCGATCGCCACGGCCCTGTTGTGCCGGTTCACCGGCGCCTGGCCGGACTGGTGCACCGGGATCCGCACGGATCCGTTCCGCGCCCACGCCTGGGTGGAGGTCGAGGGAGAACCCGTCGGAGAGGTCGACGACATCCGTCGATATCGCGTCACCTTGACCGTGCCGTGCCCACGACACCACACGCTCACGCCCAGGCGGGAAGGAGACCCGCGATCGTGACCCTCGCAGACGAGGTCCGCTTCGGCATCCTGCTGGCCACCCACCGAAGCCCGGGTGCAACGGACACCGAAGTGGTCCGCGACACTCTCGCGCTGGCCACCCACGCCGAGGCACTGGGCCTGGACGAACTGTGGGTCACCGAGCACCATTTCGGCAACGCGGCGATCGGCTCGTCCGCCCTGGCCCTCGCCGCATTCCTGCTCGGCCACACCCAGCGCATCACGGTGGGGACCGCGGTCACCCTCCTCCCGTTGCATCATCCGATCCACGTCGCGGAGCAGGCGGCACTACTCGACCAGCTCTCCGGCGGCCGTTTCGTACTGGGTGTCGGCCGCGGGCAGAGCACCACGGAATACGAGGTCATCGGTCGCGGCATCGACGACTGGCGTCGAGGGCCGGCGGAGGCCCTCGACGTGATGCGCGCGGCCTGGGCCGGAGAATCGAGCGCCACGTCCGAGGTGTACACGTTCCCGGCGGTCACCCCCACGCCCACTCCACTCACCCCGTCGGGGCCTCCCATGTGCGTCGCCGCCGGTTCTCCGGCAACGATCGCGGACGCCGCTTCCCGCGGGTTACCCATGCTGCTGTACTTCGACAAGAACGCCGAAGCAAAGGTCGAAATGGTGGCCCTGCATGCCAAGTTCGCAGCAGCCGCAGGCCATCCGACCGACGGCTACCCACACGCCTTCCTCCTCTTCGCCCACGTCACCGAGTCTCCGTCGCGAGCGCACGACCTGATGGTCGACCGAGCCCGGCATCTGCTCCGAGGCGCGACATCGCCCTCGGGGTCGCGAAGGATCCCGGACGCGACAGCCCCCGAAGCGGAACCCCAAGGCGAGGCCCTGATCGAATCGATCGCCGAACGCCTCCTGGAAACCCAGGCGGTAGGCGACGTCGACACCTGCGTCCGACAAGTGCTCGATCACATCCGCGTATCGGGTTGCTCCCGCGTCCTCTTCCAGGTGGAAGAAATCACGGACCGCGACCAAGCGCTCGCCAACCTCCGGCGGCTCGCCACCGAGGTTCTCCCCGTCGTCCGCGAGCAGCTGGCGATCGACGCCAGCACATGCCGCCCGGAGCGGGCCCGGTGACCCACGCATGGGACGAACCGCTCGCCCCGAAGCCGGGCGCGCGCGAGACCTGGCGGGCGCTGAACGTCCATATCCGGCCGCATCGGGCGCTGATAGCGCTGGGTGGTCTGCTTGGTCTGCTCGGCTCGACCATGGTCCTGGCCCAGCCGCTCGCCACCAAGGCCATGGTCGACGCGCTGGAGAACGACGAGTCGATCACCGCTGTGCTGACCCTCCTGACCGCCCTGATCGTGGTCGGCACCGTCGTCCAGGCGTTGGGACGGTACGTGCTGGAACGCACGGCGGAGTCGATCGTCCTGTCCGCCCGCCGAAATCTGGTGTCCAGGTTGTTGCGGCTACGCCTGCCCGAACTGAGCCGGAGGCAGCCGGGCGACCTGATGTCCCGAGTCATCGCGGACACCACCCTCCTTCGGCACGTCACCACCGAGACACTGGTCTCCGCCGTCGTCGGCACCCTCACCCTGCTGGCCACGATCGCACTCATGGCCGTGTTGGATCCCGTGCTCCTCGGGGTGTCGCTGGCCGTCGTCGTGCTGATCGGCGGGTCCGTCGCCCTGGTCATGCCGCGTATCGCTGTGGCCACGCGGCGGGTTCAGGAGTCCGTGGGGTCTATGGCTTCGATCCTGGAGCGGGCCTTCGGTGCGTTTCGCACCATCAAGGCCGCGGGTGCGGAACAGCGCGAAACGACCGTCCTCGACGCGGCGGCTCACGACGCGTGGCAACAGGGGGTGAGGGTCGCGAAATTGGGGTCCATCGCGTACTCGGTGACCGGGCTGGCCGTCCAGGCCTCGTTCCTGGCCGTGCTCGGCGTCGGCGGAGCCCGAGTGGCCTCGGGCGCGATCCCGGTGTCGACACTGATCGCGTTCCTGCTCCTCCTCGTCCAACTGTCCGACCCGGTCTCCCGACTGCTGGAGGCCCTCTCCCAATATCAGGTGGGATCGGCCGCCATGGCCCGGATCTCCGAAGCCCAGAACCTGACCATCGAGCCGAACGCGACCGCCAATACCCGTACACCGCCCGCGCACCCACCGGCAGTGGAATTCCAGCACGTAACCTTCCGCTACCGACCCGAACTTCCCGACGTGCATCGAGGCGTGTCGTTCAGGGTGGAAGGCGCGGGCCTGACCGCGATCGTCGGCCCGTCCGGGGCAGGCAAAACCACCCTGTTCGGCTTGATCGAGCGCTTCTACGAGGCCGGCGACGGTCGGGTCCTGGTCGACGGCACGGATGTGCTCGACTGGCCGCTGGATCGTCTGCGCGCTGCAATCGGTTACGTTGAACAGGACGCACCGGTCCTGTCCGGCACCCTGCGCCAAAACCTCACCTTCGCCGCAACACACGCGAGCGAGGACGACATCCGCGAAGTCCTGGTCCGCACCAGGCTCGACGGCCTGGTGGATCGACTGCCGCAGGGCCTGGAGACACCGGTGGGACATCGGGGCGACACTCTGTCCGGCGGTGAACGCCAGCGTGTGGCCATCGCCCGTGCCCTGCTGCGCCGGCCGAGGCTGTTGCTGCTCGACGAGGCGACGTCCCACCTCGACGCCGGCAATGAACACGCCTTGCGTGAAGTCATCGAGACCGTCGCGCGAGACAGCGTCGTCCTGGTGATCGCCCACCGCCTGTCGACGGTGTCCGCCGCGGACCGCATCATCGTCATGGAAGCGGGCCGGATCAGGGCCGTGGGTACTCACCGCGAGCTCTCGGCGGCGGACTCCCTCTACGCCGAACTCGCCGCCACCCAGTTCCCGACCGCCGCCGGCCCCGAGGCCCACCGGCGCTGATTCGAGGGCCACAGCGAGTGCGAGTGCGGCAACGCGGAGGGTTGCGGCGCGGCGAAGGGCGGATGGGTGGTCAGATCAGGTCTGGCGTGCCTGACCATGGCCGGCGTCCGGGACGGATCCGGCCATGGATGGCGGGAGACAACCTATGCGGCATGTGATCGCCGCTTGCCGCCTCTCGCTTTCGCCGTCACCGAGGTACAGACTGCCGACAGCCCACAACTCGTCCCTGCTGCGGAAGCTCGGTGCCTTCCTGACCGGCGTGTCGAGGAGCGGTCGCCCGGGAGGGCTACCCGGTTCTCGGACGTTCCCGCATAGCACCGGCGCGGTCAAGGTTTCGGTACTCCCTGGGAGGCATACCGAGGCGAGATGCCCTCGAGCGCGGGCATGCCGCACAGCACGTGGATGCACTGCGCCTGGTACGCGTGGTCGGCGAGACGCGCGTCCGCGACGACAGCCATCTCCGCGACCCGTGCGGCGTGCGCCTCCGACACCCGGTCGTAGCAGTGGATCCGGCGCCCCGCCGAGACGATTTCGCCGCCCGGGAGCACCGCCGCGACCAACCCGCAATGGGAGCGCATTCAACCAGCCGCCACGAACGCCACCCCGACCCGACGGCACGCATCTCGATGACCGCACTCGAGTCACAGCGGTGGACGAGAGGCGGCCACGGCCGGAATCGGCCCGACCTACCGCATGTCGCGCTCCCGCACCCAGTCCCCGACCCTGGACGTCACGGGCCGCGACGGGCAGTTCGATCGTTTCGCTCGACTTGCCGAACTCGCAACGACCCGACCGTGACGCCGACTTCGGGTAACGCTCGTGGAGATCGTCGTGAGTCCCGGGCGTGCCCGGCGGGCGCCGAGTGGGCGGGCGTCGCTCCACACCGCAAGGTCACAACGCCCCATCGGGTTCCGGCGGTGCCGTCCCACGAATCAGCGTTCCCGACCGGAACGTTCTCGTCGGCGTTCCCGGGTTCGGCCCTCGGGGGAACGGGCTGACGCGTCGCCGTGGATGGTGTGGTGGCGGTGTTCCGTGGGTGGGATGCCGTAGGTGGTGCGGAAGGTGCGGGTGAAGACGGCGTGCTGGGGAAAGCCCCAGCGTGCGGCGATCACGTACACGGGTGTCCGTTCCTGTGTGGGGTCCTCCAGGTCGCGTCGGGCGTGTTCCAGGCGCGCGCGCCGGACGTGGGCGGCCACGGAGTCGTCCTCGTCCCGGAACAGGCAGTAGAGGTGCCTGGCCGAGATGTGGTGGGCGGCGGCGATCGTGCGGGGGGTGAGGTCCGGATCGGGGAGACGGTCGTGGATGTAGGCGTGGATCCGGTCCAGCAGGATCCGTCGCGGGGTCCGGACGAGGGATGGATCGTCGGCCCGGAGGGCGTGGGCGAACATCGCCGTTACCAGATCAGCGACGACCATGCCCAGACGCAGGGCATCGGGCACCGGGTAGGCGGTGGTGTCGGACGCCAGGCGCAGAAGCGTCTGCGCCAACAGGGCGCCGATCCCTTCCCGGCCCGACACGGGGCGTTCCATCGCACGCCTCGCCCGGGCCGGCGACATCGCGAGCAGCGCCTTGGGGATCTCCAGGGCCACGATCGTGATCCGGTCCCCGGCGGCGCGGAACGTACACGGGTCCGCCGCGTCGAACGTGTGGAACTCGAACGCGCCCAGACTCCGGTCCCGTCCGCCCCGGGAGGCCCGCGCGGTGCCGGATGCGACGAGGACGAGCCGATACGCCTGCGGACGCGGCCTGCGGATCGACGTCAGAAATTTTCGGGGACCTGTCGACCGAGACGTGTTCGCCCACATCGACACCGGCCCGAGTACGACCTCCGGTCGCCACGGCCGCAGACCGCACGCCCGCACCGACGCCGTGTCGGAGCGCCGCACGCGCCCGACCGGAGGCCGATTGGAGCGTCGTGCACCGGGCGGACGCGCGTGTCGTGGCACGGTCTCGATGCGCATGTGTGTCCTCGCTTCCCTTCACGGCGGACGCCGGACCACAGGCGGATGCATGCGCGGCCGGGCGCGGCCGGAAGCCGATCGACACATCCGACACGGAGGCGGACGACCCCGGGCGCGGCGGAGCGCCGGCCGTGGAGGGTGTGCCCCACAACGAGCGACGATCCGATCCGCCGCGCGGCGCCAATGTCGTACTCGATGTCCGTCGAGGAAGAGGACGCCCGGGCGGGCCGGAATGTTACGCGGCCCCTTCCCGTGGGCCGGTGTCCGCCGTCGTCTCGCCGGTCGGAGTCGGTCGGCGTGATTGCGCGTAACATTCCGGCCCGCCCGGGCGTCTTCTTTTCGACATGGGCGCGCACGGGGGCCGATATCGGGGCGGACGGGATGCGGGACGACGAGGACTTACGAACGGACTTCGACGCCTTGTACGCGAGCACCTCGCGTCGGCTGATCGCGTCGGTCCACCAGCTCACCGGTGACGTGACCGAGGCCGAGGACGCCGTCCACGAGGCGTTCGCGCGGGCCTGGGAGCGATGGCCCACCGTCTCCGCCGCCCGGGACCCGGCTGCCTGGGTGCGCAGGGTCGCGCTGCGTCTGGCGGTGAGCAATTGGCGGCGTACACGCGGCCGGTTGCGGGCCCACCTGCGGCTCGGCGGACCCGGACACGCTCCCGATCCGACGCCGGACCATGTCGACCTGGTCTGGGCCCTGCGGCGGCTGCCCGTCGGCCAACGCCTGGTCGTCGTGCTGTTCCACCTCTACGACCTGCCGATCGAGGAGATCGCCGAAGACCTGGGGATATCGGCCGGCGCGGTACGAGTCCGACTCACCCGCGCACGCCGCGCACTGGCCGTCGACCTGACCACAAGCCCCCCGGGGCACCCGCAAGAGGTCGCGGATCGAACGGACACAGCAGAGGTACGTCATGGGTGAAACGAACGGGATGCCCGGCGGCACCAACGAACGCCGCGCATCGTCGGAACGCGACGAACAGACGGCACTGACCGACTACTTGGGCGCCCTCGTAGTGCGCACCGAAGCGGCCATGAGGCCGCGCCCCGCGGCATCGGTACGCCTGCGAGGGCGGCAGCGACGCATCCGGCGCCGGGTCGCCCTCGGCGTCGCCGCGGCCATCGTGATCGTGGCATCCGTCCTCGGCGTGCTGTCCGCGGACATCGACGGCACGTCCCGAGGCGGCCCCGCGACCACCGAACCACTCAACCCCCGACAACTCCCGCGCGAAGTCGCCCCCTGGAAGCTGACCAACACCGACAGGAGCCACCTGGGGTCGTTGGAGTTCCCGACGACGATCTACTGCGAGAAAGGGCGTCAGTTGCTCAGGGTTCCGAACGCACGAAAGTTTCACTACACCAGCTCGACGAGCTCGACGGCATCGTTCATCGAGATCGTCATCCGTCTCGACGACAAGGCCGAGGCGATCGGTGTCGTTCGCGACCTGGAGAGCCTGACCGCCGAATGCCCCGGCACGAGCCGTACCGACGACCTACCGGACCCACTACGCGGCACGGATCCGGGCGCCAGTGTCTCCCGGTGGTATCAAACGAGAGGCGAAATCGCCACGCTCACCGCGATCGCCCGCCGCGACAGCACCATCGCCGTCCTCGTGTACACGGCGGACGTCCGTTGGCAGCCACAACTACCGCCGAACCTGGTGGACGCGGCACTCGCTCGATCGAGACCGGAAAACTAAGGCCTGTCTGGTAATGATCTTGTGGTGTCTCGGGGTGGGTTGACGGGTGCGGCGTGGGTTCGGATCGAGCCGTTGTTGCCGGTGGTGGACGGTCGTGGCGTGATCATCGGCAGGTGATCGACGGGGTGTTGTGGCGGTTGCGGACCGGTGCGCCGTGGCGGGACGTTCCGGCGCGGTACGGGCCTGGCAGACGGTGTACGAGCGGTACTCGCGGTGGGAGGCGGACGGGACGTGGGCCGCGCTGCTCGAACACGTGCGGGTGCGGGACGACGCGGTCGGTCGGGTCGACTGGTCGGTGTCGGTGGACTCCACCGTCGTCCGCGCACATCAACACGCGTTCGGGGCGCGGAAAAAGGGGTTGCGGACGGGGACGAACCGGGCGTCGTGGAGCGTGCGGCGCCGGGCCCGACGCCTGCGGCTCGCGAGGGTCTCGGCCGCTCGCGGGGCGGGTTGACCACCAAGCTGCATCTCGCCGTGGACGGGCGGGGGTTGCCGTTGTCGATCGTGGTCACCCCGGGGCGGGCCGGGGACGCGCCGGCGTTGGACGCGGTGCTCGCCGGGATCCGCGTGCCGCGGCTCGGTCCGGGTCGGCCGCGGGTGCGGCCGACCCGGGTCATCGCCGACCGGGCGCACTCCTCGCGGGCCATCCGTGCCCGGTTGCGGGCGGCGGGGGTGCGGGTGGTGATCCCCGAACGGGCCGATCAGCGGGCGAATCGTCGCCGTCGGGGTCGCGCGGGCGGGCGTCCACCCGCGTTCGACCGGCAGGCGTACCGCGAACGCAACGTCGTGGAGCGGTGTTTCGCCCGCCTGAAGCAGTTCCGGGCGATCGCGACACGTTACGACAAGCTCGCCGCCCGCTACACCGCAGGTGTCGCCCTGGCCTCGCTGATCCTGTGGCTCCGCGAACCACAACCATGATCGTTTTGTCAGACAGGCCCTAGAACGAACGCCGACGAGTCGTCGGCGGCACCGGGCTCGTGGGCTTGGTCGCCGGCAGGGCAAGAATGACGGCCGCCCAGGCGGACAGCAGCCAGCGGATGGCCGGCGTCGACGATCTCGGTCGGAGCAGCCACGGGAGACGGACTCGTCCGGGGCAGAGCGCCAACCGAATGTTGATTTCGCGGTTCGTCCCCGAGAATCGCTTCTCGCGCCGCACGAGGCGCCATATCGGTGGAACGATTGGTCGCAGTGGGCGTAGGCGCGCCGGCTCGCGATGTGGAGGTCGCGGTGGATGGGGTCCTGGAGTCGGGCGGGGCGAACCGTACGACGTGGCCTCGACGACGTGCTCGGCGAACGTTGGGTCACAATCTCCGGAGCGACCGCACTTATGGAGATGTCGGTCACTCGCGGCCCCGCGTCGGGTCGACGTCAAACGAGAGGACACCATCAAATGGCCCCGATCGCCGATGAGCTTCGAGCCTGTATAGACGCGGTCCTGGCGGCGGCGTCCGACCTGCCGCGCGAGGACATCCCCGAGTCGTTGGCACAAGCCCTCGATCGACTGAACGAGAACGTCACGCCCGAACCCGCGCCCTCCGCGGTCCACCCGGACGTGGACCCCGGACGTCACCTGTTGACGCGCCTTCGCTACGACGCGGACGAAGCCCGGAACGGGACGCCCATCGCCCTGGCGGACGACGCCGACGCGAAGATCGAGGGCTTGGCGAACGACGACTCGCCCACGCCGGAAACCGTGCGCCTGACCCGGTTCAAGGCCGCGGTCGTTTCCGGGCTGCTCGAGGAGTTCGCCGCACGCCTCGAACGCGACATACGACACGGCGACATGGTCCCCGACGCCCGCGGTTACGGCCGCCTCGCCCAGGACATGGCCGAGTATCTGCGAAGCCTGCGAACGCAAGACTGATGGCGGCGATGCCGGGCGGATCGACCGCTCGCTACCTGATCCTGGGCACCGCCTGGTCCGGCAACGGGGGACACACCGTCAACCGCGAACTCGCCGCCGGCCTCGCCCGACTCGGCCACCACGTGACGCTGCGCGTCGTCGGCCCGGTCGGGACCCTCTCCGCGAGCGTCGACGTCCAATCCCTGACACCCATTCCCGGAATCGACGCCCGAGGCCAACTCCTGCGCGCCGACGGACTCCCCCAGGACGTCGACACGGTCGTGGGAGCCGGACGCTTCTCCGGCGGGGCCGCCGGCTACCTCCGCGATCAGCACTACCCCGGCGCTCGCGTGGTCCACTTCGTACACGCGGCGGTGGACGAACTCGACCGATGGCGAGGCGACCCCACCCAGGCCAACGCCCACGGTCGCACCGAGCGGCTCCTCATCGACCGGGCGGACCTCGCCGTGGGTGTGGGTCCGCTCCTCGCGGAGGAGGCCCGCCAACTCGCCCGCATGGGCGAGAGAAACCCCCCGGTCCACGAACTCGTCGCCGGAACGACGCTGCGACCGCCGCCCCACCGCTCCCCGGCCCACACCCGCTTGAACGTGCTGCTGTTCGGGCGCGCGGACGACCCGCTCAAAGGAGCCGACATCGCCGCACACGCCGTCGGGGAACTCCACCGACGCGGCCTCGACGTCCGCTTGACCGTCCGCGGAGGCAACGCCCACAACGCCCAGGCACTCGCCGACCAGGAGAACCGGCTCTCGACCCTCGCCGGCACGACCGTCAAGGTGCGCGGTTTCACCGACGACCAGGCCGAACTGGACTCCGACCTGCGCGGCGCGGACATGGTCGTCATACCCTCCCGCCAGGACGGCTTCCCGCTCACCGCCATGGAAGCCGCCGGATACGGCATCCCCATCCTGGTCGGATCCAACATCGGCACCGGCATGTTCCTCACCGACCCCTCCCGTGTGCCCACGGAACTCGGCCGACCCAGCGTCGTACCGATGAAGGGCAACGAACCCGCCCCCGATCTGGGACACACCTGGGCCGACCACGCCGAGGAACTACTGCGCGACCTCGACCGGACCCGGACCCGGGCCATGCGCCTGCGCGATCACCTCGGCGCCTCCTACACCTGGGAACACGCGGCCGCCCGCCTCCACGAGCGGGTACAGGAGATCTCCCCCACCGCGGACCGCACGTCCCACACGCCCTCCCTCGCGGAGGCGGGCCCCACGACGACCACCAGCCCGACCCGAGGAAGAAGCCGGCTCGCCCGAATCACCTCGATACTCGTCCCGGAGACCACTCGCCCCGCCACTCCGCGCACCGCACCCGGAAGCGCACCTCCCCCACCGCCGCCGACCCCCGACGACCTGCCCCCACAACTCGGATGACTCGACGACGGGCACGCCCGACGCGTGACCGTCCCGGAGCGGGACTCGGGGTCGGGTCGCCGCTGATCCGGCCCACCTCGTCCCCGACGCCCCGCCCGTCGTAGCGACCACGCGTCGGCGCTCCGATGAGCTCAGCCGAGGTGATGTATCGGATGCTGCGATGCCACGACCCGGCGCTCAAGCCGGATATCCGGAGGACTGGCAGCCGGCCCCGTAGTCGCCCAGGGTGACGCACCCGCCCGTCGTTGGACGAGATGCCCCACTCGATTCGTCTCATTGATCGAAGTACCGAGTGGGGCCTCGTGTCGCACGGCGAAGTAGGTCGCTATTGGCTGGGTCCACGGCCGGTCACGGCTCCGTAGACCGCGACGCCCGTCATGACGACGGTGCTCACCAGCGGAGTCCATTCGTGCACGCGGCGGGCCATCCGTCTCGTCGTCCGTCGACGTGGCGACTGCGGCGAGTCATCGCTTTCCTGGTCCATCGATCCTCCTGGGTGGGGAGGCCCGTCGGGTTGCGGGCCCCACAGCTGTGGAGGCCCGCAGGGTGTGGCGTCGTCCGACACGCTGGAGAGGACTTGTGATCGGTCGCGCGTGTCTTCGGACGCCGCGTCACGGGGTCGATCGTCTGTTGCTCGTCCCCCGTGACATACAGGACTTCGATGGAACCGCGGTCTTCCTTCGTGGCCGGGGGTGCCGGTCAATCGGCGGGTCCGGGTAGACCGTCGACGACGGCGAATCCGCCGACCATCTCGAGCAGTCGCAGCGTGAACGGGCGCAGGCACACCAGGCGCATGGGAGTGTCGCGGCGGTCGGCGTGGTCTCGGGCACGTACGAGTTCGCCCACGACGCGGACGTCGAGGAAGGTGACGGCCCGCAGGTCGACGTACACGTCGCCGGCGTGGACGTGCTCCAGGCGGGCGAGTTCGCGCTCCACGGCGGGGAGGTTGGCGATGTCGATCTCCCCGTGCAGGGTGACCACGACCCGTCCGTCGAGGATTCTCGTCGAAGCCGACTGCGGTTGCCCGACGGCTTTGCGCGCTTCCTGTGGCCCGCGGCGTCGTCTGCCTCCCGCGCCGGTCGGGGCGGATCGGGCGCGATGGAGCCGGCGTCGGCGTTCGCCGCAGGTGCCGCTCACGTGGTCGGACACAGCAGTCGCGGGAGTTCGCCCTTGGGGACGCAGATCTCGCCCAGTTCGGGGTGTTCGACGACTTCGATCTCGGATTCGGCCCGGGCCATGTTGGGGATGCAGATTTCCCCGAACTCCGGGTGTTCGACGATCTGGATGTCGACTTCGGCCCGGGCCGCCGAAGTCGCGTCCTCGTCGCCGATGGTCGCGGGGGTGGCGGGCGGGGCCGGGTTGTCGTGGAAGCGATGCCAGTGGGCCGCGATGTCGGGCTCGTCCTCGACCTCGTTGAACAGAACCAGGCAGCGCACGGCCCCGGGTTCCTCCGCCCCGGCGGCGTAGCGCCACCAGAACACGGCTCCGTCGGGGCGGCCCGCCAGGTACAGCAGGCAGGCGAACACGAAGGCGCCGGCGGGCATGGGGAGCTTCACGAAGTCCTCGAGGATCACGCGGGTGTTGGGCCCGGAGACGACGCTGCGGCAGAGGTGCTCGAGCATCGTCGCGGCGCACAGGCGGGCGGCGTGGGCGTCGGCGAAGGAGCCCATCCGTGAGGGTCGTTCCCGGTCGGGGTTGGTGAGGTCGGCCAGGAGTTCGTCCTGGACGATGCGGGAGGTGAGGCGGCGCATGGCCGCGTCGGAGTCGTGGGGGGCGAAGGCGTGGTCCATGGCGCGTCGGTGCTGCCGCAGCACCCGCTCGAGGGGGCCCTGGCGGATCATGCGTTGCCTTTCCCGGCGGGAACCCGTGTGGCCGGGGTGGGTTCCGGCGTCCGGGGGCGCAGGGCTCGGCGGAGTTCCTGGCGCGCGAGTTGGATATGGGTGCGGACGGTGGACATGCTCACTCCCAAGAGGACGGAGACGTCTTGGAGGGACAACCGCATCAGCAGATGCAGGCGGACGCAGGCGGCTCTTCTTTCGGGCATGGCCTCGACGGTCTGGAGGAAGGTCTCGTAGTCGGGGACGGTGTCGCCCGGATCGTCGAGGGTGGGGGTGGTGGAGACGACCTCCCTCGTGTCGGTGGCGGCGAAGTCGGTGGGGATCTCCTCGATCGTGTGTTGGCGGCGGCGCAGTCGATCGACCGCGCGGCTCTTGACGAATCGGTAGGCGACCGCGCGTGGCGTCTCTCGGCCGCGGGCGTCCCAGCAGCGGTAGAGCGCGAACAGCGCGTCGGACGCCACTTCCTCGGCGTCGCGGTCGGAGCGCAGGAATTTGCGGGCGTATCGCGTCAGGTCCCGTTTGTTCGCGCCCCAGAACATCACGAAGTCCTCGGGGGCCTCGACGAGGGTCTCGTCCGGTCGGGAGGGGGCGCAGCGGGTCAGGCTCGTCGCCCGGCGGCGGGATCGACGGTCCGTCAGGCTCGCGCACAGCATGTGGAACGTGCGCTCGAAGCGGGCGTTGGGCGCGATCAGCGGCCAGTCGTGGAACAGGGCCGCCAGGACGACGGTGACGACGTCGCCGGCCGCCTCGGTGGTTTCGCCGTACTCCATGGCGTAGCGCACGAGCAGGGGTTCGATCGTGCCGCAGAACGCGACGAAGTCCGGAGGGAGGCGGTTGGTCAGGTCGATCTCGACGGCTTGCTCGGGCTGGTCGTTCATCGGCGGCCGTTCCTCGCCGGCGTCGGCCACGACGCGCTCCCCTCGCCGTGATCACGCACCCGCCCACAACCGATCGCGTCGCCCGCACACCCCACCGGTCCGGTCGACGCAACGAACCTGGCTATGGCCGCCCACACCTGCTGCCTGACGCTCGACCCGAGCATGTCGCTCAACTCACTTCCCTTCCCTTGGTCCGATCGGCCCCGGCACTCGGCGTCGCGCCGTGAGGCGCCGCCGGGTGCGAGTGCCCTTGCTCGGTACTTCGTTCGGAAAGCTCCGTCTGTCCAAGACAGTCACGCAAAATCTTCGGCTGATCACACAATCGGCAACAGGTTCTCGTTTCACCAGCCCGAATACGGATGGTATTCGGGCAATTGTCGAATTCGGCTTCAGGTCGTCCCCGTTCACATCCCGATCGCACATGCAACGACCGAACCAGTCCTCTCTTCGTCCGGAACCGACCGAGCCTCGCGTCATGAGGCGCGACGGCAGATGCACAGGGCGGACACGCGACCGGATGCCGTCGGTGGCTTCGCTCTCCAGCTATGGCCCCGCCCGGCCGCCTCGTCATGTGCCCTCCGCACCCCGGACGGCACGGAAACGATCATGTTCCGGAATCGACTGCCGAGACGTACGCGACGAGTTGTTCGAACGGCGGGCCGGCATCGTCGCCACGCACGGCCAAGCGAAGTCATGACCCAAGAACCCGCATGGCGCTTCGCCGAGGTCTTCTTCGACGAACCGATCCGCAAGGACGTCCTCGTAGGACTGACCTACGTGACAGCCGAGATGCGGCTTGACGGGGCATAGCTCCATATTCGCGATCACGAGGGCGACGTCGCCATCCCCGCCCATCGTGTCCTCGCCGTCCGCTGGCGGCGGGCACGAACGCCGAACGCGCCCACCGACCGATCGCCGGCTCCCACCGCCTGGGACGCCCTTGGACCCACCCCACGTACGCCCACCGACGGCACCGTCTCGCGGTAGGACCGACACGGCGCACCACCCCGACGACAGGTGCGGACGTCCGACCGAAGCGCGGTCACGGAGCATGCCTTCGGTCTGACAGGATGGGGCCATGGCGCGAGAGACGACGCATGACGAGCGACTGCGGACCTCGAGGCCGAAGCGTTCCGCAACGTGGACTCCCTCGCCGACGCCATCGGCGCCCCCGGCGACCGCAGCATCACACAGCGCCTCGACACCATCGAACGCGTCCTGTTCGCCCTCGCCCGTGCCCAAGGCATCGACCCCGACGACCTGACCTGACCCGTAGACGACAGCAGCCGCAGGTCGGCACGCGTACGCACGACCTCGGCACATCACGTGTGGTCCGCATGATTCGGACCGCGTCCGGGATCTTGTCGGCCGCTGCACCGTCCGTGAGCACTGCTGCAGGGCGGGAGCACCTCGAGGGCACGCGCATCGTCGCCGTTGGATCCAGCCGACCCCGCAGGCACCGATCATGGTCACACCCTTCGCCGAATCCTCGTGCGGCGTTGGGAAGTTCACCCGGAATAGGTGGATGTGTGAGGTCTGTCTTGGTGTCCGTGGAGCCACGGTCGGATGAGGGGGCTCGATGGGCTGGTTCGGGCGTTTCCGAGGTGAGTCCTACTTCGAGGAGGTTGTCGACGAGGGCGAGATCCGGCCCGCGTGCGACGACGACAACGGCCAGGTGTTCCTCGACATCGAGGACGACATCAAGGTCGTCATCGACGGGGTGGTCATCGACGACGAGATCTACGACGCGTGGATCGCATGTGGGGCCGACTACGCATGAACCTCGACGACCTGCCGTAGAGACGACGCGCCCGCCCCAGCGCGGACACGCCCGCACCGGCCGTAGACGGCCGCGGCCAACGTGTCCGCTGTGCAACCGGTGGCACTTTCCGGGGTTGACCCGCATATTTGCCGCCGCACCACAACCGAGGCAATCGAGGCCAAAGAGGCAGACGCCGCACTGCGAACTCGTTCGCGATCGTGTGGCCCCGTCGGGTGTCGTGGAACGGCCACTCTTACGGGGGACTTTGTCCGCTCGATTCTGTGGCTGGCATTTTCGAAATCGGCCCGTGCAATTGCATATGGTGTTGCACGGCCGCGCGTACGCCCCGGTCGGGGCGTGTATATCGGGCGGGCGAGGAAGCGGTGGTGGACGTGCGCGAGAGGGTCAATGGTGCCCCGGCGGCTTCGTTGGGCGTGATGGAGTGGGTCAAGAGCGCGGCGAGTTCCGCGACCGGGCAGTGCGTGGAACTGGGCGTGCTGCCGGGCGGCGGTGTCGCGGTGCGGAATTCGCGGGATCCGCACGGGCCCGCGCTGGTATACACGACGGCGGAGATCGCAATGTTCGTGGCCGGCGCGAAGGCGGGCGAGTTCGACGATCTTCTCGAATAGCGGCTCACTTCTCCGATGAGCGATCCGCGCGGTGTGATCGGCGGACGGGGGTGTGCGCCTTTGGAATACTTTCCAGAACACCCCCCTTTTTGTTCCGCTTGGAGTCGCCGCGTGTCCCTGTCCCCCGACACCGCCCCGGGTGCGCCTCGCGAGGCCGGTCCCGATCCGTTGCCCGATCGGCCGGCTGCGGCGGTGAAGGTGCTGGGGTCGATGTTGCGGGACTTGCGACTGGACAGCGACATGGGACTCAAGGCGGCGGCGGAGGTGGTGCGCGGATCCGCGTCGAAGGTCTCCCGGCTGGAGCGGAGTGAGAGCCCGCCCAAGCACCGCGACGTGATGGAGCTGCTCAAGGCGTATGGGGTGCGGGATCCGGGCACGCCGGCCACGGTCGAGGACTTGCTGCGCAAGGCGGTCCAGAAACCATGGTGGCACCGGTACTCGGATGTGACCCCGGGCTGGTTGCGGCGGTTGATCAGCCTGGAGGAGTCGGCCACGCGGATCAGCACCTGGGAGGTGCACGTGGTGCCGGGCCTGTTGCAGACCTCCGAGTACGCGCGCGCGGTCATCCGCAACGGCCTCCCGGATGCCGACCCGCGCGAGATCGAACGGCGCGTGGCCCTGCGGCGCGGCCGTCAGGATGTGCTGGGCAACGGCCAACGCACGCAGATGCTGATCGCGTTGCTCGACGAGAGCGTGCTGGAGCGTCCGGTGGGCGGCCCGGCCGTGATGGCCGCCCAGATGCGGTTCCTGCTCGAGGCGATCGAACGCCGCTGGATCCAGGTGCGGATCGTACGCTTCGCCGAGTCCGCGACCCTGACCCCGCACTCGGACCCACGCCGCCCGCGACCGTCGACACCGCGACGACCGTGGCGGCAGTGCCGGACGGCCTGGAACGCTGCATTCGGGCGTCACGGGATTCCTCGGCTCATGTCACCATCAACCACGCACGCGATGTCACCGGGCCTGGTTCGCTCTTGAACCACCTGCGGCTTCCTCGTCCGCCGACTCCGGTGACACGATCGTCGCGTGTTCGCCCCCGGGCCGGGCCGGGTGTCGTCCTACAGTGGTCCAGGAGGTGTGGCGATGAGCAACGACGACACGATTCCCGGTATCGATCCGAGTGTTCCCCCCAGTGGTGAGGGTTGCGTGGAGTGCCTGGCCGGCGAGGGTCAGGGGTGGTGGTTCCACCTGCGCAGGTGCGCCGCCTGCGGCCACATCGGCTGCTGTGACTCCTCCCCGTCCCAGCACGCCGCCGCGCACGCACGCTCGGCGGGGCATCCCTTCCTGGCCAGCTTCGAACCCGGCGAGGACTGGTACTGGAACACCGAGACCGAACAGTTCTACGAGGGCCCGCCGCTGGCCGCACCCACCGCCCACCCGACCACCCAGCCCGCCCCGGGACCCGCCGGCCGCGTCCCCAACGACTGGCAGCAACGACTCCGCTGACCCACCACCCGGTGGGCCACCCACAGGCACCTTCGCGTTCACGCGTTCACCGACCCGCGGCACTCGTCCACGCCGGGACTTCGGCGCCTTCGAGCCCGGGTAGGGGTGCCCGGGAAGGGGTTCGCGTGGGGTGGTTCTCGCGAACGTCGGTCCGGCTGTCCGGCGCGGGCCGTCGTCGACGCCCGCTCGGATGTCCGGTCGGGTGCCGCGGGTTACAGGTGCGGGGTGACCAGGGCGACCACCCGCGCCTTGTTCGCGGGACCGATCCAGGTGCCGGCGATCCTGCCGCCCTTGAACACGTGGAGTGTGGGGATCTGGTTGACGCCGTACTTCTGCGTGGTGGTCGGGCTCTCGTCGATGTCGAGCCGGGCGACGGTCAGCCGGCCGGAATACTCCTTCGCCACGTCGACCAGTACCGGGTCGAGCGCCCGGCACACATCGGACCACTCCGCGCGGAAGACGGCCAACACCGGCCCCGTCCCCTTGACCACCCTCGCCTCGAAATCCGCGTCGGTCACGTCGATGACGGTGCCTGCCATGGATCAGTCCTCTCAAGGGGAATGAATCGAACCGCAGTGACCCCAGACTGGCCACAAACGTCGAAACCCGGCGAGCCCCCGCGGCAATCGGGACTCGATCTCACCGACATCCGGCCGAGATGCCCCTCTTGCGTTTCCCCGCGACGGATGGTCACCCCATGCCGTCGAACCGTCGCGGACCGTGCCGGAGGCCGGGCCGACATCGGTCGCCGCCACCGTGTCCTGACCGCCCTGGCCGCATGGCCGAGGACGGAACACAGACCAGCGCCGCCGTCGTCGACCGGGACCGGCCACTCGCCGTCCAGCGGGCCGCCGATCAGCCGACTCCCGGGCCGGGCGGGGTCGGGATCGGGGTCGGGCGTGCGGGGGTCGTGGCCGTAGCGGATCCGGGGCGTCGGGGGTGAGTCGTCATGGGGCGGACACGCCGGTCGGATCGCGAACGGGCGGGCCGGCTCCGGCCCGGCCGGGCGGGGCGCGGTGGGGGATCCGGTGAAATCGCCTACCGGTCCGCGCCGTTCGGGGAGGCGGTGCTGCCGGTGCCCCGGGGAGGGCTGCGTTGTCCCGCCCCCGTGATCTCGGCGATGCCGTCGACGCGGGGTCCGATGCGGGCGGTGGTGGCGACGGTCGGTGCGGCGAGGACGGAGCGGGTGCTCGCCGCAGGTGGGAGCGGAAACGGAAGATCGCCAACACACGGCGTGGATCCACGGCCCCGTTCAGCACGGTCGGACGTGCGGATCGTCGCGGGCGGCGCGGAACACGCACGTCCGGAAGCGACCATCAGGTCGGGGCCGAAGAAGCACTTCACGTCATCCCACGGCAGATCGGGCACACCGCAATGCTGTCCGGCTCCCCACCCGAACACAGCCCGATTTCCCTTGACGAACCCATGGGGGCGCCCTGCGGCGCCGGTTCGGGCTCAGCCACGCCAGGACCCGCCCCCGAACCGAGCCGACAAGTGACTCCACCGCGACCACACACGGCGCAGCGGGCGACGTCATCGGCACCGAACCGGCACGCCGCCGCGGCCGTGGCCGCCGCACGACGACGGCCGAGGGACGACACACGCACGGCGTCCCGGATCGTGTCGGACAAGCCGGGCCTGCGCACGCGCGGCCATCGCGGGCGCGCCGGCCGGACGATCGACAACAGACATGCCCGGCGTGCTTCGCCGTCGGTCGCAGCAGGAACGGCCGCCGACGGGCCTCGGCGCGCGCAGGTGAGGCAGGTGTCGGCCCCAAGGCCTCATGTGCGGTGAGATGTGAGATTCGCGGTGGGGCGGAGGTGCGTCTTGGTACCGGTGGGAGTGTTTCGGGTCGCGCCGTCGAGCGGTGGGACGACGTGGTCGTTCGTGGGTCGGGTCGCCGAGTGCCACGGGCCGGACACCGACACCTCGACGGGTCGGGCGGACAAGGCACCGGGCCACACCCCATGGGCACACCAACCAACCACCCCAGGCTCGGCCCGCGCCGGGGTCCTCGCGGGCCGGGCCCGGTGACGACAACGCGGAATGCAGCGACCGAGAGTCATGGGTGCATTACGCTGCGGCGAGGAAGTGTCGTGACCCGGATGGAGTGTGCGATGGCGGATTCGATGGAACACCCCGGCGTCCACGGCGGCGGGGACGCCCCGTCGGCCCTGACGGTGACGCCCGGCGCGACCGCCGTTCCGGTGTTCCTCGGGGACTTCGCCGCCGCCTTCGAGGGCGTGGTGCGGGTCGACGGCCCGGGCGATCTCGTCCGGGTCGTCGGCGAGGACGCCTCGTCCGGGTTGACGGGCGCGGTGCTGCGCGGGTACTTCGGGAACGGGGGCGGCCACTGCTACCTGGCCGACACCGCCGGAAAGCCCCTGACGGAGGTGCTGACCGCCGTCGAAGCCTTCACCGACGTGACGATCCTGGTGCCGCTCGGCCTGTGGGACGGCGGGGCCGACGCGGCCGGCGAGACCGCGCGGGCCGTGACCGCCTACGCGGCGGCCCACCGGGCGATGGCCATCCTGCACGCCGATCGCGACCACGACGCCCGCCGGGCCCGCGACGCGGCGAAGGCGTTCGAGCTGGGCCTCGACGAGCACGCGCACGCGGCCCTGTACCACCCGTGGCTGGTGCCGTCGGGGGACGGCGCCGAACCGGTGCCGCCCGTCGGCGCCGTCGCCGGGGTGTGGTGCCGGGTCGATCGTGAGCGCGGGGTGTGGAAGGCCCCGGCGAACATCGCCGTCGAGGGCATCGCGCGTCCGTTCCTGGCGGTGACCGACGCCGAGCAGGACGAGGCCCAACCCGTCAACGTCCTGCTCGAGTTCCCGGACCGGGGCACGCTCGTCCGCGGCGCCCGCACGCTCGACACGCACGACGAGCGGTGGCGGCACCTTCCGGTGCGGCGACTGGCCGACATGGTGGAGCGCGACCTGACGAGGGCTCTCGCCTCGGTGGCGTCCGAGCCGAACAGCCCGGCGACGTGGGAAAGGCTGCGGGCTGCGGCGGACCACCACCTGCACGACCTCTGGCAGTGGGGCGCGCTGCAGGGGATGAAACCGCAGGAGGCGTACTTCGTCCAGGTCGGCCGGGACGTCACCATGACCGCAGAACAGGTCGACGCCGGCGAACTCGTCCTGAGAGTCGGCCTCGCCGCGATCCGACCGGCCGAGTTCGTCATCCTCGAATGCACCGGCACGGCCGGCCGGGCCTGACGCCGGCGCCCCCGCACGGGATACGCAGGCGGGAACGAGGGCACCGACGGGCCGGGCCGCGGTGAACGCGGCCTCGGATCTACCGTTCACCCGGAGCCTCGCCGGCGGAGCGTCGACCCTGTCGCGGTCACCCTCGGCGGGGCGGGTGGGACCCACCGGTAGCGGAATACGAACCCGCAGGCCCTCATCACCGGTCTCCCCAGACCGCGTGGAGCGCGGCGTCGAACCCCGGGTCGTGCAGGTCGACGGGCCCATAGACCTCATCGACCACCGCTGTCGACGCCCAGCCGCCCGCGTCCCGGGCGATCAGCAGGTTCCCGTCCGACGCGTCCAGGACCGCGGTGGCGAACGTGTGCCGAAACGCGTGCGGCCGAACCCTTCCCAGCCCCGCGCGCTCACCCGCCCGCTCCAGCGTCCGCCGCGCACCGACAGGCGCCCACGGCTCCCCACAACGGATACCGGCCAGCGAGACCAGCAGGACCCCATGGTTCGCGTCGCGAGGGTACTCGCCCGTCATGTACGCGAAGTAGGTGCACCATCGCCGGACCGACCCGCTTGGTCAACCCACCGGTGACCGTCCCGTCCTCGACCCGCCATGGATGTTTGGTCTTCGCCCGCGCGTTGTTCGCGTTGCCGGCCCGATGGCAGACGTGCAGGTGCGGCGAACGACACTGCCCACACGCCGCGTTCTCCCGCAGGTGCAGGTCCAGAAGGTGCAGCCCACAAAGCTCACCGTCGGACAACCACGTCACCACCATGCGATTCCTTGCCGTGGAGACCATCGTCATCAAACGCTCGCGGGCACCCTCCGGCAGCAACTTGGGATGCCGCGGCTGCGAACCCGCCGGAGCCAGGGGGTTCGCAGGCATCGCCGCCTTCACATGCCCCAGGAAGGCCCGGCGTCGGTCCCGCCGCGTCGGCAGCCGGTGCCGATCCAAGTGCGCGGCGAGTTCCGGGTTGACGCCCAGCACCGCCTGGTGCAGGAAGAACCCCTTCAAACAGGCCGCCGCCGTCCGCAACGCGTCGTGCCCGTACGGCTTCTTGCCCACCCGCCACGGCTCCCCGAGCGGCATGGGCACGTCCGCGCCGACCACGCCCATATAGCGCTCCAGGTCACGCGGCCGCACCCGATCCAGCGGCAGACACTCACGCTCCAGCCAGCGCAGATGATCCACCAGCACGTACGCGTACGTCCGCTGTGTGCCCGAGCCCTCATGCAGCCGCAGGAAGCGATCCGCCTCCCGGTGGACGGCACCCTCAGGCCACACGATCGTCCATGCCCGAGTGCCGTTGCCGTACCGAACGTCTTGGACCCGCAGATCCCCGATCACCAACTCGCGCGCCACGCGTACCTCCGCCCCGACCCGGAACACCGATGACATCCCGAACCCGGTCGGCAAACGAGTACGAGACGCCTCGGTCACAAGCCACGGCGAACAACACGTACAGACTTGGATCAGGTCGGAAAAGCGCAGCACCGGGTGATCGCGGTACCCGGGCGGCACCTGATCGAACAGCCACGCCACGGCGGTCTCCTCCCACCCCGGATCGCCGGGCGGACGCACACCCCGAGGCCACCCGGGCGGCGCGATGCCGTCGCGCCCGGGTGGCGGTGGGGATGGATCTTGGTGCATGTGTCCGAGTATGGGCGCCGTAGCCGGAGTGGCACGCCGCGCCGGTCGTGCAAGGGGTCAGCGGTGGGTGATCCACCACGGTCGCCGGAGCGCCGTTGCCCCGGCTCCTGGATGTGCTCGCGGCCGGACCGGTGTTGCGAGGGGGTCGTCTTCGGCGTTCGGTCGGGCGGCCGGCTCGGGTCGGTGCTCGTGCGTAGAGTGGCGTGCGTACGCGGCTGGCGCCCGACCACCACATTTGGTCGGGCGCCCGCCGTGTTCAGCGTGCGGTCTTCATGCGTTCGAGGACGGCGTCGAAGACGCGCGGGTCGTCGACGAACGCCGCCAACAGGTGTGCCAGGACCTCTTGGCGGGGGATACGACCTCGGTCGGGTCGGTCGGCGAGGGCGACGGCGCGGCGGTCGACGTCGCGTTTGAGGGCCGGGGCAGCGCGGTGGACGTCGGGGCGGACGGTGTCGCCGAGTTTCCAGCCGGCGCGGAGTTTGCTGCATCGCGACTGGCTGATGCCGTGTTCGGTCTCGGCCCATTCCTCGATCGTGCGGTAGCAGCGGTGGGGTTCGAGGCGGTGGGGGAGTTGTCGGAACGGCTTGCCGCGGGCGATGGTGTCGAGGGATTTGCCGGCGATCCAGTGGTCGGTGGAGAGCAGTTCGACGCCGGCGATGCAGTCGGCCAGGCGTGCGTGTTCGGCGGGGGTGAGGTCGTCGGGGGTCTCGGGGTCGACGGACCGTCCGCCGAATCGAACGACGACGCGCCCACGTCGATTCCGCGACGACCGCGTGGTTCCCGGTTGCCGCTGCGGCGGCAACCGGGAGGCACGGGTCAGTCCCGGGTCAGGGTGCGCAGGAGCCATTCGCCGAGTGCGCGGGCCAGGCCCGCCGCGACCGCGGCGCCCAGTGTCCGCGTCCAGCGTGTGCGGGCCCGCCCGCAATCGGGGGCGGAGGTTCGGTCGTTCGTGTCGTCGTGCTGCATCGCGGTGCCCCTTCGGGAGTCGGGTCGGGTGTGGTCTCGGCGCCGTGTGTCCACCGTCGCGGCACCGGGCGTGGGCAGGTCTCCAGATCGCACGGCGCCGGTCGAAGGTCGTGCGCGTACGACAGCAAGTCGTGCGCGATCGATCACCGAACCGCCTGCGGGAATCCGGGCCGACGCGCCAGAATTGGCGCAACCTGGCGGGAGTTGGCACACGAGGGGGCGCCCGGATGGCGATCGCGATGCCCGACGAGAACGCGTTGCCGGCCGGACCGCGGCGCGACCTGGTGGAGGCGGTGCACGCGTTGTACCGCGACGCCGGACGACCGGGCACGCGCGCGATGGCCGACGCCATCACCAGGGATCAGTCCCTGGACGCGACGATCGCGCACGAGACGCTCAACCACCTCTTGCACGGGCGGGCCGTCCCCGACTGGCGGCGCCTGGAATCCACCGTGCGCCATCTCGCGAAGAAGTCGGTCCACCGCCCGGACCCCGACGCCGTCGCCCTGCGCTTCCACGCCCTGTGGGACACCGAACGCGACTCCCGCACCCCGAACCCCGTGCCGACGCCGGTCCCCCGCCTCGCCGATCCATCGGCCACGGCACGCACACCGGACCCGAACCACGGAGGCGAACCACCGCCGGATGCGGAAACGCCTTCCCCGACCACTCCCGAACCGCCGCCGGGGACACCGACGTCACACGCCCCGGAACCCGGCCGGGCGGAGAAGACACACCTGCGGGCGTTGGAGCTGTACCGCGAACTCGGCGACGCCAACGGTCAGGCCACCGCGCTGGACGCGCTGGCCGACATCAAGCGCACGCACGGTCGAGGCGCCGAGGAGGAGGAACTGCGGCTGCGGACGATCGCGTTGTACCGCGACGCCGGCCGGCACACGGCGCACGCCGGCGCTCTGGTGCGACTCGGCTGGGCACAACGCTGGCGACACGACTACCTCGGCGCCGCACACACGCATCGACAAGCACTCGAACTCCACGAGCAACTCGACGATCCCGCGGGGCGAGCCGACGCGCTTCTGGGACTGGGCATCGCGCTCTTGCTCGCGGGCGATCACGCGGACGCCGAACCGGTGCTACGCGAGAGCCGGGAGTGCAACCGCACGCTCGAGCGTCGACAGTCGCAGGCCGAGGCCACGCTGAACCTGGGCAACGCCCTGGGAAAACGGGGCGACCGCGAAGGCGCCGAGGCACTCCACGCCCAAGCCCTCGAGCTCTACCGCGACCTCGACGACCCCCACGCCCGGGCCCGCGGCCTCGACGCGCTGGGCGACGCCCGACGCGACCTCGACGACCACGCGGGCGCCGAACCCCTACATGCCGAAGCCCTCGGGTTGTACCGGGACGTCGGCGACCGCTACGGCCAGGCCAACGCCCTCACCGGCCAAGGCCGGGCACTCCGGGCCCTCGGGAACCACACCGAAGCCGAACCCCTGCACCGCAAGGCCCACCGATTGTGGGAGGAAGCGGGCAGCCACCGCGGCCGCGCCGTCGCCCTCCTCGACCTGAGCCACATCCGAAACGCGCTCGGCGACCACTCCCAAGCCACGTCGCTGCAACGACAGGCACTCGAACTGTTCACCGAACTCGACGACGACCACAGCCGCGCCGACACCCTTCTGGCCCTGGGATGCACCCATCAGTACCTGGGCGACCACACCGGCGCGGAACCCCTCCTCGAACAGGCCCTCGACCTGTATCGCGCATTCGGCGACCGCGCCCAACAGGCCCGGACACTCACCGCCCTCGGCCACACCCACAACGCCCTCGACCGATAGACACACCGCCGCGCCGACCCCGCATCCTTCGCACCCGGCGGACTCGGCATCCCGTCCCACCGCCTTCATCGAACGCGGCGTCCCCACCGACGAAGACCGACAACGCGAGGAGTCGCGCATCCTCCTCGCCGCGCGCCTTGACGACCGGGACGGCGCCGCGGGGACCGGACGGGCGCCACCCGGCGTCTCGACGGTGGGTGACGCTTTCACTACCGGCGCGGGTCGCCGCGTTGCCCGGCCGGGCATCCCGATCCCGACGCGATCCAGGTGCCGCCGAAGCACGACGAGACACGTGAACGCGCCGTCCTCGAATGCGGGTGGGGGGAAACCCGCGCCGACACCATGCCGCCGAACCCGGATCCCGCGCGGCGGCCAAAAGAGCCGAAAGGACCGGCTCCAAGCTCACGCGCTGCGATGCTGAACCCACGAAAAGTCTCGACGTCCGGACACCACATCCCATGCGGAGTGAGAGGCGAAGGCGATGACCGAACCCGACTACGGCTTCTGGCACACGCCCTACGACTCCGAGCGTGCGTTCATGGAGCCAGGCAGGGTCCCCTACCTGCACCAGCAAGTGATCATCGAAATGCAGCTCGACGGGACCGCACGCGAAGTCGACATCCACCCCACGTCGGTCAGGAGGGCGGCCCTCGACGACGGTGGCGAGATCCTGGAGTTCACGGTGAACGCGTCGACCCAGGTCGCGGGTCAGGCCCGGAACGTTCGGGTCGGACGGATCTGGATCACGGTTCCCCCCGGCGCGAATGCGGTCCCGAAGATCGTCAAGATAACCCCGGTATAGGCGTTTGCATCCGGAAAGAGTCGCCTCACGGCGGAAGGCGCACTGTGACTCCGGCGAACCGCCCGGTCCCGACTGCCCGAGGTCGGCAGCATGCGGCGGTGAGTACGTCGGGCAGGCCGCGGCAGGGTTGGGGACGCCCGGATAGTCGTCGTCGCCCTCGACGCGCAGTCGGCGCATCACGGTCTCCAGGCGGTGGGGCAGGCGGGGACGGTCGCCGCGTTCGCACTGGGCCCGGACGGTCTCGCGTGCGTCGGCGGGCAACGGCGGGCGGTCGTCCTCGGCGGGTGTGAACGGCGGTGGTGGGGTGGCCCGGGTGAGGGCGGACAGCACCCGGGCCCGGTCCAGCCGGTACTCGGGGTCGCGGGCCTCGCCGCGGCTGCGGTGTTTGAGGTACAGGCACCACGCGGCGTGGTGGTTGCCCGCGCCGGCGGCGAACCGCCACCAGAACATCGCACCCTCGTCCCGGCCGGACATGCGGTATCCCTGCGGCTCCACGCAGCCAGGGTCACGTCGTGTCGGTCTTTGTGGCGGGTACGTCGTTTCGCGCTGTGGGCCGGTGGCTTCTAACGAGCGGTGGTCTTCCTGGTGGTGTCGCGGTGGATGTATGCGGCTATGGTCAGGGCGGCTGTCAGGTGGAAGAGCCGCAGCGCGAAGTAGGTGGGGTGGGCGTCGTGGTCGGCGTCCGGGGCCGCGTGCAGGTTGACGAGGCAGGCTGCGGCGAGGACGGCTCCCGCGTAGCCTGCGAGCCGCGTGGGCATCCCGGAGCCCGGTGCGAGTGCCGCGGTCGCCGCCAGGGTCGCGGCCAGTCCGACGAGGACACCGACGCTCATGGGGCCGTCGCCGCCGACGACCTTCATGACGGTCCAGTACGTGCCGACCTTGTGCGGATCCAGGTAGGCGGGCTGGAACAGGGTGATCGCGAACAGGACGAGCAATCCGGCCGGGAGAACGAATCGTTCCCCGGGCTGGGCCGGCCTCGCCCGGGTGCGGATGTCGCGGTGGATGTACAGGGCGATGGTCAGGGCCGTCGTCAGGTAGAAGAGCCACATTCCGACCAGGGTCGTCCGGTCGTTGCCACCGAAGTCGTAGTAGGGCGGGTTGGAGGATGCCAGCCACAGGAGACACCCCAACGCGAGGGCCCACCCCGCATGGCCCACCAGGCGCGCCCACGCCGTGTCGCCCCGGGTGAGCGTCACGGACGTCAGGAGGGTCGTTGCCAGACCGGCGAACACGCCCTGGCCGGGGAGACCGCCGTCGCCGAGGGCGTCCTTGACGCTCGTTCCCCCGTAGGCGGGCAGGAAGAGGGCGACCGCGAACAGCGCGAGCAGCAGCGCCGGACCGAGGAGTCTTTCCCGAACATCGTCTCGTTCCGGTCCGGTTGTCGGTTCCTGTCCGCTCGAAGGGATCTCCGTGGCATCGCCGCGGACGGTCTCCGGTGCGACGGGAGGTGGTGGGAACGTGCGCCGCGAGGGCGTGGCGGTGATCGCGGTCGCGGCGGACAGACCGGAGGCGGCGAGGGTGGCCCCGAGCCGGTCGAGCCGTTCGAGGACCTGTTCGGCGGTCTGGGGGCGGTGTTCGGGTTCGCGTTCGAGGAGTTCGGCGACCAGGTCGGTCAGTGCCGGTGGCAGGCCGGGGCGCAGGGTGTCCAGGTGCGGGGCGGCCTCGGTGAGTTTGCGTTGCATGATCGCGAAGCCGGTGTGGCCGGTGAACGGTGGGTGTCCGGTGAGGAGGGCGAACAGGACGCTGCCCAGGGCGTAGAGGTCGGAGCGTTCGTCGCCGCGTTCGGTGAGGAACTGTTCGGGTGCGCCGTATTGGGGGGTGCCGGCGGGGGCGAGTTGGGAGGAGGCGGCGAGGGTGAAGGCGGTCTGGACGAATCCGGCGATGCCGAAGTCGACGACCTTCACGGCGCCGTCGGGGGTGATCATGACGTTGTGGGGCTTGATGTCGTAGTGGACGACGCCGGCGCGGTGCGCGGCGGCCAGCGCCGTGCAGATCTCCCGCGTGACGGCGAGCGCGTGATCCGGCTCCAAGGGCTGCCCGTCGCGAATGTATTCGGCGAGGTCGGCCCCGTCCACCCGTTCCATGACAAGGAACCACAGGTCCTCGTGGATGCCCCGGTCGTACAGGGCCACCACGTTGGGGTGGTTGATCTGCGCGGCGGCCACCGCCTCGCGTTCGAACCGGCGTGGCAGGTCCGCATGCATCGCCCGGTCCAGGAGCAGCATCTTGATCGCCACGTCCCGATGCAGCATGCGGTCACGTCCGGCCCACACCTCGCCCATCCCGCCGCGCCCGAGCCGTTTCACCAACTCGTAACGCCCCGAGACCAGTTCTCCGCGTTCCATGCGCCACCCCCGACGACACAAGCCAAAGCCGACCCACAGAGTAGGGGCCACCGCCCCCTGGCGAGGAGGCGTCAGGGCTTTCGTCCCGGGCGCTGGAGGCGACCGTTCGCGAGGCTGCGGCTGCCGTCGTGGCCTCGGGTCCCCGATCGACACCCGGTCGCGGATGCCGGGGAGGCGTTGATCAAGCCTGGGGCGATGGTCTTCGTCCGCCGCCCGAAAACGGTCCGGTGATCGCCCGTCCCACTGTGCGCGTCGTGGTCCGGGACACGATCGTCACGTGCCGCGCGAGCGGATCGCGGAGCGTGTCCGAGACGACCCACCGCTCGCCCGGTGCGGGCACCCGGCCGCGCGACGGACACTGCGGGGCGGTTCGCAACCCGTCCTGCCGCGATGCGAAGGCCGCGCGAGCACGACGAGACACCACAGCCCCGCGCTCCGGCCCCACGGCGTTCCCGTCGCTTCGTTCCTTCCGGGAACAGGACCGTCGCGCACATGGGCGTCACAACCGATTCCGTTTCGTCACAGCCGGCGAACGGTCCCGGCTTCCCACGCCCGCCCGGTGCGCTCGAGCAGGCCGACGAGATTGTCCACCGCACGCGGGTTGTTCGCGTCGACGGCCCGGCGGTACATCCGCTCCGCCTCCGCCTCGCGTCCCGAGTCCTCCAGCAGGAGACCGAGGTTGTCGGCGGCGTACCCGTCCGGATCACCGGCCTCGAGCGCGCGGCGGTGCATGTCCTCGGCCTCGGTGGTGTTTCCGTCCTCTTGGAGCAGGAGGCCGAGGTTGTTGGCGGCGTACCCGTCCGGGTCGCCGGTTTCGAGGGCGTGGCGGTACACCCGTTCGGCTTCGGCGGTGTCCCCGATCTCCTGGAGCAGGAGGCCGAGGTTCGCCGCGGCCCAGGGGTGGTCGGCGTCGAGGGCGCGGCGGTACATCTGTTCGGCCTCGGCCCGGCGTCCGCTCTCGTCGAGCGGTGCGGCGAGGTCCCGGGCCGTGTTCTCGCCTCGTACGGCGCGGCGCGGGGCGGACTCGTCCGCGACGGGCGTGGTTTCCTTCGCAGGGTCCGGCGATGTGGTCGCCGTCGCGGGGGCGCGGGGCACGGTGGTCGCGGCGGATCGGTGTGGGGATACGAGTCGGGTTCGTACGGTGCCGGCGTGGGAGGGTCTGCGGTCGGGGTTCTTGGCCACGAGGTCCAGGACGAGGCGGTCCAGGTGGGCGGGGACGTCGGGGCGGTGGCGCGAGGGGCGGTCACCGGTGTGGCCGCCCGTTCGGCGTCACGTGCGGGCGAGGCGCTCGTCGTGCCCACCGTGCAGGCCCGGCGTCCCCCGTCGCCGGTGTCCCGCCACACCCGACGGCCCATCCCCCGAGGCCGACGCGCCGGACGTGGTCGGCGCCGGCCGGCACAGCACCGAAGCCGACCGCCCCGGTGCGCGGAACGCGGGCGGCGCCCACCGGGGCTCGCGCTCCTCGCCATGCCGATCAGTATCCCGGCCGCCGCGATCGCCCTCGTGATCGCCGCGTGGTGCCAGGAGGGATGAGCCTCCGCGTCGACGCTGCAGAGGTACCTGCAGACCGATGAACAACACGATCGTGCGCCGGGCCCCAGGCGCAGGACCGGGCGGAGCTCGCGGCCTTGTCGCCCCGTCCGCAGACGCGGTCACCGATCCGAACCTGCGTGTGTCGCGCGCGATGGCGGACGCGGAGGGAAACGACGCAGAATCTGTTGAGCCTGGCGTGCGTGTATGGCCTGCACGCCAGGGGCAGCAGATCTGGTGGGTCCGGCCGGGGACAACAGTGGGAACTCGCGCAACGGCACCCGCGTAAAAACGGTGTTGACCGATGTGGGCCCGGTGGAGATATCGGTGCCGCGGGACCGGGAAGAGTCGTTCGAGCCGAGGATCGTCCGTAAACGACAGCGGCGTCTGTCCGGGGTGGACGAGATGGTGATCTCGCTGTCCGCGAAGGGCCTGACCACCGGCGAGGTCCGGGCCCACCCGGCCGAGGTCTACGGGGCCGACGTGTCGCGGCAGACGATCTCCACGATCACCGACAAGGTCCTCGACGGGATGGCCGAGTGGCGGAACCGGCCGCTCGACCGCGTCCACCGGGTCGTGTTCGTGGACTGCATCGACGTGAAGGTCCGCGACGGGAAGGTCGCCAACCGGCCCATCCACGTCGCTCTCGCGGTCACCACCGAGGGCCGGCGTGACATCCTCGGCCTGTGGGCCGGCGACGGCGCCGAGGGCGCCGAGTTCTGGCTCCACGTGCTGACCGAGATCGGGAACCGCGGCGTCGAGGACGTGCTGATGCCGGTCTGCGACGGCCTTCACGGCCTGCCCGACAGCGTCGAGGCCGTCTGGCCGAGGACGGTCGTGCAGACGTGTGTGGTGCATCTGCTGCGGAACAGCTTCCGCTGTGCCGGCCGTCAGGACTGGGACAAGATCGCCAAGGCCCTCAAGCCGCGTTGGTTTTACAGTCCCGGACGACGTCATCGAGGCGATGGTGCCCGGCTGACGGTCGTCGGGGTGCGGCGGTTTTCCAGTGATGTTCCACGCGGATTCGAGCGGGGGCCGTGAGGCTCGGTGCTGGGAATGCTGTGCTGTCGCCGAATTGTGGAGGGATATCAGATATGCCGATCGTGGGTGAGGGTGTCGTCCGGCATACCGCGGTGGTCGCCGCGCCGGCGAACGAGGTGTTCGATCTGCTCGCGGAGCTGCGCGAGTGGTCGCAATTCCATCGTCCTTCGGTGCATGCGCAGTCGTTGGGCGTCCGGGACGGAGCGGAGTCGTTCCGGCACTGGTGGGTGCTCGACGAGCACACGGTACGGACCTGGCAGGCGAGTTGGCGGTTCGATCGGGAAGCGCTGCGGATCGAGTACGAGTGGGAGCCGGCCGAGCCGCCGGCGGCCGGATCGCGCGGGGTGTGGACGTTTCGTCCGCTGTCCGCTTCGTCCACCGAGGTGACGGTGGATCAGGCGGCGCTCGGCGAGGGCGGATTCGACGCGGAGCGGGTCGACCGTGAGTCGGGCGAGTTCTTCGCGGGCCTGGTCGAGGCCGCCGAGCAGACGCCGGAGCAGCGGGATTTGGCGGTCGATTTCGAGGACCCGTTGTTCGTGGCGGGCTCGATCGACGACGCCTACGCCTATCTGTACGAGGCGGACAAGTGGCCGGAGCGGATTCCGCACGTTTCCCGGTTGGTGCTGGAGGAGCGCGTCGCGAACATCCAGTTCTTCGACATGGACACCGAGACCCCGGACGGTTCCGCGCATACCACTCGGTCGGTACGGGTCTGCCTGCCGGGCGAGTTGATCGTGTACAAGCAGATTCACCTGCCCAAGTTGTTGACCGGCCACACCGGTCACTGGCGGTTCACCCCCACGCGTGAGGGTTTCGTGCTCGCCGCCAGGCACACCGCGACGATCGATCCGTCCGCGCTGTCGATCCTGGGCCCGGGGACGTCGGTGCTCGACGCCCGCAAGTACCTGCGTCGGGTGCTCAGCGCGAACAGCATGTCGAACCTGCGGCTGGCGAAGGCGTTTGCCGAGGAGCGTGCCGGTGTCTGAGCATGCGGAGGCCGGCCCCACCCGGGATCGCATCCTCGCCGGGACGGCGACGTACACGCGGCACTGGTTGTCGCTGTACGACCTCGTGGTACTCGGGGTCGTCTGCCGATGGGTCTGGCGCTGCGATCGCGCCGAGATGTTGGCCGGGTACGACCGCAACATCGGTGCGCGGCACCTGGATCTGGGGCCGGGCACCGGGTTCTTCCTCGATCGTTGCCGGCACCGTTCGCCCAGTCCGCGGATCGCGTTGGTGGATCTGAATCCGACGGTGCTCACCAAGGCATCCACCCGGTTGCGTCGGTTCGGGCCGGACACGTTCGAACGTGACGTGCTCTCCCCGTTCGAGCTCGGCGGGAAGCGGTTCGACTCGGCGGGGTTGAACTTCCTGTTGCACTGTCTTCCGGGTGGGATGGCGCACAAGGCGAAGGTGTTCGACCACGCACGCGCCCATGTGGTGCCCGGCGGCCGGATCTTCGGCAGCACCGTGTTGGCGACGGGTGTCGCGCACGGCAAGCGCGCGCGGAAGCTGTTGGACGAGCTCAACGAGAAGGGCACGTTCGACAACCGGGGCGATGCGCTGGCCGACCTGGAGGCCGAACTCGCCGCCAGGTTCACCGATTACCGGCTGACCGTGCGGGGCTCGGTGGCACTGTTCGAGGCCCGGGTGTAATCGGCCGGCCGCGTGCGCTGCGCGCGGCGGTCAGTCTCCGTAGAAGCCCGCCACGTCGATGGCGGTGATCTCGATCCGGTCGGGATCGGGGGGTGTGGCGGGTTTCGCGCCCGAAGAGCGCAACTCGACGGCCAGTACCGGGCGTTCGTCCAGCTGTTGGGACAGCGCGTAGAGCGTGGTCAGCACGTGGACGCAGGGGCGTTGCCGGGTTCGGCATTCGCAGCCGGCGTCCAGGTCGGCGAGGGCCGGCGCGATGCCGACGTCGTGGTATCTGAGATCCGCCTCCAATGTGTCGGGCAGGTCTCCGGGCGCCAGTCCGCGGTGGTCGGCAAGGGCTTCGGCGATCAGCCGTTCGGCGTCCGCCTGTTCCCTGGCGGACCAGCGCGGAACGTCGATCCGGACCCGGTGGGGTCGGCCGGACGTGACCACGGCGGCGTCGATCCGACCACCCTCGACGGTCAGCGTGACGGCGTGGTTGCGCGCGAGGCTGCGCGCCTTCGGAAGGAGGGGGTTGGGTGCGGCCACCACGGTGGATTCCACCGTACGCATCCAGACTCGGCCCCAGGGGGTGGCTCCGAATTCGGCAGGCATCAGGTGAGGGCTCCGAGGTCGAGGTCGAGTACGGCGTGCAGTTGCTCGTCGGACAGGTCGGCCAGCGCGGCTTCGGTGTTGCCGGAGACGATGTCGGCCAATCCGCGTTTGGTGTCGTGCATCTGTGCGATGTGGTCTTCGATCGTGCCTTCGGTGACGAGGGTGTGGACGTTGAGGGTGCGGTCCTGGCCGATGCGGTGGGCCCGGTCGGTGGCCTGCTCCTCCACCGCGGGGTTCCACCAGCGGTCGTAGTGCATGACGTGGGTGGCGCGGGTGAGGTTGAGCCCGAATCCGGCGGCGCGCAGGCTCAGGAGCAGGACGGGGGGCGCGTCGTCGTCCTCCTGGAAGGCCCGAACGAGCCGGTCTCGCCGTTCGAGGGAGAGGCCACCGTGCAGGAACGGGATGCGCCCGGTGCCCAGGGTGGCGGACAGGGAACCGGAGAGCAGTTCGCCCATCGCCCGGTACTGGGTGAAGACGAGGGCACGGTCGCGCTCTTCGACGATTTCGGCCAGCATCTCCGTGGCCCGGTCGAACTTGCCGGAACGGCCGGGTGTCGCGGATTCCTCACGCAGAAACTGGGCGGGGTGATTACAGATCTGCTTGAGCGAGGTGAGCAGCGCCAGGATCCGGCCCCGCCGCCCGATGCCGTTGCCGAACCCGTCGGTGAAGGCCCGGTCGACGGCTTCCCGGTACAGGCGGGACTGCTCCTCGGTCACGGTGCAGACGATTGTCGAGTACTGCTTGGCCGGCAGTTCGGTGGCCACCTCGGATTTGGTGCGACGGAGCAGCCGCGGTGCGACCAGTGCGTTCAGGGCCGCCGCCGCGGTCGCCGAGCGGCGTTGTTCGATGGGGGCCGCGAAGCGTTGTCGAAACCGGGCGCGGCTGCCCAGCAGGCCGGGGCTGGTGATGTTGAGGATCGACCACAGTTCCTCGAGGTGGTTCTCCACCGGGGTGCCGGTCATGGCGATCCGGACCTCGGCGGACAGGCGATTGGCGGCCTTGCTGACGAGCGCGTCCGGATTCTTGATCTGCTGCGCCTCGTCGAAGATCGCCACGTCCCATTTGGTCTCCGTCAGAATGCCGTCCGTGCGAAGCATGGGATAGCTCGTGACGACCACGGATCCGGGCGGGAGGGAGTCCGGAAGGGTACGGCGCGATCCGTGATAGCCGATCACGGGTGTGTCCGGCGCGAAGCGGGCCAGTTCGCGTTGCCAGTTGCCGATCAGGGAGGTGGGGCAGACCACCAGGTGCGGGCCGGTGGGCGGGCGGGTGGCGAGCAGGCAGATCGCTTGCAGGGTCTTGCCCAGTCCCATCTCGTCGGCCAGGATCGCCCCGCCGCCGAGACCGGGCACGCTGCGGAGCCAGGCCACGCCGTGGATCTGGTAGGGGCGCAGCTCCGCCCGGATGCTCGTGGAGCGCAACGCGGTGTGGGTGGCCACCGTCTGTCGGAAGCGGCCGAGAAGGGCGGAGGCCGAGAAGATGGTGGTCTCCTGGAAGCCGAGGAGCGCGTGCGCGGCCGTGGGCATGCGCGCGCCCAGTTCCGCGAAGGCGTCGTCGGCGTCGTGCGGCAGGGTGGCGGCGGCCCGCCAGGCCCGCATGGAGGCACCGATCGTCGGGCGGTCCGGGTCGAGGGCGGACAGGGCCGGCAGCGCGTCGTCGAGTTCCGCGAGTCGAACCGCGACGGTGGCCGGCACCACCTGGTCCCCGTCGGGAAGGGCGAGGCGACAGGTGCTCGGACGGCCTTCGGGCAGCCCGTGTTCGCGCACGGCCGGTTCGAGGTCGGTGACACCCCACCAGGCCATCGCGCTCTCGGCGGGGACGAAGACGGCTTGCAGTCGTCCGGGCAATTCAGGCATTGACCACCTCGACGTCGGGTGCCGGGGCCGCAACGGGTCCACGCGGCAACAGGAAGCTACTGGCGAACGCAACCGCGAGCAGGCCCACTCCCAGCCACAACGAGGTCGCCATCGCACTGCCGTACCCGTCGGCGAGCTCGGCGGAGGTCTGCCCGACGCCCTTGAGTTCGGTGAAGAAGACGGTACCGATCACGGCCACACCGATCGAGGCGGCCAACTGGGTGACGGTGTTGTACAGGGCCGATCCCGATCCGGCGAACTCGATCGGCACATCGGTCAGGGTCAGTTGCATCAGCGGAGCCACGAGCATGCCCATGCCCGCGCCGCCGACCAGCACGCCCCAGAACATGTCCGTCCAGTCGGTGTCGGGGGTGGCGCCGCCGGCGGCGAGGGCGACCATGGTGAAGCCGATCGCCATCACGACCAGTCCGATCTGCGCGGTCATCCGGCCGATCCTGGGCAGGAGCACCGCCGCGGAGAGGGTGGCGAACACCGGAACCGCCACCGACCAGGGCAGCATCGTCAGACCCGCGCGCATCGGGCTCATGCCGATGCCGTTCTGGAGGAACAGCATGAAGACCAGGAAGAAGCCCATCGCGGGGACGAAGAACAGCAGTTGCAGGAGCAGGCCGCCCTGTACCGAGCGGAACCGGAACAGCGACATCTCCACCAGGGGGGACCCACCGCGACTGCCGACCCGCCGTTCGTAGAAGACGAATCCGACGAGCACGGCCACACCCGCCAGGATGGACCCGTACGTCCACGCCGGCCACGGGGTCTTGCCCGCCGAGTCGATCAGCGGATACAACACCAGGACCAGGCCCACCGACGCGAGGATCACGCCCGGCACGTCGATCCGGGCGGCGTGGGTCGCCCGACTTTCCGGGAGCAGTTTCCACGAGGCCACCACGACGAACAGGCCGAGCGGGACGTTCACCCAGAAGGCCATCCGCCAGCCGGACCCGGCCAGGTCCGACTTGAGCAGTAGCGGACCCAGGATGGGCCCCAGCGTCGCGGCGAGACCGGACAGCGACGAGTAGGCCGCCATAGGGCCGCCACGTTCGTTCGAGGCGTACATGATCTGGATCTGGGACAGGACCTGGGGAATCACCAGCGCGGCGAACAAGCCCTGCACCACTCGCCCGCCGACCAGCATTTCCGGTCCCACCGACAGTGCGCACAGGGCCGACGAGGCCGCGAAGCCCGCCATGCCGGCGATGAAGACGCGTTTGTGGCCGAGCATGTCGCCCAGCCGGGCGCCGCTGACGATGCCCACTGCCAGCACCAGGGTGTAACCCGCCTGCATCCACTGCAGCTGGGCCGGGCTCGCGTCCAGATCGGTTTGAATGGACGGGAGGATGACGTTGAGGACGGTGACACCGATGAGGTCGATGAACGTCGCGAGCAGGATGACGAGTAGGGCCAGGGTGCGGCCTCGGGTCGCCATCGGTGCGGTGGGCTCGATGGGCAACACTTGCTCCTCGAATCGAACGCAATTATATTGCGCAGCACACTTGTTGTGCGGCGCACTTATTGTGCAACGCAATCTAGTGAGACGATCGGGTCGTGTCAACATGACGAAGAACCAGCAGGAAAACGCCGAAACCGACGCATCCAGGGAGGACCTCGCATCTCGGTTCATTACCGCGCTGCCGGAATGGATCACCCAGCTGATCCAGATCAACGGCTTGATCGCCGACCGCATGGGGGTCGTGGCGACCGACTTCCACTGTCTGCACGCGTTGCACCAGGACGGTCCGGCCACCTCCAGCGTCCTGGCCAGACGGGTGGGCCTGACTCCCGGCGCGGCGTCGCGGATGATCGACCGGCTCACCGAGGCCGGCTGCGTCAAGCGGGTTCCGGACCCCAACGACCGGCGACGGGTCGTCATCGAACCGACCATGGAAGGACTCGACCGGATCACCGCCTACTACGCGGGCCTGACCGCGCGCACCCGCGACGACCTGACGCCCTTCGACGACGACCAGCTCCGTACCCTGCTGCGTTTCGTCGAGGTGGCTCGCGACAGCGCGGCCGCGGAGGTCGACCGGCTGCGGTCCGCGCATCCCGACGGCTGAGCGCGTAAAGCGATCTTCCACCGAACTTCGAGAGGGATCCGATGGGATGCATCGAAACCTCCGTCTCCTTCCGCAACGCGAGGAGTGAAGCTCGATGGGTGGACCGCACATCTCCGAAGAGATGCGGGAACTGTTCACGCTGTTCCGACACAAACGGCGCACCGAGCCGGTCGGCCTGGACGAGGAAACCGGGCGGTGGCGGGTCTTCCGCTTCGCCGACGCGATGACCGTCGCAACCGACGCGAACTCCTTCTCCAACGACCTCAGCGAGTTCATCCCGTACCACGAGGACCTGGCCACGTTCTCGAAGGGCAACTTCCAGAACATGGACCAGCCGCGCCACCGGGAACTGCGCGGCCTGGTCAGCCAGGGCTTCACGCCCCGCTTCGTCACCGGGCTGGCACCGCGGATCGAAGCGGTGGCGGCCGAACTGCTCGACGCGATCGGCGACCGCGAGCGCATCGACCTGGTCGCCGATCTGGCACATCCCCTGCCGGTGACCGTCATCGCCGAGGTGATGGGCCTGCCGGTGTCCGACCGCGGGCTCTTCCGGAAGTGGGCGGACGCGCTACTCGTGGACAACGGCATCGACGCCATCTTCAGCGAGGAGGGCGTGGCCGCGATGGCCCCGTCGATTCGCGAGATGAACGCGTACCTGCTCAACCACGTGCGCGAATACCGCACTTCGGAGCGAGAGGGCCTGATCGCCGACCTGATCGCCGCCGAAACCGACGGCGTGACGCTGGACGATCAGGAGATCGTGGGCTTTCTCGCCCTGCTGCTGATCGCCGGCCACCTGACCACGAGCACGCTGTTGGGCAACGCGATCCTGTGCCTGGACGAAAACCCCGAGGCCGCTCGGCAGTTGCGCGAGGACCCGGCACTGATCCCGGCCATGATCGAGGAAGTGCTGCGCTACCGCTCGCCGCTGGTGTGGCTGGACCGCAAGGCACTTCGCACGGTGCACCTGGGAGGTCGGGACATACCCGCGGGCTCGCAGGTCAGCGTGGCGCTCCCGTCGGTCACCCGGGACGAGAATGAGTTCCGAAACCCGGACACGTTCGACATCCACCGCGACCCGATCCGGCATCTGTCCTTCGGCATGGGCGTGCACTTCTGTCTCGGCGCGCCGCTGGCCAGGCTGGAGGTCAAGATCGCGCTGCGCGCCCTGCTGTCCCGCTACCGCGATTTCGAGGTGCCCGCCGGCGAACGGCTCGTCTACCACGATCCGCGGGGCTTCCAGGGCGCCAAGGTGCTCCCGCTCGACCTGTTGCGCGCGTGAACCGGCCCGGAGCCTGCCATGACTGACGTATCCCGCAGAGGACTGCTGGCCGGAGGGGCGGGGCTGTACGGTCTCGCGACCGGCCTCTCGCCGGCCGAGGCCGCCGCCGCGTCGCCGGCCGACTTCTCGACCCGAGCGTGCGTTCCGGTGTTCGGCCCGGTGGCGGTGGCCCCGGGCGACCCCCGCTACGCCGAATTGACCACCGCGGGCAACGCCCGGTTCCACTGCCGTCCCCGGGAGGTCCGGGTGGTCGGCTCGACCGCTCAGGTGGTGCGGGCGGTCCAGGACGCGGTGCGTACCGGCGCCAGGGTGGTGGCCCGCAGCGGCGGCCACTGTCTGGAGGACTTCGTCGACTCCCCCGCGACCCAGGTGCTCGTCGACCTGTCCGAGATGACCGCCGTGGGCTACGACGAACAACGTGCCGCCTTCGCCATCGAACCCGGTGCGCTGCTCGGCAACGTGTACCGCACCCTCCTCAAGGGCTGGGGCGTGACCATCCCCGCCGGGCAGACCTCGACCGTCGGCATCGGCGGGCACGTGCTCGGCGGCGGCTACGGCCCGCTGACCCGGCTGCACGGTTGCGTCGTGGACCACCTGTACGGCGTCGAGGTCGTCGTGGTGGACCGCTCGGGCACCGCCGAAAGCGTGGTGGCCACGCGTAATCCCACCGACCCGAACCGGGAACTGTGGTGGGCGCACACCGGCTGCGGCGGCGGGAACTTCGGCATCGTCACCCGGTACTGGTTCCGCACCCCCGGGATCGACAGCCGCGACCCCGCCCGACTGCTGCCCGCCCCGCCCGCCGAGGTGCTGGACAGTTACGTGCAATGGTCGTGGCCGCAGATGACGCCACAGTCCTTCCGGCGACTGCTGCGCAACCACGGACGCTGGCACGAACGGCACAACGAACCGGACGCACCGCACGCGGCCCTGTTCAGCATCATGACCGCCTTGCGCAAGCAATCGGGTGTGTTCACCCTGAGCACCCAGATCGACGCCGGACTCCCGGGCGCCGAAGGGCTGTTGCGCGACTACCTGGCGGCGCTCGACGACGGGGTCGGGGTGCCGTACACGCACGACGTGCGCACCACACCGTGGCTGCGGTCGATGTTGTACCCCCGCGGGGGCGGCAACGTCTTCGGGTTGCGTGCCAAGTGCAAGGCGGCGTATCTGCGGAAGGCGTTCGCCGACTCCCAGATCGACGCCGTCTATCGCCGGCTGGTGGACGAGAGCTACGACAACCCCGCCGCCGGTGTCCTGTTCGCCGCCTACGGCGGGAAGGTCTCGGCGGTGCCGCCCGATGCCACGGCCACGGCGCAGCGGAGCGCGGTCCTCAAGGCGTTCTATCTCGACACCTGGACCGATGCCGCGGCGGACGACCGGCACATCGCCTGGATCCGCGGGTTCTATCGGGACGTCTACGCCGACACGGGTGGCGTCCCGGTCCCCGGCGAGATCAACGACGGCTCCTACATCAACTATCCGGACACAGACCTGGCGGATCCGCACTGGAACACCTCGGGCACGCCCTGGCACACCCTGTACTACAAGGACAACTACCCGCGGCTGCAACGGGCGAAGGCGCGTTGGGATCCGCGGAACGTCTTTCGGCACGGCCTGTCGATCCGGCCGCCGGACTGATCCGATCCCCGGACGCGGCCCCGGAGCCCGCGCCGGGATGGCCGCCTCGACGCGGCGCGGCCTCAGGCGGGCACGGTCACCGGGGACGAGGACGAGTGGGCCCGTCCCCGGCGACCGCGTCGGCCCGAGAACAGCGGTTCCGGTTCCCGCCGAGCACGCGGCGGGAACCGGAACCCGACATCCGCCCCGTTCCGCCAGTCCGCTAGGCCGTGTCCGCCTCGGTCAGCGCGAAGGCCAGATTCCGGTAGAAGGCGAGGAGCCCGGGCTCCTTGGGGCTGAGGTGCCCGCGCTGGATGAAACGCGACCCGACCGTGCGCTGGACGGCTTCGAGACCGCGCCGGTCCTCGGAGTTGATCACGCCCGTGAATGCCTCGGTCTGCTTGCGGATCGCCTCCACGTCGGCGCCTTCGAGCGCCGCCGCCGGCATCAGCGTGCCGCCGCGCACCTGCGTCCGATCGAGGGAGAGCGGGATGAGGCTGATCCACGCGACGCTCTCGCCGAAGGTCGCGACGCTGCTGCACGGGAACAACCGGAAGCTGAAGAGGATCTTCTTCTCCTCCTCGGTCAACGGCAGGACGAACGTCTCCATCGGCACCTCCGTCCGGGTGAGCAGTCGCGTCATCAACGTCGAGTCGGCGCGCACCTCCATGTCGATGCCGCCCGTCATGAGGGGTTTGACGGTATTCGGATGGAAGCCGATCGCGTGGTAGTTCTCGTGGCCGTTCTCCACCGCGATCTTCCAGTTGCACTTCCATTCCTCGGTCCACGAGACGACCTGGACCATCTCGTCGAGGCGGTAGTTGGCCAGGTCCCCTTCCACATCGGCCATCCAGCCGTCCAGCGGAGCGGCGCCGGCGTCGAGGTTGACGAACACCAGGCCGTGCCATTCCGCCACGGCGAAGCCGGGCAGCCGGCAGGCGGCGGGGTCGAAGTCGGGGTTGCCGCGCATGTGGGTCGCGCCCGCGAGGGTGCCGTCGAGGTGGTAGCGCCACAGATGGTAGGGACAGGTGAAGTCCTTGGCGCTCCCGGCGCCGGATTCCACCAGCGGCATCATCCGGTGCCGGCAGATCGGCGACATGCCGTGCAGCCGCCCGTCCTCGCCGCGTGTGACCATGACGGGTTCACCGGCGATGTCCAGCGCGAGGTAGTCGCCGGGATTCGCCAACTGGTCCCGGTGCGCCACCATGATCCACGAACTCCCGAAGATCCGGGCCCGTTCGGCTTCGTACAGTCGGGGCGAGGTGAACACCTGCGGCGGCAGCCCGATCGCGGGCGGGTCCGGCCGGAGGTACTCGCGTAATTCCGCCAGGAGTTCCGCGGTCGACGGATCCGACTCGACGTCGCCCGGCGTGCTCTTGTGCAAAGGCCGGCTCTGACCCATGCTGCTTCTCCCTCTGTCTCGGTCCGCCGTCAGTCCGCCGACGGAGGTATCGCGCCCAGGGCGATCCACGCCTCGTCGTCCATCCACCGAGGAATGCCGTCCTCCCCGTTGACGCCCTTCTCGATGAACGCGACGTTGCGATACACGCGCACTCCGACCACCGACTCCTCGGTCACGCTCGTCGGGTGCCCGGGATACGTCGCGTGCTCCCGGTGGTGGAGGTCGTCCAGCAGGCTCTTGACCAGCCCGACCGAGGTCTCCGAGCCGGCGACCTTGTCGGCGGTGCCGCCGAACCTCGGGAAGTAGGACGTCTGGAGGTCCTCGATGACGTACAGCCCGCCGCTGCGCACATGGGGGAACAGGGCCTCGAACGAGACGCGGACGTGCTCGTTCTCGTGGCTTCCGTCGTCGATGACGATGTCGAAGGGGCCGTGCTCGCGGGCGAGGGCGACCAGTCCGTCGGTGTCGCTCTGGTCCCCGATCAAAGCGGTCAGCCGGGGCTGGTTCAGCTCGGACTTGTCGAACAGGTCGAGTCCGAAGACCGTGCCGCGGTGGAAGTACTTCTTCCACATCTTCAGCGACGACCCACCCAATTCACCGGAGAATCCGCCGATGCCGATCTCCAGGATCCGCACCGGCCGGTCGCGGTACGGGGCGAACTCCTTCTCGTAGTGCGCCGTGTACCAGTGGAAGCTCGCCCACTTGTCCGAGCCGTACGCGACGGAGAGCGCGCCCAGGTCGATCCGCGGAACGGTGCAGCCGGACAGCAGGGCGCCGGAGGCCTGGTTGGTCGAGGCGAAGATCGCCGGCAGCTCGGTCAGGTCGGCGGGGCGGGTCGGCAGGAACGCGTCGTGGAAGTCGCCGGTGCGCGGATGGTCCGCCCGCCCGTACAGCCGGCGCACCAGGTCCACCACGTTCATCCGCAGTTCTCGCCGGATCACCGGTTCCTCGCCGTCCAGGATCGCGATCGGCCGGTCCCGGACGATCCGGAAGACGGTCCGATGCCGCTCGCTCTCGTGCGTGACGTCCAGGGCGATGTCGACGGGCATCACGTTGATCGGCGCGTCGCAGCGGAACAGGATTTCCTCGACGAGGACGCCGACGACGGCCCCGAGGCCGGCGTCCTTGACCACGGCGAAGATCTCCGCGTCGGGCGCGGTCCCCGCCTGGACGACGCGATCGAGCAGGGCGGTGTCGGCGGTCACGCGCGGCCTCCCGTGGAGTCGTCCCCGAACGGCTCGGCCCACTTGAGGAGGTAGGCCGCCGGGTCGAAGCTCCCGGGCTCGGCAAGCGGGATCACTTCGAAGCTCAGGTGCGGGCTGACCGGGTTGCCGTACAGCGCGGCCAGCAACTCCTCGTGCGAGTCGACGTCGTAGATGTTCAGGCCGCCGCCCGCACCGACCCGGACCCAGCTGTACCGGATCACTCCCTTGTCCACCAGGTTCTTCGTGTAGGCGAACCCTTCCGGCAACCGCCGTCGAAACTCCTCGCCTTCGCCCGCGGCAGGTGCTTGCGTCGCCAGTACGGCGAACAACGCCATCGCTCCTCCTCGTTCATGGGTACCGATGTCACGGGCGGCAGGACACGTCCCCGTGCTGTGCGAGGCGTTCGCCGCTCCGGCCAGCAAAAGCTATGGGAGCGAAATACAGGACGGATCGAACAGGACTCGAAGAATCCCGGACGTACGCCGGTCACCCGCGCGCTCTGCGGTGCCGGCCGGCCAGTTCCTCGAGGGTGGGCACCACGTCGGCGGGGCTCGGCTCGGCCGCGATCACGGCCTGCAGGCGTCGGGCGTCCTCCCGGAAGGACGGCTTGGTCAGCAGTTGTTCCAAGCCGTCGCGCAGCCCGGCCGCCGTGAGTTCGTCCGGCGGCAGGAACAGACCCGCGCCCAGATCCGCCAGCCGCCGGGCCCGATACACGTTGTCCCACATCCCGGCGATCACCAGTTGCGGCACCCCGGACACCGCGGCGGTCGACCAGGTGCCGGCACCGCCGTGGTGGATCGCCGCCGAGCAACCGGGCAGCAGCGCGTGCAGCGGCACGAAATCCACGACGCGAGTGTTGTCCGGCACCCGCGTCACCTCGGCGCGCTGCGCCGCGTCGAGCGTCGCGACGACCTCGATGTCGAGGTCAAAAACCGCTTCGAACACCTCGTCGAGCGACACCGGATTCGGATGGTCGGTGTCTCGCGAGGTGATCCCCACGGTCAGACAGACCCGCGGTCGTCGCGGCGGCTCGCGCAGCCACGCGGGCACCACCGACCGGCCGTTGTACGGGACATAGCGCATCGGAACGGTCGGCCGGCCCGACGGCAGCCGGACGCCGGGCGGCATCTGGTCGATGTTCCACTGGCCGACCACCACCTCCTCGTCGAAGGCGCAGCCGAAGCGGTCGAGAGTCCAGGTCAACCACTCCTCCAGCGAGTCGTCGTGCGACTCCGCCGGCAGGAGTTCCATCCGCTGCCGAAACGCCGTCCGCATCCGCAGGAACAGGTCCGGTCCCCAAAGCAGCCGCGCGTGTGCGGCCCCGCAGGCTCGCGCGGCCACCGCGCCCGCGAAGGTGAACGGCTCCCAGATCACCAGATCCGGCTGCCAGTACCGAGCGAAGTCGACCAGTTCGTCCACCATCGAGTCGTTGTTGGCCTGCGCGTAGAACGTCGCGGTGAGCAGCGTGTTGGCGCCCTTGAGTGCGACGTAGTCGTCGCCGCGTTCCCCGGTGAAGTCGATGTCGCGGTAGAAGGTGTCGAGTTCGGCACCGAGGTCGCGGACGAGTTCGTGGTGGACGTGGTCGGTACCCACCGGCACGGCGGTCAGCCCGGCCCGGGTGATGCTCTCGGTCAGCGCCGGATGGCTCGCCACCCGGACCTCGTGCCCGGCCGCGCGCAGTGCCCACGCCAACGGGACCGCGCCGTTGAAGTGTGCTTCGACGGCGAGCGATGTGATCAGAACACGCATGGTGCGGGACCTTCCAGAGGGGGGTGGCTCGCTGCGGGGGTGCGCATCTCAGCAGGCGACCGGAAACCGCACGATGCCCTGGGTGACCGGGGCCCGGAGGCGTCGCACCACGGGTCCGGCCCGGCGCACGGCCGGCAGCCGAGCGGCCAGCACCCGCAACACCGCCACCGCCGAGGCCCGCGCCAGGGGTGCGACAACCGCGAAGGGCGGCCCGCCGGACAGGGAGAGATGGTCGGCGACGGTTTCCCGTCGCAGATCGAACTGCCCGGGGTCACGGTGCAGTTCGGGGTCGGTGTGCGCCGCTTCGAGGCACACCACGACCTCGCTGCCCGCGGTGATCGCCCGCCCGGCGAGTTCCAGATCCTCGTTCGCGATCCGACTGTCCAGCCGCACCGGCGGATCGAGCCGCAACGACTCCTCCACCGCGCTTTGCGCCCACGTCGGGTCGGCGCACACAAGCCGCCACCGGTCCGGTCGGTCGAGCAGGGCGAGCATCGTGTTCGCGAGCAGGTTCGCCGTCGTCTCCAAGCCCACCACGGAGGCCGTCATCGCGAAGGCGAGCAGTTCCTCGTCCGGACCGGTCGACCGGGCCGGCAGGGAGCGAAGGCCCTCGACCGCGTCGATCAGCGCCCGGGCCCGCGGGAGTGTCGGCGGGCACAACACGGCGTCCAACGCCGTCGCCGCCGAACCACACCACCGGCCGAACGCCGCGCGCTCCGCCGAGGGCACGGCGAGGACCTCGCCGACCACGCCGACCAGGACCGGGCGCACCAGATCGGCCACCAGGTCGAAGGAATCGCCGAGCCGGCCGAGCACCGCCGCGCACCGCCGCTCGGCGATACTCGCCCACCGGTCGGGATCGGTCGCCTCCCACGCCGGAACGAACCCGACCGCGGGAAGAGCGGAAAACACCTCGCCCGGCCCCGACCCGCCCGCCCAGGGGCCGTGCAAGACGCGGGAAACCAGCCGCGGATCACCGAGGATCTTCCTGCCGAGCGCGTAGTTCCCGCTCACCCACGCGCCGGAGTGACTGCGGTAGAGCGGCCCGAGCTCGCGGATCCGCGCGGTCGTCGTCGCGCGGTCGTCGTCCTCCGCGCGGATCAGCACGGCGTAGGGGTCCCCGCCGTGTGCGTACAGCCATTGCATACCCCGCTCCGTCAGAAGGGACCGGCCGAGTTCACTGTCCGTCCGTATCGCCACTCCCCCACCGTGGACCGCGGCCCTCGAATCGTCCTCGGGACGCCCTCGAACAGTCCGAGGTGATCAAGCACCCCTTGAGCGGCGTCCGAGGAATCGGGCCTAGCGTCCCGAGTGACCCTAAGCGCGCCGTTATGCCCGGACGACTATCTCCAGGGGAGTGAGCCATGAAGCCGATCATGGACGACCACCAACTGAGCGAGCTGATCACCGCGGCCGACCTACCACCGGCCGACACGGACGCCGCGATCGCGGAACTGGGCGCCGCGTCGGTCGCCGAGGCTCTCTTGAGCGAGATATGGGCTCGGACCCGGCTGCTTCCCGAGCCCATCGCGAAGACGACGGTGCAATTGGATCTCGGGTTCGACAACGAGCGGTTGCACTACCTGTTCACCCTCGGCGCGGGCACGTGCGAGGTCGAGCCGGGCCGGGCACCACGACCGCCGGCGATCTACCGGCAGGATCTGTCGGAGCTGCTGCGTGCGGTGTTCTCTCCGGGCCGTCACGACGCCACCCGCGAGTTGGTGATCGCGGATTCGACCGAGCCGCACGGCCTTGCCGCCGACGACCCGTGGCTGCGGCAACGGCGGTCCGCCGTACTGGCCGCCCATCAGCTCGTGGAGGCGATCTCTCGGCGGTTCACCGACCTCACCGAACTCGCGGTGCGTTTCGACGCGGACAAGTGGGGCGGGCACTGGTACACCCCGCACTACCAGCACTACCTCGAACCGTTGCGGGACCGGCGGGTGAAGGTGCTGGAAATCGGGGTCGGGGGGTACAACGATCCGAATCTCGGCGGCGCGTCGCTGCGCATGTGGAAGCACTACTTCTGGCGGGGCCGGATCTACGGACTCGACATCCACCCCAAGACCGGCATCACCGAGCCCCGGCTGCAGACCGTGCAGGGCGACCAGGGCGACGCCGAGTTCCTGGCCGGGTTCGCCCGCGAACACGGTCCGTTCGACGTGGTGATCGACGACGGCAGCCACTTCAGTGAGCACGTGCTCACCTCGTTCGCACAGCTCTTCCCGCATGTGCGGCCGGGCGGGCGGTACATCATCGAGGACACCCAGTCGTCCTACTGGCCGGGTTGGGGCGGAAGCACCGACTTGGACTCCACCACCACCTCGATGGGATTCGTCAAGAAGCTGCTCGACGGGCTCAACCATCAGGAGCAGATCCGCCCGGCGGATCGTGCGCCCTCGGCGACCGAGCTGACGGTGACCGGCGTCCACGTGCACCACAACGTCGTCGTGCTCGACAAGGGCGTCAACACCGAGCAGGGCCCGCCGTCGTGGATTCCGCGCACCGAGGACCCTCGGCTGTGGTACGCGGGCGAGTCCTGATCCGGTCGACACCCGGCGCGACCGGCCGGCCCGCATGCGCACAAGGCGCCGCCACCCTCGTCGAGGGTGGCGGCGCCTTGGTGAATCGGCCTCGGGCGGTTCGGTCTCGGGGCTGTTCGGCCCGCGCTGTTCGGCCTCGGGCCGCTCACTGTCGGGCTGTTCACACCGGGGAGTCGTGCGAGCCGCCGCACGACGACCCGCGTCCTCGCTACGCGGTCTCCGCGAGCGATCGGTTCACCAGGTGCAGCAGCACACGCGGGCTGGTGGCCTCGGCCACTTCCTCGTCGGACAACACCACGCCGTACCGGATCTGGATCCTGGACGCGGTCTCCAGCATCGCGATCGAGTCGTATCCCAGCTCGCCGAACTCCGCGTCCAGGATGTCCCCGTCCAGGTTCGAGGTCTCGTCCTCACCCGCGCATTCCCGAAGGATCGTGACCAGGTCGGTCAGCCTCAACTCACTCATTTGTCCGTCTCCCATCGTCTTCAGCCGGCACTCTTTCGCCTCGTCACCACCATGGCGGCGTTGAATCCGCCGTAACCACGCGCCACCACGAGCACGGCCGAGGCGACCGTGGGCCGCGGCTCGGTCACCAGGTCGAGTTCGTACTCCGGGACCGGACGGGACACGTTCACCGTGGGCGGGATCTCCCCGTGGCGCATCGTCAGCAGGGCGGTGGCCAGGTCGAGGGCGGCTCCACCGGCACCGAGCCTCCCGGTCATCGTCTTGGGCACGGTGACCGGCACGCCGTACGGCCCGAACACCGCGCGCAGCGCATCCGCCTCCACACGGTCGAGTTCGGGCAGGCCCGAGCCGTCCGCGAACACCACGTCGATCTCGTCCGCCTCGATGTTCGCGTCGGCGAGGGCGAGTTCGATCGCCCGGCGCAGCGTCGACGGCCGGTCGGACTCCGGCGGCGGGTCGAACGTGGCGGCATACCCGGCGATTTCGCCGTGCCACGAGGTCACGCCCCGTTCCCGTGCGGCTTCCTCGGCCTCCAGCACGAACAGTGCGCCGCCGTCGCCCGGCACGTACCCCGCGGCGTCGACATCGAAGGGCAGGTACGCGCGCAGCGGATCCTCGGAGGTGCTGATCCGGCCGCCGGCAAGATGCGCCACCCAGCCCCACGGACAGGGCGAGCCGTCGACCGCGCCACAGACCATCGCAGCCGTACCGTCGCGGACCCGTCGCCGGGCGTGCGCGATCGCGTCGAGACCACCGGCCTGTTCGGTCACCAGGACACCACTCGGGCCGCGCAGTCCCTCGCGGATCGAGATCTGGCCGGTGTTCACCGCGTAGAACCACGCGAACGACTGGTAGGCGCTGACGTGCTCCGGTCCCTTGCGCCACAGCTTGTCCAGTTCGCGGTGGCCGAACTCGAAACCGCCGGCCGAACCGGCCGTCACGACACCCATGCCGAACTCCGGGAGGGACGCGACCTCCACCGCCGCGTCCCGCAGGGCCCAATCGGCGGCCACCAGGGAAAGTTGGGTCATGCGATCGGTCTGCGGAAGCAGTCGCTTGGTCAGGTGCTCGGTGGGCACGAACCCGCTGATTTCACCCGCCAGCGTGCTGGAATAGCGTTGCGGGTCGAAGGCGGTGATCCGGCCGATCGCGGCCTCCCCGCGCATCGTGCGGGCCCAGTGTTGTCGGGTCCCCAGACCCGTCGGCGCCACCACGCCCATCCCGGTCACCACGGCCACCGTCATGACGGGTTCCGTTCCGGCTTGCGCAGCACCATCGCGCTCTGGAACCCCCCGAATCCACTGCCCACGGTGAGCACGGTGTCCACCCGCTGGTCCCGTGCTTCGAGGGGCACGTAGTCCAGGTCGCATTGCGGATCCGGCTCGTGCAGGTTGGCGGTGGGTGGCACCATCGAGTGCTCCATCGCGAGTGCGCACGCGGCGATTTCGAGCGAGCCGATGGCGCCCAGCGAATGGCCGATCATCGACTTGATGGAGCTGATCGGCGTCGAGTACGCGTGTTCGCCGAGACTGCGCTTGAAGGCGGCCGTCTCGTGGCGGTCGTTCTGGATGGTGCCCGAGCCGTGGGCGTTGATGTAGTCGATGTCCTCCGGCCTCGTCTCGGCCTGGGCCATGGCGATCCGAATGGCCTCGGCCATTTCCTTGCCGTCCGGCCGCAGACCGGTCATGTGGAAGGCATTGCTGCGCGAGGCGAACCCGGCGATCTCGGCATACAGGTGGGCGCCTCGCCGGCGTGCGTGGTCGATGTCCTCCAGTACGAACATCGCCGTCCCTTCGCCGAGCACGAACCCGTTCCTGGTCCGGTCGAACGGTCGCGACGCGGTGGCCGGATCGTCGTTTCTCGGCGTGGTCGCCTTGATCGCGTCGAAGCACGCCATGGTGATCGGGGAGATCGGCGCGTCGGTCGCGCCCGCGATCATCACGTCCGCGGCTCCGTCCGCGATCAATTCCACGGCCTGTCCCACCGAGTCCAGACCCGACGTGCATCCGGTGGAGATCGTCGCCACCGGACCCTCCGCCGCGACCTCCCAGGCGACCTCGGCCGCGATGGAGCTCGGCACGAAGTAGTTGAACAGGTGCGGCACGGCGTACTTCTGGTCGACCTCCCACATGCGACCGCCGTCGCTGACGACCACGTACTCCTCCTCCAGACCCATCGTGCAGCCCACCGCGCTGCCGACGGTCACGCCGATCCGCGCGGGATCGAGCAGTCCCAGATCCAAGCCGCTGTCGGCCAACGACTCCCGGGCGCTGACGACCGCCAGTTGCGCGGCCCGGTCCATCCGCCGGATCTGTTGCGGAGAAAGCCCCTCGGCCGCCGGATCGAAGGCGCACTCGGCGGCGACCTGCGACCGGAAAGGGGCGGGATCGAAGAACGTGATCCGCCGGGTCATGGTGCGCCCCGAGGAAATCACATCCAGGAATCTTTTGGTACCGGTGCCGCCCGGTGCGACGACTCCGATTCCGGTCATCACGACACAACGCTTCATTTCTGATCGCCCTCACAACACGCTCGGCGTATGGCCTCGGCTTTCGGGAACGTCCCCGCCGCGGATCCGGCGGCCCGGCGGACCCGCGGCGGGGAATTCACTTCACCGAGAAGGCTTGCCGCGGGGCGTACAGGTTGCCCTCGTTCGTCGATCGGGCCCGGATCTCCTTGGCATGCGACTGGAAACCCGGATGTGCGACGGCGTTCCGCCAGGACTCGACGTCCGTCCACAGGGCGATGTTGACGTACCGATCCCGTTTATCCTCGTCGACGTGCCGAGAGAGGGAGTACGAGATGAAGCCCGGCTGGGCGGCCATGAACTCGGATATCTCGACGAACACCTTCTCGAACTCCTCCGGCGGGCAGTGCACCGTGAAAGTGTTGACGAAAGTGATCACACCGCTGCCGGTGGCATCGTAGTTGTCGCTCGACATGCGCAGCACTCCTCGACATTCGGATGGAATCTACATTCGTACCGGTGGCACCAACGTTGCCCCGCATCTCTCGCAAGCGGGTCGACGTTGACTCGACTGCTCGAAGCCGGCGTGCGGACGAGTCGATCCACACGTGGCCCGATGCTTTTCGGACGGTGCTCGCGACTTTTTCAGACGATGCTCGCGCCGCCGTCGACGGCGAATATCGTGCCGGTCGCGAAGCCGGCTTCCGGCTCGGCGAGTTGACGTACCCACCAGGCGATCTCCTCGGGTCGCCCGACTCGGCCGAGCGGGGTGCGCGGTTTCATCCCTTCCAGAAATTCCGCGTACTCCGCCGGCGTGGAACCCATGCGCAGCCCCATGCCCGTGTCGATCACCCCGGGGGCGACGGCCACGACGCGAATACCGCGCGGCGCGAGTTCGACGGCCCAGGTTCTGGTGAGGAAGTCGATGGCGACCTTGCCCGCACCGTAGAGCGAGAAATACGGCCACGCGCGGCGCCCGAGCGAGCCGGCGCTGCTCAGGTTCACCACCGTGCCGCGGGTCTCCGCAAGCGCGTCGAGTGTCCGCTGGGTGAGGAGGATCGGCGCACACAGGTTCACTTCGAACTGTTCCCGGGCCGTCGCCGCATCGATCTTCTCCAACGGCGCCGGAACGGCGATCGAGGCGTTGTTCACCAACACGTCGATCCGTTCGAACGTATTCAGCGCCGTATTCACGACCGACTCGGCAGCATCCGGCTCGGTGATGTCGACGGACAGGGTATGGATATTCGGGTATCCCCGGGCGGTCTCTGCGAGCGTGTCCTCGCTGCGGCCCACCACGAGAACCCGGTCGTGGTGTTCGGCGAATGCCCGTGCGGTGGCCCGACCGATACCGGTGCCACCGCCGGTGACGATCACGCCGCGCGGAGAGGTGCTCTTCTTGGAATCGATCACGTCACGAAAGGTAGATACCGCCGCTAGAGCCGGAGTCGATTTCAGCTGCAGTCGTCGCGGGTCACCACGCGTTCGCGCACCCTGAGTTCGCCGTCCTCACGCACCAGCACGTCCTCGCATACGCACATGGCGTGCAGGACCGACTCACCGCCCCGGGTCCGGACCACCTGTACATAGGCCCGGACGAACAATCGACCGTCCGGCCGCGGTTCCACCGTCATCATCGTGTGACAACGCCGATAGCGCACCCCTTCCGCGCGCAACGTGTCCGCGGCTTCCCGCAAACGGGCACCGAGTTCCGCACGGCCGCGAATCGGCTCGGCGATCTTCGGCGGGGACAGCATGAAGGCTTCCTCGGCAAAGGTCAGTGCCGCCTCTTCCGCCCGGCCCTCGTCCATCAGCTGGATATGCCGGGCGTAGAACTGCTGCACTTCGGCGTAGATCTTTTCGAAATTCGGATCATCGATCCCTACGGACACGGTTCTCCTGCCTTCCGTCGCGGTACGGGAACGGCCTGCGTGTCCGCACGCTGCCACAGGCGGTTCGAACATCACTCGAGTCGGCGTTACAGCGATACTCCAACGCACCTCTAGCGACCGGCGGCAACATTTCGGGCGACGGTGCGTCCTGTCGAGACACCCGGAGGTGGCCGTGCGAATCATCGATCTTTCCTCGCCCGTGGATGCCGGGGGTTATGAGGCGGATCCCGTGGTGCACGAGGTACTCACGCCTCGGGAGGGTGCCCTGCACATGAGCGCGGAGATGCGCGAACATTTCGGGATCGAGTTCGACCCGGACGAATTGCCCGACGGCGAATTTCTCTCCCTGGACCGGATCACCCTCACCACCCACACCGGCACCCATGTCGACGCCCCTTCGCACTACGGGTCCGTGGCCGGCTACGGCACCGGGGTTCCGCGGCACATCCACGAGATGCCGGTGGAGTGGTTCTACGGTCGCGGCGTCGTGCTCGACCTGACCGACGCCGAGGTCGGAGCGGTCGGAGTCGCGCATCTGGAAAAGGAGTTCGCCCGAATCGACTACACGCCTGCCCCGAACGACATCGTGCTGCTGCACACCGGAGCCGACCAACGGGCGGGCACCCCCGCATATTTCACGGATTTCACCGGCCTCGACGGTCCGGCCGTACACCTGCTGCTCGATCTGGGGGTACGGGTGATCGGCACGGACGCGTTCAGTCTGGACGCTCCGTTCGGGAACATCATCGAGCGGTACCGCAAGACCGGTGACCGGTCGGTGTTGTGGCCGGCCCACGTCGCCGGCCGCGACCGCGAGTACTGCCAGATCGAACGCCTGGCCAATCTCGGCGCGTTGCCCGAGCCGTACGGCTTTCTGGTGTCCTGCTTTCCGGTGAAGATCACCGGCGCGGGCGCCGGTTGGGCCAGGGCGGTCGCGATCATGGAGGACTGACAGCGGGCCGCCCGAGTCTCGCCCGGCGCCACCGAGGCTCCCCGATGGGACGCGCACCCGGACCCGAACCCGACGCAGGACGCAAGCGCCTGCGCACTACGCACTACGCACGACGCACTACGCACGACTCTCCACCCGAACGACAACAAGGATGATCGCCATGTCTCACACGGTTCGAAGCAGGATCACGACCGCCGTTTCGGCGGCCGTCCTGGCCGTCGCCCTGGGCGTATCGCTTCCCACTCCCGCGGCTGCCCACGGGGCGGAGGCTCCGCCCTCGTCCACCGGTTCGACGCCGATCGGGACCTGGGACGCCACCGTGACGTTGCCGGACAGCGGGCATCAGGCCACGTTTGCCTTCGCCGCCGGCGGGGTGGCCTGCATGAGCTTCGGCGGGCCCGGCGAATTCGGCGGCAGCGGCCTGGGCACATGGTGGCGGACCGGGACGAACCGCTTCTCGTTCAAGATCCTGCACGACGTGCACGACCCGTCGGGCACCGTCGTCGGTTGGGTCGGTGTGAACCAGCAGGCCCTCCAGCAGGCGGACACGTTCACGGGTTCGGGTGTCTCGCAGCTCTTCGCCGCCGACGGGACCCAGACGGGCACCACGACGGCCCAGGTTTCGGCCACGCGCAGGAGCACGACGCAGGCGGATTCCGCGCATTCACCCGCCACCGCGACCCACCCCGCGAGCACCCCGCAATGCGGCGAAGGGACGTGATACTCATCATTTGGAAAGCATGACGATCTCACGAATCATCAGGTTCGAATTTCACATCGCGAGATGAAGGCGTCACTGTCGGCGGTGCTCGCTCTCGTGCCAGGGTTGGGTGACCGGAGATTTCACGCCTTACCCTGCCGGGGCAACCCCGTGAGCGGACAGGGGACTACCGAAAAGGAATTACCTGTCGTGCGGATCAAGATCCTGGGACCACTCGTCGCACAGGAAAACTCTGTTTCCCTGACCCCCAGTGCAAGCAAGCCAAGGCAGGTTCTCTCCCTGCTCGCCTTGAATGCAAATCGCGTGATCAGCGTCGCGACCCTCATCGAGGAGATATGGGGTGACAATCCACCCCGTAGCTCCGCGACGACTCTCCAGACCTACATATTCCAACTGCGGAGGAAGCTCGACGCGGCGCTGGCTCGGGAGCGTCGGCGGACGGCCAAGGACATCATCGTCACGCGGCACGGCGGCTACCTTCTCCTCATCGAGCCCGGAGAAGTCGATGTCCACCGGTTCGAACGCCTCTCGAACGAAGCCCGCGCGGCTGTCGATTCCGGTCACGACAGCCTCGCTTCGGACCTGTTCACCCAGGCACTGAGCCTGTGGAACGGGCCACCGCTGGTCGACGTGCAGGTCGGACGGATCCTCGAACCGGAGGTCATGCGACTGACCGAGGCCCGGATCGGTGCGATGGAGGGACGCCTGACGGCCCGGCTCAGGATGGGGCGACACGCCGAGCTGCTCAGCGAGCTGACCGCACTGACCGCGCAATATCCGATGCACGAGAACCTGTGCGCCCAATTCATGATCGCCCTGCATCGTTCGGGCCGATCCTGGAACGCCCTGGAGAGCTACCGCAAACTGCGGGACACGATGATCGAGGAGTTGGGCCTGGAACCCTCGCCGCGGTTGCGCCGCCTGCACCGGGCGGTGCTGGTGGGCGACCCTCTGCTGGATTCGTCCGAGGTGGCGGACGGGCTCGACTTCGAGCGGCAGGCGATCGCCTGCTCGGTACCGGTGCAATCCTGCTTGTAACCCTGTCGAGGAGCTCCGGCCCCGGTGGAACGGCACGCAGGCGGCCGGGCACCGGGGACGGGCGCCGGCGTCGCACACCCGCCCGAAAAATCGTTGCACCGTGGGTTGTGGTCGGCACTCGTCACGGTAACCACCCGGCCTGGGAGGCGATTCTGATGGCATCCACCCGGTTCCTCGCATCGAGTTTGGTGACGACGCTGGTCAGATAATTGCGGATGGTGCCCACCGAAAGGGACAGGGATCTGGCGATGTCGATCGACTCCGCTCCGCTGGCGAGCAGTCGCAGTACCTCCAACTCCCTGGCCGTCAGCGGTGTCCCGTCCGTGTCCAGTGCCCTCAACATGAGATCCGGGTTGAATATCCGTTCACCGGCCACCACCTTTCGGATCGTCTCCGCCAATTGGGCAGGTGGTTCATCATTGAGAATGAATCCCGAAACATGCGCCGAGAGCGCCTGTCGAAGGAGCCAGGGCCGGGCCTCCGACGCCAGCACCAGGGTGTGACATTCTGGTAATTTGCGATGTAAGTCAGCGGCGACCGCCATCCCGTCGGAAGTCAGGATCGCCACATCCGGACGGCTGGCCATGGCGGTCCGGACAATCGAATCCTGGCGGTCCACCTCGGCGACCAATTGCATGTCCGGTTCCAACCGGAGAAGTGCAGCCAGGGCACCTCTGATCATGTGCTTTTCTTCTGCGATCAGCACTCTAGGCAATTTCTTCCCCTTCGACCTGCCGCGACAATTCGTCGAGCGTCATCGGACCGCGCCGCTGCCGACAAGAGATCGTGAGCTGCCTCATCCGACGAGGTGCCCGTGAACCGGCTTATCGGAACATCGGCGACCGTCCGTCCATGGACGTCCTGTGACCATTCCGCAGCGCGCATCGGCTCGTGCCTCGGCGGTCACGCACACCGATGGCGGAGCCTGCGGACTACGCCCGACTCGACCGACCGCGCACATCCGGCCTGTGGCCGGGGCACGATCTCGGACTGTCGAGAGCGCAATGGGCAAAGTGGTCGACGACGCTGGACCCGATTCGAGACACCCCGTTGGTCATGCCCATGACGGTAATCGGCCCCGTCACCAGCGGGAAGACGTCCACAGACACAACAAGTTCACAGTCTGCGCGGTTTCCAACGCGATGGGTTATCTCTCTCCGGACGCCGTGAGCACGCGCCGGCCGGGCGCCGGCGGGGAACACGCAAGCGGGGGCCGGCAGCCGGGATCGGCCGCCGGCCCCTGTGGGCGCACATGCTGTCAGGCGTCGCGGCGCCAGAACACGCTGTGCTCGTCGATGGTTCGGACCGCGTCCTCGATACCGTTCCGCTCCCGGAAGTCGTCGACGGCCTTTCGACAGGCCGGCACGACGTAGTCGTCGATGATCACGAACCCGCCGGGGGACAGCTTGGGGTACAGGTGCTCCAGCGCGTCCATGGTGGACTCGTACAGGTCGCCGTCGAGCCGCATCACGGCCAGTGCCCGCACCGGCGCGTCCGGCAGTGTGTCCTTGAACCAGCCCGGCAGGAAGCGGACTTGATCATCGAGGAGACCGTAGCGCTCGAAATTCCTCCGTACCGTTTCCAGCGAGACACCGAGCACTTCGTTGGCCTGGTGCAGCGCCATCGCCCGATCCAGGGGATGGCCGTCCGCACCGGTGTCGGGGATGCCCTCGAAGGAATCGGCGACCCAGACCCGCCGGTCCGTGATGCCGTGCGCCTTCAGGAATCCGCGAGCGAAGATGCAGACGCCACCGCGCCACACACCGGTTTCGATGAAATCACCGGGCACGCCGTCCTCGACGACCCGGTCCAGCACATGGCGCACATTGCGGATGCGTTTGAGCCCGACCATCGTGTGGGCGATGCTCGGCCAGTCCTGGCCGTTCTCGCGATGCTCGGGGTTGAAGCTCGTCTCGGGTACCCACTCGTTCGGGATGGGGGCGTCACCGTAGACGAGATTGGTGACCACCTTCTCCAAGAGGTCGAGATAGAGCTCTCCCTCGGACAGCTGCCCGTCCGGCTTCATGGGATGTCCTTCCTCGTGTCGACCGGCCCGGCCGCCGACGGCGGCCCGCTTCCGTTGGTCACCGCCGGCAAACACGGCCAGTCGTCGCCATGCTTTCTCGCCGCAGCCATCCGCCGGATCGCCCCAAGCTCACAGACCGGCCTCGAACTCCTCTCGAACCCGCTTGGAGCGCCACCGAGGGCGGTCACCCGTCGATCGGCATCGGGCCTGCGCGAATACGCCCCGACGAGTCGGGTTCGACCTGCGGGGAAGTATCGAACACGCAGGCGAGTTCCCGTCGTGGCGGTGATCGTTTCCCACGGGCCTGGTGAGGACGCGCCAGAGGTGGACGGGCTCAGGTCGAGGATTCGGGGCTGTCGACGACTGTGGCGGTCATCAGCGCTATCAGATTGTCGGTCCAGTAGTCCGATTGCTTGGTGGCGACGTCGGTACCGCAGCGTGAGCAGACGAGGTTGGGACCGTCCTGCCCGTCGAGGCCGCAGCATCCGTTGCCACGTTCGGGGTCGGGATGCAGGGCGGTTCCGTCCCCCGCCGGGACCTGGAAGCGGCGCCCCGGGAACTCGAGGTCATGTTGGGCTGGGAGGAAAACCCGGTCCTGTACTGGCAGAGCACATCGGGACGCCCGAGCGACCGGTTCCTGCCCGGGTTGCACCGCGTCGACGGCCTCCGCGCTCACCTCAGGCAACAGGACTCGCTGCGCGGCGGCTCGGGTTTCAACTTCACGTTCGTGTTCTCCGATCCCAAGCCGTACGAGGGAGGACTCCTCCTCGCCGATTCCCGACGGGCGTTGTCCATCGACGCCGAGGGAACCGTCACCGCGGCCGCCGTCGCCACCGAGGAGATGCTCTGCTGGTCCATGGGCACCAACTTCGGCTCCCCGACGCGCATGGACGTCGTGGCGCTGTCCGAACTCACCCTGGAGTGCTTCCGATTCGTCGACCGATTCGTGCTGCCCACCATCCCGGGGACCTGGCAACACCACATCGTCGCGGACCGCTTCACCGGCACAGCCTCGTCAACTCGCCGCCGGCGGCAACCCGGGCCTTGCCGGGTTCGCCACGCCGAACGACGCGAGCGCCACGCATTGGCAGCGGTCCTGGACGGCCGTCACCGACCCCGAACGCGACGCCTTCGAGGCCCTGGTCAGGATCTACGCCCTCTTCGGTCTCGACGCCTCGACCAACCCCTACATCCGAGACGACCGACTGACACGGACGCGTTGCGCACGGCATTCAGACACTGACGGCGGCGCCCTCCTCCTGCCCTTCGACCACGAGGGAAGCCACGCGAACTGGGGGACTGAGATGGCGTATGTCGTGCAGTACGCGAGCACGGCCGAGGCGGAGTTGACCAAACTGAGCGCCGCGCGGCAGTGCGAGGTCCGCTCCGGGATCGACGGTTTCATCGGCCGCGACCCCTACGGCTGCGGCTCCGCCCCGGTCCGCGGCAACCGGGATCGGTTCCTACGGCGCCGGGAGCCAGGCCGAAGTTTTCACGCAGAGATCGTGTGACGCCTCGGCGACCGCACAGGGCGTGCGACGTCGACCGGAGCGGATTCGTCCGGATCGTTGACGCCATCGGCATCGACGCACGTGCCCACCGGTATCACCGCGAAGCGCCGGCGGTCGGTACGCGGACGCGCCGGGGGCTCCGCCGCGGCCGATGGACTCGTGGTGCGCGGTCCCGACGCCGCATCGCCACCGGCCTGGCTCGACCGGTCCGAGGCGACGCCGACACGTCATCACCGAACCGAATCCCGGCTCCTGCGGCAGGAGTTCCCGCAGGATCCCGGTGTGCGGGGCGAACCGTATCCCGCACAGCGCCCGCCGATCCGGGACACGCGGACGTCCGGGCAGTCGGGAAACCGGCCGAACACCGGCATCCGTCAGGCCTCCCGAGCCGGTCGACCCTCCGTCGATTCCGAGCACGGAGGCGGATCGTCACAAGGGGTTGGGTGTGGCCGAACGACGGTGACACGCAAAACGGACTCGGAGATTTCGTAACGAATCACCGCGTCGGCAGCGGTGACACGACGATGTCGGCGTCCGGCCGACCGCGGCCCGTACCCACCAGACACCACCCGCACCACCGGCACACCCCAACCCACCTGCTACATGAGCAACTTGGCCAGCCCTCCTAAGGCACTGTCGGTACACCGTCGACGCAGCGCGGCAGCGACCACGGGTTGGCCCGCCGGGTCGGCTGAGGCAGCAGGGCGTCGGGGACGTCCTGGTAGCAAACCGGGCGCTGGAAGCGCTCGATCGCGAGGCTGCCGACCGAGGTCGAGCGAGGGTCGCCGGTCGCGGGGAAAGGTCCGCCGTGCACCATCGCGTGGCCGACTTCGACGCCGGTCGGCCAACCGTTGAAGAGGATCCGGCCGGCCTTGGTCTCCAGCAGGGGCAGCAGGCGGCGGGCGGCCTCGTGGTCCGCGTCGGTCGCGTGGACGGTCGCGGTGAGCTGGCCGTCAAGCCGTTCCAGGCGTGGCAGGAGCTCGTCGATCGAGCGGTAACGGACGATCACGCCGGCAGCGCCGAAGACCTCGTCACCCAGCGGCGAGCCCGGACGGTCGAAGACCTCGCCGGAGGCTTCGAACAGATGCGGGGCGGGAGCATCCGGTGCACCGGCGGAGCCGGCGGCGACAACCCGCACGCCAGGCGTCCGGCGCAGCCGCGAGGTGCCGGACACATACGACGAGACGATGCCCGAGGTCAGCATGGTCCGGCCGGTGACCGCGGCGACGGCCGAACCCGCAGCCGCCATGAAGGCGTCACCCGCAGCACCTTCGGGAAGGAAAAGCAGGCCGGGATTCGTGCAGAACTGGCCGGAGCCGAGGGTAAGTGACCCGACGTACGCCCCGGCCAGCGCGGCCGGGTCGTCGGCAAGCGCGCCGGGCAGGACGATCACCGGGTTGATCGACGACATCTCCGCGTACACCGGGATCGGCTCCGGGCGGGCGGCAGCGGCCGCCAGCAACGCGATTCCTCCGCTGCGCGAGCCGGTGAAGCCGACCGCCTTGATCCGCGGATCGCGCACCAGTTCCTGCCCGAGTTCGATGCCGGCAGCAGTGTCGGAGGAAGCGAGGAAGGAGAAGACACCCTGGTGCAGGTCGTGAGCCGCGACCGCACGGGAGACTGCGGCGGCCACCAGCTCGCCCGTACGTGGATGCGCCGGATGTCCCTTGACCACGACCGGGCAACCTGCGGCCAGCGCCGAGGCGGTGTCACCCCCGGCCGTGGAGAAGGCGAGCGGAAAGTTGCTCGCGCCGAAGACCGCGACCGGGCCGACCGCTGTCTGCCGCAGGCGGATGTCGGCGCGAGGCAGCGGCGCGCGGTCGGGCCGGCCGGGGTCGATACGGACGCCGAGGTGGGCGCCGCGGCGGACGACCTCGGCAAACATCCGGAGTTGCCCGGTCGTGCGCCCAAGCTCGCCGGTGATGCGCGCCTCGGGCAGCCGGCTCTCCTCGACGGCCGCCGCGATGATCGAGTCACGATCGCGCTCGATCTCGTCGGCGACGGAGGCGAGGAAAGCCGAACGCTCCGTGGGCGAACTGTCCCGATAGGACCAGAAGGCCTCGGCTGCGGCCGCGGCTGCCTCGCGCACAGTCGGCCGCGCCATCCGCTCAGCCATCGAGGTTGAACCATGAGGTCTTGAGCTGTGTGTACTGCTCGATCGCGTGCAGCGACTTGTCGCGCCCGAAGCCGGACTGCTTGAAGCCGCCGAAGGGCACGTTCACATCCCCGCGGTTGTAGCAGTTCACCCAGACCGTACCGGCGCGCAGGCGGCGCGCGATCCGGTGGGCCCGGCTGACATCGCGCGTCCAGACGGCGGCCGCGAGGCCGTAGATGGAGTCGTTCGCCACCCGCACCGCCTCGACGACGTCATCGACGGCGAGGACCGACAGCACCGGCCCGAAGATTTCCTCGCGCGCGACCCGCATCTCGTTGTTGACACCTGCCAGCACGGTGGGCTGGAGATACGAACCGCCGGTCTCGACCCGTGCCCGCTCGCCGCCCACGACCACCCGCGCGCCTTCCTCCCGGCCGATGCGGATATGGCTCGCCACTCGGTCGAGATGGCCGGCGTCGATCAGCGCACCCATCCGGGTCGCCGGATCGAAGGGATCGCCGGGCTGCCAGTCCTGCGCCGCCTCGACCACGCGGGCGGTGAACTCCTCGGCGATCGACGCCTCGACCACGAGCCGCGTGCCGGCGCTGCAGACCTCGCCCTGGTTGAAGAACGCGCCCTGTGCGGCCTCCGACGCGGCCCGGTCGAGGTCGGGGGCGTCGGCAAGCACGACATTGGCCGACTTGCCGCCGCACTCCAGCGAGACCATCTTCATATTCGAGCGGGCGGAGTAGCCGAGAAACTTCTTGCCGACCTCGGTGGAGCCGGTGAACGAGATCTTGTCCACGTCCATGTGCAGGCCCAACGCGGCACCGGCGGTCTCGCCGAATCCCGTGACCACATTGAACACTCCGTCGGGAAGCCCGGCCTCGCCGGCCAGACGGGCGAGTGCGCACACGACGAGCGGCGCCTGCTCGGCGGGCTTCACGATCACGGAGTTGCCCGTTGCGAGCGCAGGCGCGATCTTCCAGATCGGCATACCCAGCGGGAAGTTCCACGGCACCACCGCGCCGACGACACCGAGCGGCTCCCGCGTGACGAGCGCGAGCTCGCTCTGCGGCGTCGGCATCACCTCGCCGGCAAGCTTGTCGATCGCCTCCGCGTAGAACTCCAGCACGCCGGCGGCGTCGTCGACCTCGCCGAGCGCGGCGGAGATCGGCTTGCCGGAGTCGGCGGTCATGATCAGTGCCAGCTCCGAGCGCTGCTCACGAATCAGGGCCGCGAAGCGCATCATCACCGCCTTGCGCTCACGCGGCGCCGCCAGCGACCAGCGGCCGTCCTCGAAGGCTCGCCGGGCCGCCTCGACCGCGAGGTCGACGTCCTCGGTGGCGCAGGCGGCGACCGCGGTCAGAGGTGCTCCGTCAACCGGGCTGATCCGCGTGAAAACCTCTCCGGAAAGCGCCGGTCGATAGCGCCCGTCGATGAAGGTGCCGCCCTCTGGGGCGGCGTTCGCGCCGAGGCGCGCCAAATCCGCGACGACAGTGGTCATCGTCGTCCTCCTTGGCTGTCTTGAGGGGACGTCATCCCCGGTCATGATGCGTCGCGGCGGCGAAACTGCCGCAGGCGCAGCGCGAGCTGCACCTCGAGCAGGTCCGTGCCGTCTTTCAGGCTGCGACCGGTGAGTTGTTGTATCCGGTCGAGTCGATACGCCAGGGTCTGACGGTGGATGTGCAGCTCGCCGGCCGTCGGACCCGGGCGGCTGCCGTTGTCGAGATAGACCTGGAGGGTCTGAAGCAATGCGTGGTTCTTGTCCGCGTCCATGAGATTGCCGAGCACGCGGTCGAGATAGCTGTCGACGCTCTCGGCGTCGACCAGGTACTGCAGTAGCAGGTCGAGCGCGGCTCCGCCGGGCTCGTTGACCCCGACGCGTCCGGTGGCCGCCGAGGAACGCGCTTGGTATACGGCCTCGCGGAGATGCTCCAGCCCGGTGCGTAGCTGGCTGGTGCCCAGCACTGTGGCGATCCCGATGGCCTTGAGGTCCGCCCACACGCGCTCGCCGACGTTGCCCTGCGGGTTGAGCGCCAGCACCAGCACCTGGCCCTCGTACCAGGTGGCGAGAAAGGCCTCGCCGGCGCGAGCCACGCTGTCCTCGACCCGCGCAAGCAGCGACTCGCGGATCTCGTCGCTCGGCGACTCCGCCCGGCAGGCAAGCACGACATAGGCGTCGATCTCCGCGGGAGCGGTGCCCTCGAAACGGTCCCTGATCAGCTCGATGTCGACCGGCCCGGCCGCCGCCTCCTGGAAGAGCTGCTCGGCGTCGGCACGGCGGCGCACCCGCACGCTCTCCAGGCTGGAGACCGTCAGGCTCAGCGCGGTGACCATCTGCTCGACGAGCAGCGTCTGCCGCTCGTCCATCGGCTCGCCGGTGGCGACAATGAGATAGGCGACCACCTCCCGCGTCCCCGGAATCGGGACGACCGTGATCGTGGCGCCTTCCGACTCGAAGGTGATCGACACGCGCGGAATGCCCGCGGAGCGCGCATGGCTCCACATGTCGCGCGCGTCGACCTCCTGCAGGCCGGCGAAGCCGATCAGGGTACCGTAGTAGTCGAACGCGGCGATCCGCGCCCGACCCAGCGCCGCGCCCACGATCGAGACGATCGCGCGGGGGTCGCGCTCGTTCGTCACGACCGGGAGCAGCCGCCGGCTCATGGTGATCGCCTGGTGCAGCGAGGCGTACTTCTCCCGGTAGAGAGTGTCGAAGACGAACCGGGTCAGCGCGATCAGCGGCACCTCGAAGGGCACCACGAAGATGGCCAGATCGTGCGTCTCCGCCGCGTGCAGCAACCCCTGCGGCACCTTCGCGTGCTCCGGCCCGACGGCGTATCCCAGCGCGGTGCAGCCGGCCGCGACCAGGGTCACGACGGTCGACTCGGCGGCGGCGGCGTCGAGTTCGCCGACCGCATAGCCGGACGTCAGCAGCACCTCGCCGTCGGAGATCCACTCCGCGGCGGTCGGGTAGTCGCCGTAATGCACCCACCGGATCGGCAGTTGCCGAGACTCGGTTCCGCCGGTGAGCTGCTCCAGCCCCAGCTCACGGTGGGAAAGCAGGTCACCTAGCCGCATCAGTGCTCTTCCGTCCGGTGATCGAGGGCTCCGCTCGCGGAACCCTCGATCGTGCACCGTCGATCTTCACTCAGACCGCTGCCACAGGTATGCCGAGGCCCTTCGCGCCTCTCGCCGAAGCGACCGCCTCGGGGTAGAACCGTTCGATGACCGCGTGGATGGTCTGCATGCGGTGCACCTTCTCCTCGGCCAACAGGATGGTCTCCTGCTCCAGGTGGCGGCCGGCCGGGTAGAGCTCCGGGCTGTTTCGGATGCCGATCTTGATGTACACCGGGGCGGCGACGCGGATGATCTCCGGGACATCGTAGGTCCGCACGAAGCCGCCGAAGGAGTCCGGGGCCTCGACGTAGATGTCGATCGGGATGTCGACCCGCTTCCGGATGGCGGCGAGCTGGGGCAGGGTCAGTGCCGAGGGCACGTTCAGCGAGTCCACGCCGAGGTCCACGGCCTCCTGGGCCGATACCGGGTTGGCCCCGAGACCCGCCAGCGCCGACGCCTTGATCACCAGAGTGTCCGGGACGATACCGCGGATGCGGGCCTCGTGGAGGATTCGGATGGCGCCGCGGTCGGCGATCGTCAGGCCGCGCACGCCGAGGCTGAGGCCGCGCGCGACGTCGTCGAGCAGGTGTCGCAGCCGGTCCATGCCCTCGGACTGGTGGGCGAGGTTGTAGCCGGCGACGGTGTTCGGGGTCGGCGTCGCACCCCAGGTTCCACGCGGGCCCGGGAAGGCCGAGAGCTCGACGCCCGCGCCGCGGGCCGCGCCGAGCATCCGCTCGAACTCCTCGTCGGTGGCCATCTGGATACCCGAGCCCTGGCTCAGGCGGTGGACGTCGAGCCCGCGACGCGATGACTCCTCCAGCGCGACCTCGACGGCCGCGGGGCCCTCGACGCTGGCCAGTTCGAAGCGGTACTGCGCGCCATCCGGGAAGCGCTTCTCGCTGCTCGGCAGGTCATAGGCATCGCTCTTGGCATAGCCGAGGTCGGAGAGCAGGATTCGGGCGTTATACATGGATTCCTCGCGCTGCAGAGACGGTATTCACGAAGTGGAGCGGTCGCCCGGTCTCGAAGACGCTCACGATGTTCTCCGCCACGGTGCGGCGAAGCTCCTCGTATGCCTCCTCGGAGTAGAAGGCGGCATGAGGGGTCAGGGTCGTTCCCGGCGCGGCGAAGATCGGATCCGCCATCGACGGCGGCTCCGACGCGATCACGTCGAGCCCCGCGACGGCACGGCCCTGCTCGAGTGCCTCACGCAGGGCGACCTCGTCGATGACCGCACCGCGGCCGGCGTTCACCACGCGCAGCCCCGGCTTGGCGTGGGCCAGCACCTCGGCGTTGATCATGTTGCGAGTCGCGTCGGTGAGCGGCGTGTGCACCGAGATGACGTCGGCCGAGGCGACCAGGTCGATCACGCTTGCGGACCGCTCCACGCCCGTCGCGGCAAAGTCCTCGTCGGACAGGATCGGGTCGTAGGCACACACCCGGTAGCCGAGCGCGGCCGCGTACTGCGCCAGGCGGCGGGCGATCCGGCCCAGGCCGAGCAGGCCGAGGGTCCGACCGCTGATCCGGTGGAGCGGACGGCCGAGGTCGTAGGTCCACGTGCCGCCGCGGTAGAGCCGGTCGTACTCGACGATGCCGCGCTCGAGGTTGAGGATCAGCGCGAGCGAGTGCATCGCCACTTCCTCGGTGCAGTAGTCGGGGGCGTTCGCCACCCAGATGTTCCGCTCGGTGGCCGCGTCGACGTCGATCCGGTTCACGCCGATGCCGTAGTGGGAGATGACGCGGGCCTGTTCCATCTGCTCGACGCGCGCCCGGTCCAGCACTGTGTACTGGTTGCAGACGGCGTCGGCCATCCGGAGCTCGCGCTCCAGGAAGTCGGGGCCCTCGTCGGTCGCGTCGATGACGGTCGCGTCGATCCGCTTCAGCACCTCGCGCTCGATGTCGAGATCGGGATGCTTGCGGTCGGTGAACAGCACGCGGAACTCAGTCATGCCGGGCCGACCGGCGCTGCTCGGAATACTCGACGATGTGCTTGCCCTCGGGGTCGAGACGCACACCGTAGAGCTCCCAGGCGCTTTGGATGGTGACCCGGCCGTCGGCGACGTCCATCAGCACCATCTCGGCGGGTCGCAACAACGGGTCGCCGTAACCGCCGGAGCCGGGGGTGTCGATCGTGATCACGTCCCCCTCCTCCAAGAGGAGGCCGGTGATCTTCTGATAGAGCGGCGCCTGCTCGCCGCCGCGGGTGAGCGCCTTGCGGCCCGGGGTGCCACTGCCGCCGCCGAAGAGGCCCTGCGGGCGGTGCTCCTCTCCGTCGGAGCGGAGGGTCAGAGTCTGGTCGGGTGCCGTGACGCGGTAGGAACGGCGAAAGGCGAGACCGCCTCGGAAGCGACCGGCGCCACCGGAGTCGGGCAGCAGCGCGTACTCACCGAACTCCAGCGGGTACTCCAGCTCCGCAGCCTCGACCGGCACGTTCATCACGTTGCCGACGTAGTCGTCGACAGCGTCCAGGCCATCCTTGTTCGGGCGCGCGCCCATGGGGCCGCCCAGCAGGTCGAAGTACACGCCGTAGTGGCACGTGTGCGGGTTGACGCCCGAGATCGACACGGCCGTGGTGTGCGCGTTGGACTGTGCCGGGATGCGGCCCGGCAGCGCCTTCGCCATCGCCGAGAGCAGCACGTCGGCCGTACGCATCACCGTGTAGTGGCGCGCACCGCAAGGAGCCGGGAACTCCGGGTTCACCACCGAACCCTTCGGGGTCTTGATCTTGACCGGCCGGAAGGCCCCTTCGTTCTGCGGGATGTCGGGGTCGGTGACGCACTTGGTGATCAGGTAGGCCGCCGCGCCGATCGCCGCCGGAACCGCGTTGAACGGCCCACGCGTCTGCGGCGACGAACCCTCGAAGTCGTAGACCATGTCGCTGCCCTCGACGATCACGGTGCAGCGGATCCAGACCTTCCGGTCTCGGTCGACGCCGTCCTCGTCGAGGAAGCCCTCGGCGAAGTAGCGGCCGTCCGGGATCTCCTCGATACAGCTACGCAGCCGGCGCTCCGTGTAGTCGAGTCGGTCCTGCGCCACCTGGAGAACGGAGTCGGCACCGTGACGGGCGCACAGCTCCTCGAGGCGGCGAACGCCGGTCTTGTTGGCCGCGAGCTGGGCACGCAGGTCACCCAGCAGCCGTTCGGGCTGACGCGTGTTCGTGCGCAGGAGGTCTTCGAGGGTCTCGTTGATCTCACCGTCGCGGTAGAACAGCGTCGGCGAGAGCCGCACGCCTTCCTGGAAGATGTCCGTGACGTCGTTGCCGATCGAACCCGGCGCACGGCCACCGACATCGAGGTGGTGGGCGACGGTCACCGAGAAGGCGATCACCACGCCGTCGACGAAGACCGGGCTGAAGAGCGCGATGTCGGGCAAGTGGCTGCCGCCGGTGTACGGGTCGTTGAAGATGATCGCGTCGCCGGGCTGCAGCCTCTCGACCGGGTACTTGGTGCGCAGGGTCTCGCGCAGGGCACCGCCCGCGAACCCCAGGTGGGCCGGGATCGATTCGGACTGTGCGATCAGTTGGCCGGTGGCGTCGTAGAGCGCCGCCGAGCAGTCGGCCGCTTCACGGATCACCACGGAGTAGGCCGAACGCTGGAGCGTCGCCATCATCTCCTCGGCGATGGACACGAGCGAGGCATGGACGACCTCGGTCGTCACAAGGTCAGGCGTCGCCACTGGTGGTTCCTTCCGCATTGATGTCGATGATCAGATTTCCGTAGCCGTCGGCCACCAGGCGGTCTCCGGGAAGGAGCAGGATCGAGGTGTCCTCGGCCTCCACGAGCGCGGGGCCCTTGATGGCATTGCCGCCGCGCAGGCACTCGCGCTTCCACACGTCGACCTTGCTGGTGCCGTCGGGGAAGACGACCGGACGAGAGCCGAGGTAGGCCCGGCTGTCCGGCTCGCTGCCGCCGGCCACCTCGTTGAGCCGCAGGCTCGTGCCGGGGGCGACGGCCGTGACCCGCAGGTTCACGAACTCCACGGGTTCGCCCTGGGCGCTGTGACCGTAGGTGCGCTCGTGCTCCTCGTGGAACGCGGCGACCGCGGCCTGGATCGACGAGGCGTCGACCGCGCCGGCCGGGAAGGGCACCGTGAGTTCGTAGGCCTGGCCCTCGTAGCGCATGTCCGCGCGGCGGACCATGTCGCGCTCCTCGCGCTGCACGCCCTCGCGGTCGAGGTCCTCGTGACCGGTGGATTCGAGATCGCTGAAGGCGTGCATGATGTCGACCGGGTCGGCGGCCGCGACCGAGATCCGCCGGGTGCTGGTGTAGTCGTGCCGGATGTCGGCGACCAGGCAGCCGAGTGCGGAGAGTGCGGAGGAGCCCAGCGGCACCAGGACACGTGGGACGCGCAGCTCGCGCGCCATCGCGGCCGCGTGCAGCGGGCCTGCGCCACCGAAAGCCGTCAGGACGAAGTCGCGCGGGTCGTAGCCACGCTGAAGCGAGACCAGCCGCACGGCGTTCATCATGTTCGACTCGGCGATCCGGACGATGCCGGCCGCGGTCTCCTCCACACTCAGGCCGGCTTCGGACGCCAGCGCGGCCATCGCCTCCCCGGCGGCGGCGAGGTCGAGCCGCATGCGCCCGCCGAGGAAGGTGGCCGGGTCGATCCGGCCGAGCACCAGGTTGGCGTCGGTGACCGTGGCGTGGGTGCCGCCGCGGCCATAGCAGGCCGGGCCCGGGTCGGCGCCCGCGCTGGCCGGACCGACGCGCAGCGCGCCGCCGGAATCGACCCAGCCGATCGAGCCGCCACCGGCACCAACGGTGTGCATGTCGACCATCTGCGTACGCAGGGGGCGCCCGTCGATCTCGCCTTCGGTGGTCATGCGCGGCCGGCCGTCGAGAATCACCGCGACATCGCAGGAGGTCCCGCCCATGTCCATGGTGATCACATTCGAGATACCCGCGAGACCGGCCGCGAAGGCACTGCCGATCACGCCGCCGCTGGGGCCGGACAGCGCGCTGTTGACCGGGCGCTCAGCGACCATCTCGGGGTGCGTGACGCCACCGTTGGACTGCATCACCATGAAGCCGGGGTTGTCCTCACGCGCCGCGAGGCCGACCCGCACGTCCGTCATGTAGCGAGCAACCCGCGGCATCGCGTAGGCGTTCGCCACGGTCGTGCTGGACCGCTCGAACTCACGGAACTCCGGGTTCACGTCGCACGAGAGGGAGACGTGCAGATCCGGGCTCACCGAGCGGATCAGCTCGGCCGCGCGACGCTCGTGTTCCGGGTTCACGTAGGAGTGCAGGAAAACGACCGCGATCGACTCGATGCCCTCCTCTACGGCACGCCGGGCGTGGGCCAACACCGCCTCCTCGTCGAGGCACGTGACGATCTCGCCGCCTGCCGAGATCCGCTCTGCCACCTCCCAACGCCAGCGGCCCGGCACCAGTACTTGGGGCTTGTCCTGGAACAGGTCGTACAGCTTCTGCCGCTTCTGGCGGCCGATCTCCAGGACGTCGCGAAAGCCCTGTGTCGTGATGAGAGCCGTGGGCGCGCCGTTGCGCTCCAGCAGCAGGTTCGTCACGACCGTGGTCCCGTGGACGATGGACTCGACCTGGCTCAGCGACGCGCCCGCCAGTTCCAGGATGCGGTCGATACCGTTCAACAATCCGATCGAGGGATTGCTCGGCGTCGAAGGGACCTTCGTGATCTTGAGGTTTCCGTCCTCGTCGAGGAACACGACGTCCGTGAAGGTTCCGCCGACGTCGATACCGATTTTCGCCGTACTCACTTGATCTCCGACTTCATTGCAGCGCCATCCGGCAGGGGTGAAGTGTCTCTGTCGTGGGTGTAGGTGACGGTCTCCAGCGCCTCTTGCACCTTCATTCCGTGCTCGATTCCGGGAAGGTCTTCGAACGACCGGCCCCGGACCGCGCCCAAGAATCGGTCGACCAACCGCGCGAGGCGCGGTTGGAGGTCGTCGCCGGGTGTTCCCGGCCCGCTCGGAGGGCCCTCGTAGACGATCTCGGCGTCGTCGGGTCCCCGGTGGATTCGTGCGATGCCGCGAGCCTCGTCCATCACCAGGGTGGCCTGGGTTCCCACGATCGTGAGCTCGCTGGCGAAGGCACCGTGAGTGGGCGTCAGCGAGACCACGAAACCTGCTCCGCCCGGCTCGCGGCCGTTGATCGAGAAGGCATCGTCGGCGGCGCTGGGCGTGCCGGCCCGCTCGGCGATGCTTGACCAGCGCACTCCCTCGGTCGCCCACGCGAAGGGTGCGAACCAAAAGACGCTGTCGAGCAGGTGCGAGCCGATGGCGCGGGCGATCCCCCCTCCGTGCGACTCCTCCCAGAGCCACCCGTGGGGCTGAGTTGCAAGCCGCTCGTACGACGGATAACGCACCGTCCAGACCAGGCTCCGCAGGGCGCCGAGGCTGTCCCCGACGATCGAGTCACGCACGGCCTGCCTGATCTCGGAGAAGCGGAATTCGAAGTCCATCGCGAACAGCGTGGTGCCGTCGTGTGCAGCCTTCTCGACACGGATCGCGTCTTCGAGGTGGCCGGTCAGCGGCTTCTCACACAGCACGTGGATGCCCATGCCCAGGGCGGCGATCGCCGGATCGGCGTGCGCATCCGGCTGTGAGGCGATGACCAGCACGTCGGGACGTACCTCGTTCAGCATCCGCTGCCAGTCGTCGAATCCCGCAACGCCGGGCAGGGAACGGGCGACCTCCTGGCCGCGACCGGGTCGTGCCGAGCAGATGGCGACGACCCGGGCGCCTGTGGCGTCACCCCACGCCCGTGCGTGGTGGCTGAGGCCGAAACCGGTGCCGAGAACGGCCACGCGGATGGTTGCGTCAGCGGGCACTGTGCCCTCCGTCCACCACGAGCGAGGTGCCATGGACATAGGAGGATGCGTCGCTGCCCAGGAAGTGGATCGCCTCGGCGATCTCGGCCGGTTGACCGGTACGGCCCAGCAGGCCGTATGTGGTGCGCAGTTCCGGCTTGGCGTCGAGGGTCTCCAGACCCATGGCGGTCGCGGTCAGGCCGGGACACACGGCGTTGATCCGAATGCCCTTGTGGCCGTAGTCGATCGCGATGCCGCGCACGAGGCCCATCAGCGCCGACTTGGTCATCGTGTAGACCACATTCGAGCCGAAGCCGATGAATGCCCCGACGGATGCGGTGACCACGACGGTGCCGCCGCCGTCCTCGATCATCGTCGGAAGGAATACGCGGCAGGTCTTGGTGATGCCATCGACATTCACGGCGAAGAGCCGGTCGTAGTCCTCCTCCGATGTGTCGAGCAGCCCGCCGGCGACATTGATTCCGGCATTCGCGACCAGGGTGCTCACCGAGCCGAAGCTCTCGCGGACCTGCGCAGCGGCCTCGCGTAGTGCCGCCTGGTCGGTGACATCGACCTCGTGGAAACTGGTAAAAACGTCGTCGCCCGGGTCTTTCAGATCCCATCCGACGACGCGATATCCATGGCCGGCGAATGCGTGAGCGGTGGCCAATCCGATGCCGCCGGCCGCTCCGGTAATCACCACAAGACGGTCCACGTCCTCCCCCTCTCAACGGCCTCCAACGTAGGGCGACGAGGTGCGGGGAATCTTCAGCCAAAGGCAAGAAACCAGGCGCGCAAAGCTTCTGGTCTTTGTCTGAAGACCTGTTCTCGCCCGCTGCCTAGCGTGTTGATGCGACAGATTCGGCACGCGGCCACACCGCGAACTCTCTGGCCCGAGGCGCAACATGGAGATCGCACGCAAGCAGGTTCCGACCGTCGCCACGGTGCCGCCGATCGGAGCAGGGAGCCTGCCCGTCGTCGAGGGCGAACTCGTGGTCTCGGCGGCCGACGAGGGCCCTGCGGGCGCCCGCATGAGCGGACCCGACGAACTCGTCGGCTACGCGCGTGGCTTCCTGCGGACTGCCCGCGACGACGTGCGCTTCCTCTGGCGTATCGGTGACTCGTGGCTCGCCGTGCGGATCGAGCGCCGTGCGCGACCGGAGCCGCAGCCCGACGAGGCGGTGCTCTCCTGGGCCCCCACTGAGCTGCCCGGCGGCGTGACCGCGCGCGAGATCGACATCCTGACGCTGCTGGCGATCGGCCTCACCAATGGCCAGATCGCAGAGCGCCTCGGCACCAGCACGCGCACCGTGTCCACCCAGGTGGAGCGGCTCCTGTTCAAGGTGGGGCAGAGCCGGCGCGGCGGACTGGCTGCTCTCGCCGTGGACGCGGGCCTGTTGCGGCTGCCCGTCCCGGGCGGCGCCACCGACCTGACCTCGATCGGTCCGGTCGAGGTCGAGCAGCGGTCCAGCCGCTCAGCGCATCAGGATCGCGGGCCCGATAGGTCGGTGATCGTGGCCTTCCCCGGCAGGCGCCCCTTCCGGATGGGCACCATCGCCGCGTCGTACGGCTCCCTCACCACTGACGGAGTCGAGGCGGCCCGCGGCTCGGCAATCGCGGTCGAGGAGATCAACGCCCGTGGCGGGATCGGGGGCCGCACGGTGCAGCATGTGGTCGTCGACGTCGACATCCTCGACCCCGCGTCGGTGCACACTGGCATGGCAGCGCTGATCGACCAGCGCGTCGATGCCCTCATGGCGACGAACCTGAGCGCGGACAACCCTTTCGACTTGGACCAAGTCGCCGCGTACGGGCGCCCGTTCGTGCACCTGGCGCCCTGTGTTCCCGAGGACCGCAAGGTCGGCACCGGCCCGGCGCACTTGTGGAATGTCCTTCGCGCCCACCCGACCGAGAACCACCACGGCCGCGGCTTGACGAGCCTCTTCGCGAACCTGGCGATGCGCTCGGACCCGGCGCCCGGAAGTGGCCGGATCGTCCTCATCGAAACCGAGGCGCTGCGGGCACACACGACGGCCACGGCCTTCCTCGAATCCGCGGCCAACGCGGGATGGGAACTCGGCGAGCTGATCCAGGTGCCGCCCCACGCGCCGGACTGGCGCGAGGTCGTCGCCCGCGTCGACGCGATGGACCCGAGCGCGGTCGTGATCACGCATCTGGTGACCCGCACCAGCGTCGAGCTGCGGCGCGTCCTGCGGGCCGGTGACTCGCACCCCCACGTCTACTATCTGCACGCGGCGTCGGTGCCGAGCCGCCCCGGCCTCGACGACATCGCCGAAACGGTGCTCTGGTCGACCGATCCCGCATGCTCCGACGACCCGCTCGCCCGGGACTTCCACAAGCGCTACCGGCGCCGCTTCGGCGAGGAGCCCGTGTGGCCCATCGCCACCACTGCCTACGACCAGGTGCACCTGGTCGCAAGTGCGTGGGCGGCAACGGGAACCCGTGACCCGCTGCGCGTCGCCCGGTTCCTGCGGCACACGGTCCATAGTGGCCTGGGCGGCGCCTGCCTCCTGGGCGCGCCGGCGCTCACCACCAACGCGAGCGCTCGATCCTTCGACCCCGCCTGGGCCGCGGGTCACCGGAGCGCCGGGCTCGGATGACGAATTCGTGCCGCGGCGCCGGGGCTCCCCTGCGCCGCGGTACGACGGTTTCTTCACCCGTCAGCTTCCCCCGAGTTGTGCGTACACCTCGGGACGCCGCTTCTTGATCACGTGAGCAAAAAGGAATCCGGCGACGAACAACGCGTACAGCCCGGCGATCAGAGCATTTCCGACGGCCTGGCCGACCGGGAGGAGAACGGTGATATTCGTCAGCCCCAGATAGAGGACGACGCTCAGCCCGACCAAGGCGAGGACCGGAGCGATCAGCCGTCGCCAGACGCTGAACCTCTGAACCATCGGAGGACGGTTCAGGTAGACCAGCACGGCGATGTTCGTGAGCACGAAGAGGAAGAACAGAGCGTAGGAGAAGATTCCGGCGAGTTGCGCGTAGAACTGGTTCGCGTCGACACCGACCAGTGCCGCGACGACCACCCCCACCATGAGTGCCGTACCGGTCGCGATGGAGGCGCGGTGCGGCGAGTGATGAACCGGATGCGGCGTTCCGAGTGATTTGGGCAGTACTCCTTCCGCGGCCAGTCGGAACACGTACCGGGACAGCACGTTGTACAGGGCAAGGGATGCGGCTACGACGCTCGTATTGAGTAGGACCGAGGTCGCGTCGACGGTCGCGAGGCCGGCGAATCTGCGCATGGTGTCCTGGACCGAGCCGCTCGGGTCCGCCGCCGCTGCGGCCTTGGCCCCGCTCTCCCCCAGACCTTCGACCGTCACCCAGGTGGTCAACGCGTAGAAGATTCCGACGCCCACAATGAACAGGTAGGTGGCTCGCGGAATACTACGGTCCGGATCCTTGACCTCGTGCCGGAATACCACGGTTGCTTCGAAGCCGCCGTACATCATGGCGGCAAACAGCAGCGCGACGCCCAAGGACCCGGAAAAGGCAACGTCGGGATGAAGGAAGTTGGCACTGAGCCCGTGAGCGCCACCCTTCACAACCACCATGGTGTCGTAGACGCCGACGATCACGAGCTCGGCTGCCAACAGGATCGCAAGGACCTTCGCCGACACGTCGATCCGGAAGTACCCGAGCACGCCACAGAACAGCAGGAGCGGTATGGCGTACCACCACCACGGTTCCTGGGACCAACCGAAACGATCGGAAAGGCCGTTGACCGATAGGCCGAAGAACGAGAAGTTGGATACCGAGATCACGAAGTATCCGGCAATGGCGACGAATGCCGCTCCCATCCCCGCGCGCCGGCCGAGGCCGGCCGCCACGAATGAATAGAAGCCGCCGGGTTGTTTGACGCCGCTGGACATCGCCACGAATCCGAGCGCAAAGAGCATGAGAACCGCGCCACCGAGGATGAAGGCCATCGGGGCGCCGACTCCGTTCCCGTAGCCGATGACGATCGGCTGGTACGCCACGGCACCGATGAGCGGCCCGTTGTAGGCCAGCAGCGTGAATAGCAGGTGCGGAACGCCAAGGCTTCCGCGAAGGCGCCCGTCGGCCGCCTCCTCGGTCACCTCGGGCAAGTCCTGCGCCATACTGGTCGAGTCGATGCTCATAACACTCCTCCTCATCGAGCGATCGGTTATCGGATGACCAGCTCGCGCAGCGCTCCCGGAGTGAGCACCTCGCACCCGTTCTCGGTCACGGTGACGGTCTCGCTGAAGCCGACGCCGTGCCGGCCCCCGGTGAAGATGCAGATCGGCAGGTGGAAGGTCATGCCCGGCCGCAACTCGCGCTCGGCTTCCAGGGCGATGTAGGTCGGCGACTCTGTCCACGTCGGCTGCATACCGAGTCCGACAGAGTAGCCGTAGACCTCGTGCCACCAGACCTCGTCCCACACCGGCCGCAGGCCCTTCCGGGCGACCTGGGCGATATCGTCGCCGGTGCGCCCCGGGCCGATGTTCTCGATCAGCAGGTTCAGCGTCTCCAGGCTCGCGTCGGCCAGGCGGCGCACCAGCGGCGACGGCGTGCCGATGACCGCGGCCCGCTGGGTCGGTGCGTTGTAGCGGTTGTACGTGCCCGTGTACTCGAGGAAGACCGTGTCGCCGTCCTGCAGTGTCGTGCGCTTGAAGGGCATGTGCGGGCCGAGCCCGGCACGATGGCCCGCCATGCACATGCCGTCGATCGACAGCAGTTCACTGCCTCCCGCGATCATCGCGTGATAGCCGGCGGCCACGATCTCGTTGTCGGTGGCGCCGACGCGCGTCGCCTCGAAGGAGGCCTCGATTCCCAACCAGGTCAGCTTTCCCGCGCTTCGCATGTAGTCCAGCTCCGCCGGGGTCTTGACGACCCGCTCGTCGAGCACCAACTCGGTGGTGTCAACGAAGGTCGCCTTCGGCAGCCGCCCCTTGAGCGTCAGATAGCTCCTGGTGTCGTAGGCGCCGATCGCAAAAGTGTCGGGGTAGCCCATCTCCACGCCGATGGTCTTGCGGTCGTAACCGCGATCGAGCAGCACATCGGCGAGCTGGTCGGCCGTCGTGGTGTCGTTCTGCGTGTCATAGACACAGATGTCCTCGACGATCGAGTTATGCATCACGCACGGCACCTCCAGCTCCGCCGTGTGCGTGGCCGGCTTCCCCTCCAGAGGAAGCAGACCGACGCCGTAACACGACGGCATGGTGCTGTCGTAGCCTGTCAGGTAGGTCCAGTTCGAGGTGTTGGAGACGATCAAGAGGTCGATGTCGCGAGCGCGCATCCGCTCGCGCACCGCTGCGATCCGACGCTCGTACTCGGCTACCGGGAAAGGCAGCTCCGGCTTGAGTCCGGCTTGCCGCAACCGCTCTTCGAATTTCATTCTGCAGGTCCTTTCGAATGTCATGGGGTCGAGACGACGGCTGCTGGTCGGCCGGTATCTCGCAGTTCTCCGGCAGCAGACCGCCCGGGCCACGAGATGGCTCGACGTCGGAGGTTCCACAGATGCTAGGTACGGCGTGTGACCTCGGCCATCAGACAAACGCAAGAACATCGATTCGGGGCGCTGTACCAACGGATGGAAAAATCCAGGCACGCCATGACGCGACGATCGCCTTCCGGAAAAGGCGAGGGCCCAGGCGCGGCGAGCTGCCTATGCCTGGGCCCATGGCCCTGCTGTTCTCTGGTGACGCCCCTACGCCGCAGGAATGCAGCCGAGGAAGATCGGCCGAACCTCCGGATACCGGTCGGGCCGAGCCAAGACAACCGTCATCGGCAGCGCGCCTGGTTCGGACTGGATCGAGTGTGGGTTCGCCGCGTTGCATGACGCAGCACCGGGTTCTCAGGTACGTATTCGCTCCGGTAACCCGTCCCCCACGGATAGCGGGCACGTGTGTCCCGCCACGGCGTCCCACATCAGGGCGGGGGCTCAGCGCAGCAGCAGTTCCCTGCCGGTGCCGAGGGTAAGCAGGTCACAACCACTGTCGGTCACGACAATGCTCTCGCTGAAGCCGACCCCCTCGCCGCCAGGCACCCACGGGTTGATCGCGAGGTGGAAAGTCATCCCGGGTTCGAGCACCCGCTCACCACCGATCTCGATGTAGACCGCGTTCTCGGTCCACGACGGTTGGAAGCCCATGCCGATCGAATAGCCGTAGCCGCCGTGGAAGAAGGCGTCGGGAACCTTCTTCCAGACGGGGGCCGCGAGCCGGGCGATGTCGTCGCCGCTGCGACCGGGTTTGATCTCCGCGAACAGGATGTCGAGCACCTCCAGCGTCGCGTCGGTCAGCGCCTGCACGCGCGCCGAGGGCTTGCCGACCACCGCCGTACGCATGATTGGCGCGCTGTAGCGCCAGACGGTGCCGGTCATCTCCAGGAAAACCGGGTCGCCGGCCTTCAGGATGTTGTCGCGGTAGGGCAGATGCGGCATCAGGCCGGTGCGCGCCCCGCTCGCGACGATCGGGTCGATCGACATCGCATTGCTGCCTGCTTTCGTCGCGAAGGCATAGGCCTCCGCCGCCACCGCGTTCTCACTCACTCCGAGGCCGGCGACCCGCAGCGCGGCCAGGGCTGCCTCGGTGCTGATCCGACCGGCCGCGCGCATCTTCGCGAGCTCCGCGTCCGACTTGATCAGCCTCAGTTCCAACACCTGCTCGGCGACGTCGACGATCGACAGCATGGGCAGCGACTCGCGCAGTTCCTGATAGGTCGCCACGTCCACGCCGCTGGGGCCGAAGTTGTCGGGACTGGAGAGCTCCATGCCGATCCGGGCCGAAGCCAGCCCGCGCGACTTCAGGAGCCGGGTGAGAGCGCCGCCCGCGCTGCCGACATCCGTCCAGGGGAAGACCACGAGGTCCTCGACGATGCTGTGACGCAAGATGGTGCCGACCTCTGGGTCGGCACACTGTACGACCAGGTCACCGTCGACAGTGATCAGCGCCGCGAGGTAGGTCGGTGGCATGCAGGTGTCGGCACCGGTGAGGTAGCCGATCGTGGGCGTCGTGGTCAGCAGCAGAGCATCCAGGCCGAGATCGCCGGCGGTCTCGATGGCGCGGGCGATCCGCCCCTCGAACTCCTCACGCGGAAAGGCCAGTTCCTTCTCCACGCCCTGCTCGCGCAGCATGCTGTAGACATACGACTCGTACTCATGCGGCATGTGAACGCCTTCCTCGTCTCGATCAGTTGATGCAGCACACGCCGGCCGGCGAAGAGACCCTGAGCCGCCCGGCGGTGGCCTGTGACCATGCACATCGGGTCCCTGCTCCTGCAAGACGTTGAAGGTCCGCGGCCTCTGAGTCCTCGATGGGTCTCAGAGGCGTGCATAGGCCTCGCTCAGCACCGAGCGGAGGATCTGCTCCATCTCGTCGAACTGCTCCTGGCCACAGATCAGCGGCGGCGCGACCTGGACGACCGGGTCGCCGCGGCCATCGGCGCGGCAGTACAGGCCCGCCTCCAGCAGCCGGCGAGACACGAAATCGAGCATCTCCAGCTCGGTCTCGTTGTCCTTGAAACGGCCCTTGTTCTCCTTGTCCGGCACCAGTTCGATGCCGTAGAAGTACCCCTCGCCGCGAACGTCGCCGACGATCGATAGATCCATCAGCTTCTCCAACGTCCCGCGGAAGGCGTTCTCGTTGGCCCGCACGTGCTCGTTGACGCCCTCGCGCTCGAAGATGTCGAGATTGGCCAGGGCCATCGCCGTCGCGACCGGGTGCCCGCCGAAGGTGTAACCGTGCAGGAACGTGTTGTCGCCCTTGCCGAAGGGCTCAAAGACCTTCTCGCTCACGATCGTGGCGCCGAGCGGTGCGTAGCCGGAGGTGATTCCCTTGGCGCAGGTGATCATGTCGGGCTCATAGCCGTAGCGCTCCGCGCCGAACATGTGGCCCAGACGGCCAAAGGCGCAGATCACCTCGTCACTGATCATCAGCACGTCGTACTCGTCGCAGATTTCGCGCACGCGTTCGAAATAGCCCGGTGGCGGCGGGAAGCAACCGCCGGAGTTCTGCACCGGCTCCAGGATGACGGCCGCCACGGTGTCGGCGCCCTCGTTCTCGATCGCCACCGCTATCTGGTCGGCGGCCCAGCGGCCGAAGGCCTTGACGTCGTCGTCGTGGATCGGAGCGCGGTAGAAGTTCGTGTTCGGTACCCGGAAGGTACTCGGCACCAGCGGCTCGTAGGGCGCCTTGATGCCCGCCAGTCCGGTGATCGACAGCGCGCCGTGGCTGGTGCCGTGGTACGCGATCGAGCGCGAGATGATCTTGTGCTTGGTCGGGCGGCCGGTCAGCTTGTAGTACTGCTTGGCCAACTTCCAAGCACTCTCGACCGCCTCGCCTCCACCGGTGGTGAAGAAGACCCGGTTCAGGTCGCCCGGCGCGTAGCCGGCGACGCGCTCGGCCAACTCGATGGCGCTGGGGTGCGCGAACGACCAGATCGGCATGTAGCCAAGCTGTTTGGTCTGCCGCGCCGCTGCCTCGGCGAACTCGATACGGCCGTGGCCCACCTGGTTCGCGTACAGCCCGGCGAGAGCGTCGAGATAGCGCTTGCCCGTGGAGTCCCATACATAAGCGCCTTCTCCGCGCACCATGATCGGCACGTCTTTGGCGTCGTACGCCGACATCTTGGTGAAGTGCATCCAGAGGTGCTTGCGCGCGGCTGCTTGCATCGCACGGTGGTCGAAGGACGCGCCGCTGCTGGTTTCGAGCTGACTCATGGCTGCATGAGATCACGCCGCGCGGAGGCCGCGCATACGTCATTTGACGGACGCGGCAGCCGCTGTACGTGGGCGTTTCCGCAGGTCCGAGGAAGACGTTCCACAGCCGGCGGTACGGCAACGGGCGATCGAAGCCGCAGGAATGGTGGCCGCGGGTCGCGTCTGTCGGCGGACGTGGCAAGGTCCGCGTCTGAAACTGACGATCATCGTTGGCATCCGGTCGCCCGCTACTACGGAGATCCACATGCCGAAGTCCAACCCCATCGCCCCGCCACTCGACCATGAGGCCAAGCGGCGTGTGGCAGTCATACGCCACGTCGAGGAGGTCTCCGGAACCGCCTGGAGAACACCGACGAGCCCGAGGATCACACGCGGCACGAAACACCCGTGCTGAGCATCGACGATCGGATCGTCGTGGAACCGGCGGACATCGAACACGGGACACCTGACCTCCCCCGGCCCGAACGGCACCGGCCTGCCGCTGCGGTGGGTCGTGATCGGCGCCGTCGCCGGGGTCTTGGGACTGTACGTGGGCGCTGCGGAGGGCCGCGGGATCGGCGTGACCGTCGCGATAGCCGCCGCGCTGCCGCACTCCCTCGTCCCGTGACAGGGCCCGTGCCGACCCGGGGGCTACCGGAGGCCGCAGGTGGCCTCGTCGCCTGCGGGGTGTTCGGACGGCAGGGAGCCGGCCGGGGTCGTCGGCCACGGCGGGAACGGCGTCGGTGACGGTGGTCGCGAGGGGGCGGCCGGCCGCCTGCAGGTTGCGGGCCTGCGCCGCGCCGGGGCGGCCCGGGGTGGGGTGGTGGTGCCGGGCGTCGGCGTCGGCCTCCAGGAAGCCCTCGATGACCCATCCCGCGGTGGTCGCGAAGCTGCAGCGCGCGGCGGTCAAGACCTGGGTCCAGCGGGGCCGGGGGCGTTCAGAGAGGACGGCCATACCCCACGTGTCGGGGGTCGGATCTCGCGTCACGACGGCGTCGAGCGCCCGCAGGGCGATCGCGTCCGGGTGCCGGGGCGTACCGGCCCGGATGCCGGAGGCGTTCGGGCCTTCCTCGAGAGAGCGGCGTCACCGTCGGTGATTCGACGATCGGGGTGTCGGTCACGGGCGGCGGCGGCGCCCCGCCAAGGCAGTGCGGGAGGCCCACGCCCGAGGGCCCACCAGCCGATTACGCCATGTGCCGCGCGAAGTTGGGTATCGTCCAAGGCGTCCGGCGCCCCGCGCCGAGCGCGTGCCCCGGTTCGCGACCCCGCACCGCGCGTGGATCGTTCGGGGGCAGGCATCGACCGGGCGATCGAACAGCGGGGCACCGCAGACATGTTCGGGGGCGGATGGTGACGCGGATTCTGGCCGGTCGGTACGACCTGGTCCGGCTTGTCGGGCGCGGCGGCATGGGGGAGGTGTGGGAGGGCAGGGACCGGGTGATCGATCGGCGGGTCGCGGTCAAGATGCTGGTGCACGACGTCCGAGATACCTCGGGGTCAGCGCAGTTCCTCCGGGAGGCTCGGACGGCCGGCGGCCTGAACCATCCCGGTGTGGTCACCGTGTACGACGCGGGCCAGGATCCGGACGCGGGCACACTGTTCCTGGTCATGGAGTTCCTCACCGGACGTGACCTGGCGAAGGTCCTCGTCGAGGACGGACTGCCGTCCGTCGCGACCACCGTGGGCTGGGCCATGCGTGCGGCCGCCGCGTTGGCGGCGGCGCACGACGCGGGCGTGGTGCACCGCGACCTCAAGCCCGCCAACCTCATGCTCACCGAGGGCGGCGACGTCAAGGTGCTCGACTTCGGCATCGCCCGCCACGTCGAGAGCACCCACCGCTCCAGCACCGTCATGGGGACTTTGGCCTACATGCCGCCCGAGCGGTTCGACGAACAACCCGGCGACGCCCGCTCGGACCTGTACTCCCTCGGGTGCGTCCTGCACGAACTGCTCACCGGACACATACCGTTCGACGCCACCGGCCCGGTGGCCATGATGAACGCCCACCTGCGCCGTACCCCGCAATCGCCCGGGTCCTTGCGCGATGGCGTCCCCGCCGAACTCGACGACCTCGTCCTGGCCCTGCTTGCAAAGGATCCCGCTCATCGCCCCGCCTCCGCCGCCGAAGTCGGCGACCGGCTGGCCCGGATCGTCGCGAGCCCGGCACCCATGTCCGGCGGATCCGATGCCGAAGGCCGGGACACACAGGGCGGTTTCCGCGAGACGCCTGCCCTCCGGGCCTCCGCACAGACTCTGACAGCCCCCAACGCCCGAGCCGCCCGAGCGGCGCCCGGGACCGATACCCCCGGATCAGAGCGGGACACTCCCACCGGCACGGACGCGGATCTCTCACCTCACGACCACGCGAATCGGCGCAGATTTTTGTGGCTTGCCGCAGCGGGCGCCGCGGCGGTGTCCGGGGTCGGGATCACCGGAGCGCTCCTCCGCGGCAACGACGACCCGACCGCGAAGAGGGCTCGCAACCCCCAGACGTGGCGGTTTCGAACCGGCCATATCGTCTTCGCCGGGGCGGCGGTGGCGAACGGCGTGGTGTACGTCGCCGGAGACGACAACGTGTACGCCCTGGACGCGGCGACCGGGGCGAAGAAGTGGTCCCACGCCACCACACGCCCCGTCGACCGGTCCCCGACGGTGATCGACGGCGTGGTGTATGTCTGTGACGACGGCACGACCGTGTACGCCCTGGACGCGGTCGGCGGGGCGCAGAGGTGGACCGCCTCGACGGACGGGTCGCTCACCTCGGCGGTGGTGGCGGCGGACGATGTGGTGTACGTCGGCGATCTGGGACGTGTGTACGCCTTCCGTGCGGCTACGGGGAGCACGAAGTGGTCCACTCTCGTGATCTCCGGCGTCGCCATGCATCCGGCGGCGGCAGGCGACCTGGTGTACGTCAGCACCGGTTTCGACGGCTACGTGGTCGCCTTGGACGCGGGGAGTGGGACCAGGCAGTGGTCCTCTCGCGTCGACAGGCCGCTGTCGTCGCCACTGGTGGCGAACGGCGTGGTGTACGTCGCCGGAGACGACGGCATGGTGCACGCCTTCGACGCGGCGGCCGGATCGAAGAAGTGGTCGGTCGCGGCCGGCCGCGGCCAGTGCACGGCACCGGCGGTGGCGGGTGGGCTGGTGTATGTCGGCAGCGCCGACAACAACGTGTACGCCCTGGACACGATTTCCGGGGCCCAGAGGTGGTCCGTGACCACCGATGCCCCGGTCGAAACGTCGCTGACGGTGGTCGACGGTGTCGTGTATGTCGGCAACCGTCGCGGCATGTTCGCCCTCGACGCCGCCACCGGGGCGGGGAGGTGGTCCCACCCTCACGGTTCGGGTTTTCTTTCACCGACGGTGGTGGGCGGTGTGGTGTACGTCGGCAGCAGCGACCGCAGCGTGTATGCCCTCGACGCGGCCACCGGGGAAGGCCCCGACTGATATCCGCGTTCGGCGCCCACTCTCGGGGCGACGAATACCGGCGGGTTCCCGTGCTCGACAAACGCGTCGCGGCCGACGGCGGATCGATGCCCTCCGAACGACGCCGACGCTGCATGGGAACGCCTGGGCCGTCACCTCGGGTTCCAGAGTGTGCGTCCCGAGATGGTGTACTGCACCGGTCCGGACAACCTGTGGGTTCTGAGCAACACATTGCACGCCGTTCGTGGAACTCAAGACCGGCTGCGAGACGGACATCATCACCGAGAAAGACCTGAATCCGCTCGGCGGCAGCGTGCGGTGGAACCGGGGTACCACCCGACGTGAAGCAATTGCCGGTGATCGTTCACCCGAGCCGCCGAGCCCATGAGAAGGCGATCCCGATGAAGAGCATGTGGGTGGTCACTCCCGACAGACTCGACGCGCTCAAGAAGGCGACGACCCCATACGCCGTCGCGCGGAGCGACGGCATCGGTCGGTGGGGCCCGCCGTGCAGGAGGAGTTGACCCACCACAGACTCACCGCGACACACCTGTTCACCACCTACGCGGAGAACGCACGTCCCTGGACGTGACGCTCGTCGACTCCCGAGCGGCCTGCCTCGACCACACGTTGGGTCCGGGGCAGGTTCGTCGGGGCCTGCCGGGATTCGGGTCGGCTCCGGAACGGGTCAACCGGGTCGTCGTTGCCCTCACGCACCCGATCCGGAGGGCAGCGGGCGGCGGCTGCCGTGAGGGCGATTCGTCGCCTCGGTCGCGGAAGGTCGCGGTCAGGGTGCCGGTGAGCCCTCGTCCCGCCTCCGCCGCCGCCTTCACCTCGGCGGCGCGTTCCGCCTCGCGTCGACGCCGGGTCACCCAGGGGTCCTCCTGGTCGGGTCCGGGCAAGGGCACCTCGATCGCGTTCTCGAACACACCGAACCGCTTGCGCCACCCCGCGATGTACTCCGCGCCGATGCCCGACAGGTCGAGAAGCAGCCCCGGCGCGCCTGACATCGGTGTCGTGATGCGTGTCCAACGCGCCGGGGACGGCGTTTTGACCCGGTCGGTATTCGTCGCCCGGGAATGGGCACCCCGATGCTCGGACGCATCCGAGAGCCGCATCCCCGACGAGGAATGGCGCAGCTTCTCCTGAGCGCACGCAGAGCTCCCACGCGGGCACCCGCCGAGGCGGGCCGGGCACGGGAGCGAATTCACCCGACACGGCGCGCCGTTCCCGGCCGCGGACCGGGTTCCTCGAGGATCGGCGCGCCCGGTCGTCGCCCGTGCGGGGGCGACGCGGGGCGTCGGGGCGTGTTCCGGAGCCGGTGCTTCCCCGGTTCTCGGGTCGTGGGCCGGGGTGTGCGTCAGACCGGGTCGGGTTCGGGGGTGTCGATCGAGAGGGCGCGTCGCGTGGGGACGGAAGCCGAGGACGGTGTCGATGTGGTGCCCGGATGGGGCACGGCAACCCCCGCCGGACTGTTGGAGGTCGGGGATGCCGTGCGGGAGGCGGCCGCGACACCGGCCGTGCTGTGCGTCACCGGGGGTACCGGGAGTCGGCAAGACCGCCGTCGCCGCCGCGCTGCGCGCACCGCAACGTGAACGGGGCCGGGACGCGGCGTGGTTGACGTTCCGCTCCCGCCCCACGATGGCGGGCGTGCGGGAGGCGCTGTGGGGGGCGATTGTGGCCCGGGCGGGTGGTCCCGCGGTCGCAGATCGACTTCGAACACGGCGTCACCCCGCGCGTTCGAACACACCCCGCGCACCCTGATCGTCGACCACGCCGACGTCCTGCCGAAGGACGCGCTGGAGTATTTCGCGGCCCTGGCCGAGAACCCGGACGTCGACCCCGCCCTGATCGTCGTCGGCTCCCCCGCCTGGGGCATGACGCTGCCGAAACGGGCCCCGAACCTGCACTCCCACACCTACCGCCGCGTGCGGTTGGAGCCCTTGACGGACGCCGAGGCCGTCACCGTCGAGCGGAGCCGGTGCCGGTGCCGGTGCCGGTGCCGGACCATCGTCCGCCGCTGCCTGCGGGAGGTCGGCCGTGGGGGGACATCCGCGGTGCGCCTGGTGGCGTTGTCGTGCGGGCTGTGCCGCGTGGGGGCCATCGGCGGCCCGGTCGGCCGGGCCCGGGTCGAGGTCGGGCCTTGCGGAGTTGCCGCGTTGCCCTGTCGGGCGGCGGGGTCGACGCGGCCGCCTCCTCCGCGGGCCGCCGAGACCCGCGAGCCGTACGGATCGTTCGAACCGGTGACCCTCCACGCCGGTGACACGCCCGGGCGGAACGCACCGTCCCATCCGGCTGATTGGGCTCGGCCAAGGACCGTCGCCGGCCGGAAGCCGCTTCCGATCCGTGCCGGGTGATCGGCAGTGGGTCCGGCCGCGTATCGGGGTTGTCGGCCGACGCTTCCAGGCCGCGTTCGTCGCGATTGCGGACCGCGGTCGGTGAATCATCGGAGTGAGAACGTGAGCGTGTCCTTCTTCTGGCGACGTGCCTCGGCCGAGGCGGTCTCGTCTTCGGCTCCGCGGGAGTTGCCGGCACTCGTCCCGTACTGGGATCAACAACCCGAACTCTGGAGGGCGGGCCTGGTCACCGGGGTGGAGTTCCACTGCTCGGTGCTGGACCGGGTGCTCGTGGAGTATTGCCCCGGGCAGGTTTCGACCGAACTCGTCGTCCATGGCGGTGAGCCGCGCACGGACCTGTGGACCAGCCCCGAGGGCGAGGTGCAGGAATACACCGTCGTCACGACCCTCACCCCCGAAGAGGTCACCGCGGCGGCCGGGACTCTGAGCAGCGCGCCGTACCAGGCCTGGCTCTCCGCGAACCCGCGGCGCATGACCGCGTTGGTGGAGGAACTCGAGTTCTCCACGCCCTGGCACGACGACTGGCAGCGGAAGGTCGTCCACGACCTGGTGAACCTCACGGACTTCCATCGCGCGGCGGCGGATACCGCCGACGCGATGATCGAGTACCTGAGCTGCTGAGAACCCTTCCGAGTGGGCGAACACTCCGGCGATCACGTCCGCGGTGATCGGCGTCAGGTAGATCTCGGTGGTGCTGAGGTGCGCGTGCCCGAGCACCCATTGCACGTCGGTGAGCGACATCTGCGGATCGCGGGCCATCCGATAGGCGGCGGCTCAACCAGACGAATGCGTCGGGAGAGACCGGGAGTTGGTGGATCGCCCGGGTGCCCTTTCGCACCACGGTGACCAGTTGTCGACCCGCGTCGGCGTCGCCGTATCCGGCCCCGGGCAGTTCCGACGCCCGCGCGCCGGACGACACCCAGAAGGCGACCAGGGCCCGATCGCGGTGCGAGCGCAGGCGGGCGAACAGGTCGTTGAACTTCTCGTCCGGGATGCAGCGCGGCACCCGTTGAACTGGCCGCGGCCGATACAACCCCGAGCGTTCGTTGCGATAGAGATCCATGGGATTGTGATGGGCGTGAGCGCGTGAACCTCGTCTGGCCAGGGGAAGTCCCAGCGCATGCCGACCGCCCACAGGAAGCGGAACCAGCGCAGCAGATCCATGCCGTACGACCTCTGGGTCGTCGCGGGTCGACCGATCGCCTGAAGGTCTCTCAGGAACATGGCCACCGGCGTTCGAGCTGGGCATGAACAGCCGCCTCGATCTGGACCTGTCCATCCGGGCGACGATGCCCGACGCGCACCGCAGGGGGAGGCGGCCGGAGCCCCGGCGTGACCCCTTGAAGGGGGTCGGCCATGGGGACCAGTGGAAGAGTCAGTATCGGTGAGAACGGTCATGGGCTTGGCCGGCAGTGCTTGCGCGCCAGTTTCGGCTGGGGTTCGGCAATGCGGAGGGCTGCGATCAGGCGGAGGGCGAGCACCTGGAGCGGGTGAGGCGGGGCCGACTCGCCGGGGACGGTGTCGGGCGTGTTTCAGCTCGGGGTTGTGATGCCGGCGCCCAGTTGCCGCTCGATCTCCGCGGTCGGGAACGGCGTCTGCTTGCTCTCGGTGAAAAGACGGTGGAAGAAGGAGTCCACGATGACGGTAGGGCGTGCGTGCCGGTCGATGATGGCCGTGATCGCGGGTGGGACGTCGCCAGGGCGCCGGCCCGAGATCCAGTCGTGCAGGAAGGCTTTCCGTTCCGTGTCACCGCGCACGCCGTCGAGCAAGTGGTACTGGAGCAGGTGGCTCGCGGTGTAGCAGCGGTCGTACGCGAGGTGGTCCGAGAGGAAGCTGGACTCGCCCGACGAAAGGTCGAAGCGGGAGCTCAGGGCAAGTCCGAAGTCGGCGAAGTAGAGCCGGCGGCCGTCGGTCAGGATGTTGTCGAAGTGAGCATCGAAGTGGACAAGTCCGCGAGAACTCATGAAGGCAGCTCCGTCCATAAGAGCTTTCTCCACCCACTGGACGGGCAAGCCGTCCCCGCCTTCCGACACGGCGGCTTTGCGGTGGTCGGCCAGCCATTCGGCGAGTGTGTGCGGCACGTGCTCCAAGAAGACCACCAGGCTGCACGAGGACCGGCCGATGGCCTCCAGCCGGTGACGAACGGCGGGTGATCCCTCCCAGTGGGCGACGGCCCCCTCCAGGCCCCCGAAGTCGTCGGTGAATCCTTCGGGAGGCGAGTCGGGCAGAACCCGCCAGTGGTACATCAGGGGGAATCCCGCGTACTCGTCGCCCAGAACCCAGTTCGTGGTCATGGTGTGCACGGCAAGCTCCCGCCAGGCACCGAACCCGGCCGAGCCCACCCCGTACTGGTAGAACATCGGCAGGTCGAAGACGTTCGCGGTCGATCGCGCGTTCTCCGGGCGCAATTCGATGTCCGTCAAAGGGATCCGCTTGACGAAGACGCGCGTTCCATTGATGTCCAGCTCCGCCGACCTGCCGCCGATGCCCGACCCGAGCGGGGTGGCGGCTGCCACGGCCTCCCCGAGCCGGTGGTCGCTCAGCAACGAGAGCTGAGTGCTCACGGTCCCGTAGGCGGCAAGCCGAGCTGCGTACGTGGCGTCGGGGTGGCGCATCAACGGCTCCTCGGTGCCCCGAACCAAGGGCGTGCTCGACGGCCCGGCACTTTCAAGGGGTCACCGTGCGGTGTGCTCAGAGCTCCGCTTCGGCGTGTCGACGACGACGCGTCCCGACCTTTTTCGATCACGGCGTCGGCGGAGGCTTGGGATGGCCGGTTGCCGTTGTGTTTGCGACAATGTCGCCCGATGTCTCGATGACGTCGAGGAAGTGTCGGAAGACCGGCCATGGCAGCGTCCATGCACCGTGGGCCGTGAACGTCGCCTGATCGGCCGCCGTGGCAACGAACGGACTCTCCGCCGGCCGAGCACCGGGAATTTGTACCTTGATGCAGTTGTTCTCTGACGTCTCGGGGGCGACCTCATACAGCTCGCAACACCAGGAGTCCCGGTCCCCGATGTGGAACGAGTTCACCTCGAATCGCCGGTCGGCGAACTGCCATTCGTTGGTGGACGAGGTCAGGGTGCCGATGTCCGAGGTTGCCTCGTGCCCGTGGGTAACGTCGCCGGAGCCCTCGATCAGATCCACGAAGCGGAGGAGGACCGGCCATGGGGTCCGTCCATCGTGGATCACCGTCCGGACGTGCTCGGCCTGCTTCGGGGTGAAGGGACCGTCGTCCGGCGTGGCGTCGGGAATGATCACGACGAGGTACGGTCCTGTCCCGGGCGCGCCGGAGATGCCTGCCAACTCGTACCGCCAGGCGTCGTCCGGCAGGCTGTAGCCCGAATCCACCTCATAGAGGAGGCCGTCGTGAGCCCAGACGTTCATGAGGGCATGATGCCAGGAGGCAGCGGCTGTCCGGGCACTTCGGCGGCCCCGCGTTCGCCCGGAGCCGGCGCCATGCGGAGTTCCCGGTTCTCCGCCTCCGAGCGGCGGATGCGCGCGGTGGCGGTTTCCAGGCGCCGCAACGGCGAGATGCCGAAGGCGCGTTGCCGGTCGGGTGGGATCGCTGCCGACGGCGGGCCGGGGTGACGTCGAGGACCTGAACTCCCGAAGCTGTCACCAAGCGACAAGTAGCTCTGCGTCGTCGAACACCGTGCCTCCAGGCGCGTTGCGCTCGTTGCGTCCCGTCAGGCAGATGGCTCGGCACCGTAGTAGCCGTGGCACATCCGGAACCTCATAGCGTCGGTGCCGTCCGCTCGAATGTGTCCGAGCAGCATCGACCGCAGTGGCTCGGGCAGGCGCGTGCCGTGGGCTTCGGTCCATTCGTGAGACGCGAAGAGTTCGGCCGTGCCGTCGAGTTGGGCCGGACTCGGCGAGCGGGCGGTGAGCGCGGCCAGGATGAGGTCGGGGTCCTCGGCCGGCAGCAGCTGCTCGACCACCCTGTCGTACCACGTCAGGCCGCCGGCGGACTCCCTGGCAGGCACCCCCGCCCATGCCGGCAGCACGAGGATCCGCTCGATCCTGTCGGGATAGGCGACTCGGACGAGCGCGCCGAGGCGGGCCTCGGCGTCCCGAAGGCGACCTGACCAGGCCGCCGAGTCTCGCCCCGGCGGCTCGGAGACGTCCCTGGCAGCGTCGCGCAGCCCGGCGGGCGCGGCCTGGAGCCGGCGCTGCCGCCGCTGCGCTTCCGCAGCCCGTTGCGCGGCAAGCATCGCCTGGACCTTACGAGATCCGGTCAGACCTCGCTCCGCGAGCCACTCGGTGAGCGCCGGGCCATCCCGCAGATCGGCATCGCAGTCACCGAGCCCTCGAAGACCGGACTGGTGGTGCGGCGTCCAGCAGGCGATCGGCTCGCCCTCGCCGTCGTGAACCATGACCGTCGGCCGGCCACGGCACCGGTCGCCGGTGCCGCCGTCCACAATGGCCGGCAGCCGGGCCAAGTCCGCGATCTCGGCACCGGTCACCACGGTCCGCGCCACACTGACGGAGTCCACCTCGTCAGGCGACCCCTCGGCGATCACGACGCGCCCAGCACGGCTCAGTACGTCGCGCAGGCGAGCTGTCGTCGGCACGCCCTCATCCATGCCGGTCGTTCATCGGGCCCGACGTCGCGGGTGGTGGCGGGGGTGGTTCCGGTCCAGGCCCAGCGCAGGGCGGCGGCGAGGGCGTGGCGTTCGTCGGCGGGGTGAGACGGATGTGAACCTCGGGCCGGGCCCGCAAACGCCTGCGCCGGCAATTCGCCCAGGACGGACCGGAGGAGACACGCACCCGCGGGCCGGTCTACATCGGGATCACCAACTCGACTCCCCACAGCGGGACCCACGACGACGCCCGGCCGCTCGATCGCCTCCTCCGCACGCCGGACACCGACAACCGACAAGGACGCCCGCTGAACCCGGTCGACTCCGAGCGGTTCCCTTCCGCGGGGCCCTCTGCGGAAGGCTCTGCGGTCGGCGTCGCCCGGGACCGGCCGCGGCTCGTCCACACCCGTCCGGCCTTGTGGGCGCCCGGCGGGTCCTGGCAGGTTGGGGGCGTGATCCTGTCGTTCGTGCGCGAGGGGCGTGCCGGTTCGGTGGAGGCGACCGTCGAGCGGGTCGAGGATCCCGCCGCGGTCGGACAGACCGCCGAGGCCCTGGGCTTCCCCTGTCTGACCGCCCGCGTCACCCACCCCGGTCGCGGCTACGGTGCCATGTTCGGCTGGGTCCAGCTCGTGTGCTCCAGCGACGACGCGTCGGGCGGCGCGGTGTTCGGAATGGACCCGTTCGTACTCTTCCCCGATTCCCGGTCGCCCTACTGCTACTTCGGCCCGGCCCCGACCCTGTTCGACTCCCCCGCCAGACTCGACCGCGCGCCGATGTCCTGGCTCGCCCACACCTTCCTGGCCTGGACCCCGATCGCCGAGACCATCCAACGCCACGTCGTCCCGCTCGTCGGCTTCGCCTGGGGCTTCGACATCGACACCACCGGGAACATCACGATCCACGGGCCCACGCCGCTGCCCGACACCGCCTGGAACGGCCACCTCCCCCTCCTGCGCACACACCACCGCGCGTGGACCTTCGCCCCACAACCCACCACGCGAGACCGGAACACATAGCGCGCGACAGCGCCCTGCTCTGGGTACGGCCGGCACTCGGATTCCTCGGCCACCGAACCATCCCCACCCCAGCCAAGGACCGGAGCGGCACTTTCGTTGCCGCACACCCGGGCATGCTCAAACCAACCTGCGAAACCCCCAGGCCAGACCCCACCGAGCCCACACGGACGGCCACGAAGCATTCCCAACCAACCCGCAACACCCCGGGTCACACACCAACCACCACTACGAAGTCACAACTCACGACCCGGCCTCGAGTCCGCCCATGATCAGGCCGGTCAGCGTGTCTACCACTTCTTCCGCCGAGGCCCGTCCGCGGTTCAGTTCGGTGGCGAGCGCCTCGGCCGCGCCCAATACGCCGGCACAGCACAGCCGGAGGGCGTCGGGCTCGAGGTGTGTGTACGGCCGCAGCGCGGCGGCCATCAGGTCCGTGTAGTTGTCGGCCGTGTCCTGTCCGCCCGTCTCCATGTCCGGATAGGCCTTCAACGCCGCGGAGACGGCGTTGAGTTCCGGCATGTCGGTGGCGCAGGCGAAGTACGCGGCGCCGATGACGCGGGCGACCTCCTCGGCGACGGGCGCTGCGTCCCGCAGTGCCCGGGTGACCGAGGCCCGGTGGCGTTCGTCGAGGCGCCGGTGGAGCGCGAGCAGCAGGCCGGGGCGGGTGCCGAAGTGGTCGTACACGATCGGCCTGCTGACGCCCGCGGCCTCGGCGAGGGTGACCAGCGTGAGCCCGTCGGCGCCCCGGGTGCGCACGATCGCCGCAGCGGTGTCGAGCAACTGTTCCCGCCTGGCCTGCTTGGACAGGCGGGTCGGTGTGGTCGCCATGGTCCTCCCTTGCCGTCTCCTTCCAGGCTATGCTACAAAACGTAGGTTACAAAATGTAGGTTAGCTGCTGCGAAGGAGACTCACCATGGGACGGTCCGACTCGGTTCTGATCCTGGGCGGTTCGGGGCAGGCGGGCGCGGGCGCCGCCGCCGTGCTGCGCCGATGGCACCCGGAACTGCCCCTGTCGATCGCGGGCCGCGACCTCGGCCGCGCGCGGCGGGTCGCCGACGAACTCGGCGCGGCCACGGCCGTGACCGTCGACCTGCGGCGCGGGGATCTGGGCCTGCCGACCGACGGAGGATGTCTGGCGGTCGTCGCCGCGCTGTGGGACAACCGATTGCAGGGGCTGCGGTTCGCGCAGGAGCGCGGGTTGCCCTACCTGAGCATCTCCAGCGGCCTGGTGGACATCGCACCGGAGATCGTCGCGAGCGCCCAACGGCCGGGCGATGCACCGGTTTTGGTAGCGAGTCACTTCTGCGCGGGAATCGGTGTTCTGGCGACGCTGTACGCCACCAGGGAGTTCGAACGGATCGACACGATCCGGATCGGTGCCGTCCTGGACGAGTCGGACAGCGGCGGCCCCGCGGGGCTGGCGGATCTGGAGCGTTGGTCCATCGCCACCTCGGCCGGACTGGTACGCCGTGACGGCGTGTTCACGTGGGTCGCCGAACCCGATGCACGGACGGATGTACCGGGTACCGACGGGATCCTCGTGCCCGGCCGGAGCATTGCCATCCTCGACGTGCCGAGTCTCGCCCTGGCGACGGGAGCGCCGAACGTCCGCTTCGACCTCGCCATCGGCGAGTCCGCGCGTCGGCGACGCGGCGGCCCCGCCTCCGTCGAGATCCGGATCGACGTCGAGGGAACCGGCCCGGGAGGGCAACCGCGCGGCCTGCACCGCTACCTCGTCCATCCGGAAGGGCAACGACCGCTGACCGCACTGGGCATCGCCCTCGGTGTCGAGCGACTGCTCGGGCTGCGCGGCGAAGCCGTACCGCCGGGCGTCCACACCCCCGAGGCGCTGGTCGACGCGTCCTACGCGGCCGAGCGTCTGGAAGAAATCGGCGCCGAGTTCGTCGACGCGCCCGGCGACGAATGAACGCCTGCCACCGCGGTGACGGATGCTCGGCGATGGCCGGTCTCGCCGGACAGTCGATGCCTTCGATGCCTTCGATGATGCGGAAGTCGCGCTCGTAGCCGTCGGGGAGGGCCGGCGGTGCCACCCGGTATGTCTCGCTCTCGTATGCCGCGACGGCCTGTTCACGGCTGTCGAACTCGATCGGAACGGCGCGTTGCGTGATTCCCGGCCTCGTGGGCGACCACCCGAGCGCCGACGGACAGGGTGCGCCCGCCCCCGGCCCGGACGGCCGGACTCGTCCGACCTCGAATCGACGCACGTTATAGAGCCAGGCTCAGGGTCGAACGACGAGCCCAGGCATGGCAATGGAGGCGGGAACGCGAGGAGTGGTGGCCAAGCATCGCACGCACCCCGCACATCCGACAGGGCCACACATGACCCACGCTCCGTCCACCGCTTCGACGACCTGTCGCACATGTCCGCCACCGGCCCCCACCGCCTGTGCCCGCGCTGCGGCACCGCGAGCACGCAGCGTCGAGGCCCAGCGCGGCAATGTGGCCGGCCTTGTCGATACGCCGATCGAAAACCGTCGAACGCGGCGGCGGCCGGGGCCCGGC
>NZ_JBHTVA010000042.1:0-94209 GCF_042793325.1 Embleya sp. NPDC056575
GGGCGGCCGATCGGCCGCCCCGCCCCACGCGCTTCCACCGGCCCGTTCGGCCGGGGGTTCGATCAAACGTCCGTGCTCAGATGCCCAGCGTCGTGGCCAGGTCCCGCTTCAGGGCCGCCAACGCCGCGTCCGCCGCCGTACGGGCGGCCGCCACGCCGATCGCGGCGATCCGCTTCGGGTCGACCACGACCTCGAGATACGCCTTGAGCTTGGGCTCGGTTCCGGAGGGGCGGACCACCACCCGACCCGCGAGCAGGTCCGCACCGTCCCCGGCCAGCGTGTAGCGCAGGCCGTCGGTCGGCGGCAGGTCGGCGGCCGGCGGGTTCAGCAGGTCGTCGACGCCGGCCACGGCGAGGCCGCCGAGCGTGTGCGGCGGCTCGGTACGCAGGCGTCGCATCGCGTCGGCGATCAGGTCGAGGCGATCCACCCGCACCGAATACTGGTCGGTCGCGTACAGGCCGTAGCGGGTGGCGATCTCGTCCAGCAGCGCGGGCAGCGTGCGGCCGTCCCGCTTGGCGCCGGCCGCGAGTTCGGCCAGCATCAGCGCGGCGGTGACGCCGTCCTTGTCGCACACCCCGGCCGGGTCGACGCAGTAGCCCAGCGCCTCCTCGTACGCGAACGCCAGGTTCGGCACCCGCGCCAGCCACTTGAAGCCGGTCAGCGTCTCGGTGTACACGATGCCGTTGTCCCGGGCGATCGCGCCGAGCAGCGAGGAGGACACGATGGTCGTGGCCAGCACGCCGTCGGTTCCCCGGCGGGCCACCTCGGCGCCGAGCAGCGCGCCGACCTCGTCGCCGCGCAACATCCGCCAGCCGCCCGTCGCGGCCGGGTCCGGGACCGCCACCGCGCACCGGTCGGCGTCCGGGTCGTTGGCGATCACCAGGTCGGCGTCCTCGGCGAGCGCGGTGCGAAACGCCAGGTCCATCGCCCCGGGCTCCTCCGGGTTGGGGAACGCCACGGTCGGGAAGTCCGGGTCCGGGTCCGCCTGTTCGGGCACCGGTCGGATGTCGGCGAAGCCCGCGCGGTCGAACGCGCCGAGCATCACGGTGGTGCCCACGCCGTGCATCGCGGTGTGCACGATCCGCACGTCGCGCGGCCCGGCCGGGTCGACCACGGACACCGCGCGGTCGAGGTAGGAGTCGATCACCGCCTCGCTCAGCGTCTCCCACCCGTCCTCGGCGAGCGGTACGTCGGCCAGTGAGCGCACCGCGGCGATGTGCGCGGCGATCTCCGCGTCGGCGGGCGGCACGATCTGCGACCCGTCGCCGAGGTAGACCTTGTAGCCGTTGTCGCGCGGCGGATTGTGGCTCGCGGTGACCATGACGCCCGCCACACAGCCCAGATGCCGGATCGCGTAGGCGAGCACCGGGGTGGGCAGCGGCCGGGGCAACACCAGCGCGTGCAGCCCGGCGGCCTCCATGACGGCGGCGGTGTCCCGGGCGAACACGTCGGACTTGTGCCGCGCGTCGAACCCGATCACCACCGCGTTGCGGGTCGCGGCGGGTGCGGCGGTGTCGGTGACGTACACGCTCTTGAGGTAGCCGGCCAGGCCGGCCGCCGCGCGGATGACCACGGCACGGTTCATCCGGTTGGGCCCGGCGCCCAATTCGCCGCGCAGCCCGGCGGTGCCGAACTGGAGCAGGCCGGCGAAGCGGTCGGCGAGAGCCTCCCGGTCGTCCGAATCGAGCAACGCTTCGAGCTCGGCCCGGGTGTCCGGATCCGGGTCCTCGGCCAGCCAGGCGCGCGCGATCTCGATGACGTCGCTCAACACGGACTCCTCGGTGCGGAAGGGATCGGGAGGGGATCGGGAAGGGTCCGCACGGGCCGGCGGACCCACACGCTCAGATGCGCGGCAGGACCTGGGTGAGCAGGCGGCCCATACGCTCGGCGGACGCGCGTCCGGCGGCCAGGACCTCTTCGTGGTTGAGCGGTTCGCCGGTCATGCCGGCGGCCAGGTTGGTGACCAGGGAGATGCCCAGGACCTCGGCGCCGGCCTCGCGCGCGGCGATCGCCTCGATCGTGGTGGACATGCCGACGAGGTGCCCGCCGATCGCCCGGACCATGCCGATCTCGGCCGGGGTCTCGTAGTGCGGGCCGGGGAACTGCACGTACACGCCCTCTTCGAGGTCGGGCTCGACGTCGCGACACAACGCGCGTAGCCGCGGCGAGTAGAGGTCCGTCAGATCGACGAAGTTGGCGCCGACGATGGGCGACGCGGCGGTGAGGTTGATGTGGTCGCTGATCAGTACGGGCTGACCGGGCACGAACGACGGGCGCAGGCCGCCGCAGCCGTTGGTCAGCACGACGGCCTTGCAGCCGGCGGCGACCGCGGTGCGCACGCCGTGGGCGACCGAGGCGACGCCCCGGCCCTCGTAGAGGTGGGTGCGGCCGAGGAACACCAGCGCGCGGCGGTCGCCGATGACCAGCGAGCGGACCGTGCCGGCGTGGCCCTCGACGGCGGGCGGCGGGAAGCCGGGCAGCGCGGTGACCGGGAACTCGTGTTCCGGGTCACCGAGCATGTCCGCGGCGGGCACCCAGCCAGAGCCCATGACGAGCGCGATGTCGTGCGTCGCGGCACCGGTGATCCGCTGCAGGCTTTCGGCGGCCTCGGCGGCGGCCGTGTACGGGTCGTGGCTATCCAATACGTTCACATCGATGAGCGTAAATGCTGCACCTGTGAACAGCGTGGCCGGGGTCTATGCGCGTAGAAGACTGTGATACGACCGCAATGACGGCGGGGGAGGATTCGTACGGATACGAGCTGATACATCCGTTCAGGCGGCGCGGTACGCGATGGGTACGGCGGCCCGGATCGTGCGCGGTGCTTCAGCCCCGATCGGCGACCGGACGCGGCTCGACCGGGGGCGGGCAGGCGCACGGCACGCCCGTCGATCAGGAGCAGTCGCACCTCGCGCGAACCGCGGCGGCGCACTTCGCGCACGGCCGTGATCTCGCGCCACGCGTATCGCGCGACGCCGACGCGGCGCACGTCCACGGTGACCCGGCCCGGTGCGCGCGGCAGCAGCCGGGCACAGGAGTAGAGCGCGACCACGATCGTGACGCCCCACGCGGGCCGGAGGGCGAAGGCCGAGGCGACGACCGCCAGGGCACCGGCGCCGAGCAGCACGGAGGTGACCCGCTGCCGAGCGCCGGGTGTATTCACCCGTGAGGTCGGTGACGCGGCCGGCGGGCGGGTGACGGCCGGGCAAGGACGCGACAGCGCCCGCCGCGGGCTACGAGCAGGGGCGGTTGCGGAGTTCCTTGACGTAGTCGTCGGGGGCGCCGGCCGACTCCGCGGACTCGGCGACCATGCCGAGGTAGCGCGCCGAGGGCAGGCCGCCCTCGTAGTCGTTGAGCACGTAGAGCCAGGCGAGTTGTTCGCCGAACAGCGACTCCACCCGGACCCGGACCTTGCGGTACAGGCCGAGTGGCATGCCCTCCCAGCGGTCGAGGTCGGGCTCGTCCATCTCGGCCAGGTCGTAGAGCGCGACGAACACCTGGGACATCTCGTCCTCGACGACCGTGGCCAGCGATCCGTCCCACCCCAACTGCTCGCCGCCGAAGGTCAGCCGCCAGCCGGGCAGCCAACCGGTGTGGCGCAGAGGTGAGTGCGGGGCACGCCGGGCCATCTGCCGCGCGTCGAGGTTGCTTGCGTACGCGGCGTAGAGGGGCATGGCCGCAGCCTACGCGACGCGCGGTCATGGGAGAGAATGACACCCGTGACTCGGATTGTGATCGTAGGCGGAGGACCCGGCGGATACGAGGCGGCTTTGGTCGCGGCACAGCTCGGAGCCGAGGTGACGGTGGTAGAGCGGGAAGGCGTGGGTGGTGCGGCGGTACTGACGGACTGTGTCCCGTCCAAGACTCTGATCGCCACGGCCGAGGTCATGACGAACTTCGCCGACTCGCATCACGAGCTCGGCATCTACGTCGACGACGGCACCCCCGGCACGCTGGACCGCCCGATCGTGGGCGTGGACCTGGGCGTGGTCAACCGGCGTGTATTGCAGCTGGCCAAGGCGCAGTCGAACGACATCGCGCAGGGCGTCACGCGCGCCGGCGTACGGGTGCTGCGCGGCACCGCCCGCCTCGACGGGCCGCGCCGCGTGGTGGCCGACCTGGCCGACGGCGGCGAGCGCACGCTGGAGGCGGACGCGATCCTGATCGCCACCGGCGCCCACCCGCGCGAGATCCCGGGCGCCGAGCCGGACGGCGAGCGGATCCTGAACTGGAAGCAGATGTACGGCCTGTCGGAGCTGCCGCGCGAGCTGATCGTGGTCGGCTCCGGCGTCACCGGCGCCGAGTTCGCCGGCGCGTACCAGGCGCTGGGCTCCAAGGTGACCCTCGTCTCCAGCCGCGACCGGGTGCTCCCGGGCGAGGACCCGGACGCGGCCGAGGTGCTGGAGGGCGTGTTTCGCCGGCGCGGCATGCGGGTGATGTCCCGCTCGCGCGCGGAGAGCGTCAAGCGGGACGGGGACAGCGTCATCGTCACCCTGACCGACGGGCAGATCATCGAGGGCAGCCACTGCCTGGTCGCGGTCGGCGCGATCCCGAACACCGCGGGCATCGGTCTGGAGGAGGCCGGCGTCTTCCTCAAGGACACCGGACACGTGCGGGTCGACCGCGTCTCGCGGACCACGGCCAACGGCGTCTACTCGGCGGGTGACTGCACCGGCGTGTTCGCGCTCGCCTCGGTGGCCGCGATGCAGGGCCGGATCGCGATGTACCACATGCTGGGCGACGCGGTGGCCCCGCTGAACCTCAAGGCCGTGTCCTCGAACGTGTTCACCGACCCCGAGATCGCCACGGTCGGCTACACCCAGGCCGCGATCGACGCGGGCGAGATGGACGCGCGCGGGGTGAAGCTGCCGCTGTCGCGCAACCCGCGCGCGAAGATGCAGGGCATCCACGACGGTTTCGTGAAGCTGTTCTGCCGCCCCGGCACCGGCATCGTGGTCGGCGGCGTGATCGTGGCGCCGCGCGCGAGCGAGTTGATCCACACCGTCGCGCTCGCGGTGGACCTGCACCTGACCGTCGACCAGATCGCCAGCGCATTCACCGTCTACCCGTCGCTTTCGGGTTCGATCGCCGAGGCCGCCCGGCAATTGCACCGGCGCGAGCGCTCCTGACCCGGTCTGCGCCGAATCCGCGAAACCCGCAAAATCTGTCGAACCGCCCCGAGAGGTCGGGCCGATCACTATCGGCGCGGTACTCCTCGGATGGCCCCCGAGTTCAAGATCGGTAACTCGGGGGCGTGGCCTCCGGCGCACGGGGGGCGCGCGGAATTCGGATTCCACGCTCCCTTGTACTCCACTTACGGGTGGCTTTTCTCGAACATCCGATGTGCGCCGTGGTCGCCGCGCATACTCGAATCGGACCGGGTGTGATCGCCGCCTCGCGGTGTGTTCGCCATGCGTCGAGTCCGGCTGACGCGCCGTCAAAGTCTGTATGGAGCAGCAAAATCTCTGTACATCAGCGCTATCCGACGCCCGGTGAACAGCGTTATGGTTGGCCCTCCCGAACGCTGTGGCTTCGCTGCGCCCGGAAACCGAAGCACTCTTATCACTTCGATGAACAAGTTCGGGTAAGAGTCGCAACCGGCTGATAAGAGCCGGTCGTTCGCGTTACCTTCGTCACGTGTTCGCAGCAGAGCGTCGTCAACTGATTCTTGAAATGGTGCGGGCCAACGGAGCGGTGTCCCTACGGGAACTCGCCCGGGTGGTCCAGACGTCCGAGGTGACGGTTCGGCGGGACGTGCGGGCCCTGGAGGCCGAAGGGCTCCTCGACCGTCGGCACGGTGGAGCGGTACTGCCCGGTGGGCTGTCCCGTGAGCCGAGCTATTCGCAGAAGACCCACCTCGCGGCGGCGGAGAAGGCGGCCATGGCCGACCTCGCGGTCTCCCTCGTCGACGAGGGGGACGCGATCGTCGTGGGCGCCGGCACCACCACGCAGGAGCTGGCCCGCAGGCTGGCCCGGATCCCCGGGCTGACCGTGGTCACCAACTCCCTCCTGGTCGCGCAGGTACTCGCCCACGCCAATCGGGTCGAGGTCGTGATGACCGGCGGCACGCTGCGCGGGTCGTCCTACGCGCTGGTCGGCAGCGGTGCCGAGCAGGCCCTCGCGGGTCTGCGCGTGCGTCGCGCGTTCGTGTCCGGCAACGGGCTCACCGCCGAGCGTGGCCTGTCCACCCCCAACATGTTGTCCGCGAGCGTGGACCGGGCCCTGATCCAGGCCGCGCACGAGGTCGTCGTCATGGTCGACCACACCAAGATCGGTGTGGACACCATGTTCCAGACGGTGGCCCCGGAGCGGATCACGCACCTCGTCACCGACGAGGACGCCCCCGGTCCGGAGAGCGAGGCACTGGCCGAGCTGGGCGCGCAGGTGCACATCGCCCCCCTTCCGCAACGGGCCGTCCCCGGCGCCCGCGCGGAGTTCAACGGGGAGCGAATGCGCGACATGCGTGTCCCGGGGGTGATGCCCGACCAGTGAGCGAGCGATCGAAGACCACGTGCCGCCTCGCCCGGCGCCCCCCGGGCAGCACACCGCGGGCCGAGCCCGCGGCGCCGGTGGCACGGCGCGCGGCACGCGGGCCGAAGGCCCGATCACCCCACGGACGCGATCGCCCCCGCGCCGAGGGTTTCGACACGGGGGCGATCGCGATGCGCGGGATCGGATGGGATCCCGACGGGTGTTCGATGGTGCTCGGTGTTCGGTCCCGCTCGACCCGGGCTCGGACCCGATGCGGCTCGGGTCCGACCGGGGTCGGTGCTCGATCCGGCCCACTCGCCGAGCCGGTTCGGTTCCCGTTCCGGCTCGGTCCGTGATCCGGCTCGGTCCCCGATTCGGTTCAGTCCTTGATCTCGCAGAGCACCGCGCCGGAGGTGACCGTCGCGCCGACCTCCGCGACCAGGCCCTTGATGGTGCCCGCGCGGTGGGCGTTGAGCGGCTGTTCCATCTTCATGGCCTCCAGGACGACGATCAGCTCGCCCTCGGCGACCTGCTGACCCTCCTCCACCGCGACCTTGACGATGGTGCCCTGCATCGGGCTGGCCAGCGCGTCGCCGCTCGCCGCGGCGCCGGCCTTCTTGCCGCCGCCGCGCTTGGGCGCCTTCTTCGCCGCGGCCGGGGCCGCGCCGGACGCGCCCAGACCCGCCGGGAGGGTGACCTCGAAGCGTCGACCGTTGACCTCGACCACCACGGTCTCGCGCTCGGCAGCCTCCTCGGCCGCGTCCGCGCCGCCGCCGAACGGGGCGATGGTGTTCTCGAAGCCGGTCTCGATCCACCGGGTGTGTACGGTGAACGGCTCGGTCGAGCCGCCCAGCTCGGGCGCGAACGCCGGGTCCACCACCACCTCGCGGTGGAAGGTGAGCGCGGTCGCCATGCCGTCGACGACGAACTCGTCCAACGCGCGCTTGGCCCGCTGGAGCGCCTGCTCGCGGTCGCGACCGGTGACGATCAGCTTGGCCAGGAGCGAGTCCCACGCGGGGCCGATCACCGAACCCTGCTCGACGCCCGAGTCCAGCCGCACGCCCGGACCCGACGGTGGCAGCCACGTGGTGACCTCGCCGGGGGCGGGCAGGAAGCCGCGACCCGGGTCCTCGCCGTTGATCCGGAACTCGAACGAGTGCCCGCGCATCGGCGGGTCGTCGTAGCCCAGCTCCTCGCCGTCGGCGATCCGGAACATCTCACGGACCAGGTCGATCCCGGTGACCTCCTCGGTGACCGGGTGCTCGACCTGGAGCCGGGTGTTGACCTCCAGGAAGGAGATCGTGCCGTCCTTGCCGACCAGGAACTCGCAGGTCCCGGCGCCGACGTAGCCGGCCTCCTTGAGGATGGCCTTGGACGCGCGGTACAGCTCGGCGTTCTGCTCGTCGGTCAGGAACGGCGCGGGCGCCTCCTCGACCAGCTTCTGGTGCCGGCGCTGGAGCGAGCAGTCACGGGTGGACACGACCACGACGTTGCCGTGGGTGTCGGCCAGACACTGCGTCTCGACGTGCCGCGGCTGGTCCAGGTAGCGCTCGACGAAGCACTCGCCGCGGCCGAACGCGGCCACCGCCTCGCGCACCGCCGAGTCGTACAGCTCCGGGACCTCTTCGAGGGTGCGGGCCACCTTCAGCCCGCGCCCGCCACCGCCGAACGCCGCCTTGATGGCGATCGGCAGGCCGTTGGCCTCGGCGAACTCGACGACCTCGGCGGAGCCGGAGACCGGGTCCGGGGTGCCGGCGACCAGGGGCGCGCCGGCCCGCTGGGCGATGTGCCGGGCGGCCACCTTGTCGCCGAGATCGCGGATCGCCTGCGGCGGCGGCCCGATCCAGGTCAGGCCCGCGTCCAGCACGGCCTGGGCGAATTCCGCGTTCTCCGACAGGAATCCGTACCCGGGGTGGATGGCGTCCGCGCCGGAGTCCCGGGCGGCCCCCAACACCTTGGCCACGTCCAGGTAGCTCTCGGCCGGAGTGTTCCCGCCGAGCGCGTGGGCCTCGTCGGCCACCCGCACGTGCAGAGCATCCCGGTCCGGCTCGGCATAGACGGCCACACTGGCGATACCGGCATCCCGGCATGCTCGGGCGACGCGGACCGCGATTTCCCCACGGTTGGCGATGAGTACCTTGCGCACGATCTGGCTCCCTCCTCAACTGCGGAGAGTCTAGGGATTCGGGGGCGGGCACGATCCGCCGCCCCACGTCCTCATGGGTACGGCAACCCGCCGGCTGCATGGCCTGCGATGGAGCTGCCGGCCACGTTGCCGGTGGGGTCAACGTACTCCGGACCAGGCCGGTGCTCGTGCCCGGGTGTATCTGGAACGTGTTTCAGTTTAGGGGTCGGGTGGGTCAGCCGCCCAGACAGTCGCCACCCGTGGACCGCCCGAGGAGTCCGCTTTCGGGTACGTTTGCCCCCGCCATTTTTCCGCAGTGCTTGCACGCCTTGGCCCACGGATTGCCGGCCGGCCCGTCCGGGCCGTACTGGTACACCCATTCGTGGTCGTCGTGACCCTCGGCACACATGTCCCACGCGTTGCCCGGTTCCCGCACGTCTCGGCTCATCCGACCTCTCCTCGCCGTCCCTCGTGCGCAGGCTACGAGTCCGGCCGGCTCGGGGCGGGCGAAACGGTGGAACCGGGGAAAAGGGGCGGACCGCCCGGCCGCGGGCCGGAGGTGTGCGAACGACCCGGACGAGCGGGTTTTGCCGCACGGTGTTTCCCCCGAGCGGGGCGGGCTGCCACGATGTGAAGGTCCGAGGCATCCGATGCCTGGACGGGAGGTTGTGGTGGCAGAGGTGTTCTTGCGCCGGCTGACCCGTTGGCAGGCCGATCAGCAGCGGGAAACCGTCGCGGATACATACGTCAAGACCTACGGCGGGGATCCGTCGGGCCGCCCCGAATTCCTGCGGCGTTTCGCCGACCACATCCAACAACCCGGCTTCGAGATGGTCGTCGCGAACGGCGGGGGCGACGCGGCCGGTTGCGCCTACGGGTTCCCGCCGCGCGCGGCGAGCGGCTGGTGGACCGGGTTGCACGGCGAACTGCCCGTGGACGTCGCGGAATCGGCCGCGGCCGGGAAGGTGTTCGTGATCGTCGACCTGATGGTCGTCCCGCAGCACCGCCGACAGGGCCTGGCCGGGCGCATGCGGGAGAGGTTGCTCGCCGGCACCGACGCCGGCTTCGCCGCGGTCCGGGTGCCGCGGGACAATTACGCCGCCCTGGCCGCGTTCCGCTCCTGGGACTGGTCGATGCTCGGCGAGTGGCGACCGGACCCGCAGACTCCACCCGCCGACGTCTGGGGTTGCCGGCTCCGCCCGTGAGCCGCGCCGCGCGGACCCGGCCGGATCCGGCGGGCCCGCGTCAGTCGCCGAACCACTCGCGCAGGAGTCGGCCGGTGTGCTTGTCCGCCGGATAGAACGACTCGATCGACAACTCGGCGACGGTGATGTCCACTGCGGTGCCGAACGTGGCCACCGTGCTGACGAAGGACAACACCTCCCCGCCGTGCCGGATCCCCATCGTGATGGCCGGCGCGCCCGGACCGGCGCCGGGCGGCGGCTCGTCGTCGAGGCCGCCGGGATAGCCGCTCACCTCGTCGTACAGCTCCCGGGTCAGCGGATCGCCGGTGATCGCGACCTGGCGCCGCAGTCGGTGCAGCAGGTGCGCGCGCCACTGGGGGAGGTTGACGATCCGCGGTGCCAGCCCCCGCGGGTGCAGGCTGACCCGGTAGGCGTTCAGCGGCTCGGTGAGCAGTTCGGGGGCGACGCCCTCGACGAACATCGCGATACTCGGCGTCGCGTCGACGATGTTCCACGCCCGGTCCACGATCACCGCCGGGTACGGGCCGTGCCCGACCAGGATCTGCCGCAGCACCGCCGGCATCGGGTCCAGCTCCGGCGCGTCCAGGCGGCTCTCGTGGTACTCCGGCGCGTGCCCCGCGGCCAGCAGCATGCGGTTGCGCTCGCGCAGCGGCACGTCCAGATGCTCGGCCAGGCGCAGCACCATGTCCCGGCTGGGCACCGCGCGACCGGTCTCGATGAAGCTCAGGTGGCGGGTGGACACCGCGACCTCCACGGACAGTTCCAACTGACTCAGACGCCGGTGCCGGCGCCAGTGCCGGATCAGCTCGCCGCCGGTACGCCGGGCGGCGGGGCCGGCGGAGCGATCGCCGGTGACGGTCGTGGATCCCGAACTCATGGGACCCGACCGTACGCGGTTGGCCGCGAGTTCGGCGCGACGCGTCCGGTTCGGCCCGCCGGCCCCGCGCGACTCCCTCACCGGAGGGACGTGCGGGCCTTGCGCAGGCCGAGGATCTGCAGGTCGGCGAAGCCCAGGACGGCGACGGCCTGGAGCACGATCAGCGTGGTGCCGAGGGTGGTCGGGTCCAGCCAGCCGGCGATCGCCATCGCCACGCTGTCCGCGAACCACACCAGGTTGAGGCCGATCACCGCACGTACGGCGGTGCGGTGCGGTGTGTCGGAGCCGCCGATCCGCCAGACGCCCACCGCGTACAGGACCAGGAAGGCGCCGAGGCCGGCCAGGAACGCGGTGGGCAGACCGAGGGCGCCGTCGACCAAGGCGCAGCCGGCCAGCGCGGCGAGTCCGACCGCGCCGGTGGCGATCGCGTCGAGCCGCAGCGCGAGCCGCAACAGGTTGGTGTCACCGCGGACACGGTCGCCGGGCCCGCCGGTCGCGAACGTGGGGTTCAGGGACTGGGTGCTCATCGAGTCCTCCAGGGTCGTTTGCCGACACCGACGACTGTGCCGGGCGCGCGGAGGGCGGTCGATTCCCTCGGAGGTAATGGCCGAGCGTCGACGGGTGCGGCGCGGGTCGTGGGGCGGGTGGTCCGAGGGATTTCCGGCGGATTCGAAAAGCGGGGTGCGGGGTGTCCGCTTCGGGAGCGGGCGGGGTCGCTTCTTCCCTAAGCTGCACCCACACGACCAGGGGGAGACGGCGATGGCCGGCGGGGTGGTACGCAAGGTCTACGAGGCCGGCGCCGGATTCGCGGAGGGCCGCGCGCGGCGCCCGGAACCGGTGGGTCGACTGTCGCTGGAGTGGGTGCCGGGCGCGCTGCTCGTGGTGCTCGCCACCACCGGTGCGCTGGTGCTGCTCCGGGCGGGGCTGGATCCGGCGACGCCCGCCGCGCCGGCCGCGGATCCGGCCGCCTACGGCGCGGCGCCGACGCCGATGGACGCCGGCGGCGGGTCGTGGTCGGTGTGGGATCTGGTCGCGGTGTTGTTGCCGTGGGCCGTACCGCTGGTGATCGGCGGGATCGGGCTCACCGACAGTGTGTTCACCCACCGCCGTGGCGCGGTCGGCGGCGTGTTGACGATCGGCCTGGCCGGCGCCGCGCTGACCACCGCGCTCGACCCGATCGCGGCCCACTACGACGGTTCGCAGGCGCGCTGGCTGGGCTTCGTGTATCTACTGCGGTTCGGCTTCGCGGTCCAGGTGCTGGTCGGGGTGGTGTTGTGGATCCACCTCGCGGTCCCGCGCCATCAGGCGCCGCTGAACGCCGCGTTCGCGGGGACCCTCGCGGCGGCGGTGCCGCTGCTGTTCGTGCTCGGCGGGCGCGACGTGCTGGAGCCGATGTGGGAGTCGGGGGCCGGCCTGCAGACCTGGTTGCCGCTCGCCGCGTTCGCCTGGTTGCTGATCCTGCTGCCCACCGGCCGGATCCTGGTGCCGCCGGGGCGGGGCTGGCAGGAGTCCGAGGGCGGGGCCCAGGGCGGGGTGTTCCTGCTCGGCCTGGTCGGGGTCGGGGTGGCCGCGGCGACCGTGGTGATGGGTGACGACAAGCCCAGGGTGCTCGGCCTGTGGCCGGTGGTCGCGCTGGCCGGCTGCCTGGTCGCGGCGGTGCTGACCTACCGGGTGGACGGCGTGCGCTCGGTGGCGGGCGCGCTGCTCGCGATGGCGGTCGGTCTTGCCGCCTTCCCGGCCGCGCTGTTCGCGTGGGACCGCACGCGGGCCAATCCGGGCCTGGGCCTGGACGGACCGGGCGAATACGTGCCGTGGCTGCTCGGCCTCGTGGTCGCCGGTGTCGTGGGGGCGGTGGCGGCGCGGTTGTTCGGGGCGTACGCGATCGGCCTCGCGGCGCTTGCCCTCGTCCTCGCCGAGTTCATCGGTCCGGCCGCCGGGTCCGGACACCAGCTGGCGGTGCGCTGTGCGGGTGCGGCGGCGATCGGCGTGGTGATCGGCGGTCTGCGGCCGGAGGCGGCGATCGCGGCGTTCGGGCTCGGCGCCGCGTGCGGGCCGGTGTGGCCGGATCTCCAGGCCGCGTCGGCGGACTACGGCTGGGTGGAGTGGCTGACGAAGAAGCCGGGCGGGGTACCGCTGCCGCTCCTGGTGCTCGCCGCGGTCGCGCTGCCGCTCGCGATGTTCGCCGGGATGCGCGGCACCCCCGCGCCGCCTCCGCCGCGCGGTCCCGGTCCCGGGCCCGGGCCGGTGGGCGCGCCGGTGGGCGGCGGCGACCCGTGGGCGCCGAACGCCTACGCCGAATCGGCCCCGCAGCCGTATCCGCCGCACCAGCCGGGCGGCTACGGCCAACCGCACGCGTCGCAACAGCCGGGCGGCTACGGCCCACCGTCCGGGCCGGCACCGCGGGCGGGCGCCGCCGGGTATCTCCCACAGCAGCCCGGCACCGACAGCCCGCACCACCCGCGGCCGTCGGGCCTGCCGAACCTGGGACCGGGCCCGGTCCGCCGCGACCTGAACCGAGCCGAGGGGCCGGACGCCTGACGAAGGCGGGTCGGGAGCCGGCGGGTCGCCCCGGGCCGGTCGTCCGCGCGTGGCGGCCGGGCCGGTCGTCCGGGTGGGCCGTCGGGGGTCAGGTCCAGAGGTCGACGATCCGTACGCCCACGTCGTCCAGGAGGCGGCGCAGCAGCGGCAGCGAGAGGCCGATCACGTTGCCCGGGTCGCCGTCGATGCCGTCCACGAACGGCGACGCGTAGCCGTCGAGGGTGAACGCGCCCGCGACGTGCAGCGGCTCGCCGGTCGCGATGTAGGCGGCCACCTCCGCGTCGGAGGGGGTGCCGAAGCGCACCGTGGTGGCCGCCACCTCGAACACCCGCAGGCCGGTGCGGCGGTCGATCACGCAGTGCCCGGTGAGCAACACGCCCGAGCGTCCGCGCATGGACCGCCAGCGCACCAGCGCCTCGGCCGCGTCGGCGGGCTTGCCCAGCGCCTTGCCGTCGAGTTCGAGCACCGAGTCGCAGCCGACGACCAGTTCGTCGCCGGTCAGCCCGGCGGCGACCGCGTCGGCCTTGGCCTCGGCGAGCAGCAGCGCGAGTTCGCGCGGGGAGCCGGCGGCGAGGGCGTCCTCGTCGACGCCGCTGACCACGACCTTGGGGTCGAGTCCGGCGTCGCGCAGCAGCTTCAGGCGCGCGGGGGAGGCCGAGGCGAGCACGAGGGAGCGGGAGGGGGAGCGGTCGGTCATGGCGCCAACGTACCGGGCGCCGAAGCGGCGGATGGCAGGTATCGGGCGGCCGGTGTCGGGCGGCGGCGGGGATCGGGCGGTGGCCGCCGCCGCCCGACTCACAGTGCGAGCAGGGTCAGGCCGAGGATCAGCACCACGGGCAGGATCCACAAGGCGCGCCGCAGCTGGGCCACGGCGCGCCGGGTTTCCTCGGAGAACTCGTCACGGTCACGCATTCGTCCATCGTGGGGCGCGGCCCCGGTCCGATCCTGAGTACGAGTACTCAAGTCGGGTCGTGCGATTGTCCGCCTGCGTGTCGCGAACGGAACAACGCGTACGGGCTGCGCGGCTCAGGTGGCGAACAGGCCCCGCTCGCCGGCTTGGCGTTCGAAGTCCTCCAGCCTGGCCTGGGTTCGGGTGGGTTCGATGTCGCACATGGCCTGCAGGAGGATCTGGCCCATCAGGATCGGGGCGCCGTACGAGTCGAAGACCAGTTGCGAGCCGACGCCCGCGATCAGGACCGCGTCGGACAGCGCCGCCGCCGGGGCGAACGGGCTGTCGGTGACCGTCACGATGCTCAGGCCGAGGTCGCGCGCGACCCGCAGGCCCTCGCCCAACTCCCTCGGGTAGCGCGGCAGCGCGAAGCACAGCAGGCCCGTGGCGCCCGCCGCGCGGGCCTGGTCGAGCCGGTCCACGAGCAGCGAGCCGCCCTCGTCCAGGACCCGGACCTCGGGCAGCACCTTGGCGGCGAAGTAGCCGAAGCCGCGCGCCGGCGCCATCCCGGTACGCAGCCCGAGCACCACCAACGGACGCGAGGGCGCCAGCAGTTCGGCCGCGCGGGCGATCGGGCCCGGGTCGGCGAGTTGATCCGCGAGCCGGGCCAGGTTGGCGATCTCGGCGTGCACGGCGCCGACGTACTCGTTGCGGTCCACCTCGGTGGCCGACTCGGGCGTGGTCGGCAGGCCCAACTCGCGCAGGTGCCGGCGCAGCGCCGGGTATCCGTCGAAGCCGAGCGCGACCGCGAACCGGGTCACCGAGGGCTGGCTGACCCCGGCGAGTTGGGCCACCTCGACGCTGGAGAGGAACACCGCCTCGCCCGCGTGCCGGACCAGGCAGTGCGCGATCCGGCGCTGGGTGGGGGTGAGCCGGTGGCGCTCGAACAGGGCGAGCAGGCGGGCGGAAGGGCTCGCGTCGTCGTCGGCCACCGGCATGTCTCCTCGCTGTTCGCACGTCGCCCGGGTACCGCCGCGGACCCGGGCCGGCGCGGACCGATCGCGGTCCGCGCCGATGCCGCGGCCGGGGACCTGCGTCGGACCCGGCCGCGGTATCAGGTCATCCTGCCTGATCTGACAGGGAATCAGTTCAGCTCGCCGGCCACCGATCGGGCGGCCTCGATCACACCGCCGGTGCGGACGAAGGCGTCGGCGGCCTCCAGATCCGGTGCCAGGAAGCGGTCCGGGCCCACTCCCTCGCCGCCACTCGCCCGCAGCGCGGCCACGACCGCGGCGGTCGCGGGCGCGGGCGCACCGGCCCCGGCGGCCACCCGCATGTCCAGCGCCCGGGCGGCGGTGGTCAGCTCGATCGCCAGGACGCGGTTCAGGTTGTCGATCGCGCGGCGCAGCTTGCGGGCCGCGCTCCAGCCCATCGAGACGTGGTCCTCCTGCATCGCCGAGCTGGGGATGGAGTCGGCGGAGGCCGGCACCGCCAGACGCTTGCACTCGGAGACCAGCGCGGCCTGGGTGTACTGCGCGATCATCAGGCCGGAGTCGACTCCCGGGTCGTCGGCGAGGAACGCGGGCAGGCCGTGCGAGCGGGACGGGTCGAGCAGCCGGTCGGTGCGGCGCTCGGCGATCGAGCCGAGGTCGGCGACCGCGACGGCGAGGAAGTCGAGTACGTAGCCGACCGGGGCGCCGTGGAAGTTGCCGTTGGACTCGATCCGGCCGTCCTCCAGGATCACCGGGTTGTCCACGGCGGCGGCCAGTTCGCGGTCGGCGACGAGCAGCGCGTGGGCCAGGGTGTCCCGGCCGGCGCCGGCCACCTGCGGGGCGCAGCGCACCGAGTAGGCGTCCTGTACGCGCGGCGCGGCGTCCTGGTGGTGCCCGGTCAGCGCCGATCCCTGGAGCACCCGCAGCATGTTGGCCGCGCTGGCCGCCTGGCCCGGGTGCGGGCGGATGGCGTGCAGCGCCGGGTCGAGCACGCGCGAGGTGCCGAGCAGCGCCTCCATCGTCATCGCGGCGGTGATGTCGGCGGTGGTGAACAGTCGGGCGAGGTCGGCGCCGGCCATCAACAACATGCCCAGCATGCCGTCGGTGCCGTTGATCAGCGCCAGACCCTCCTTCTCCTTGAGCTCGATCGGCTCGATCCCGGCGGCGGCGAGCAGCTCGGCGGCGGGACGCACCTCGCCGTCGGGGCCGGCCGCCTCGCCCTCGCCGGTGAGTACGAGGGCACAGTGCGCGAGCGGCGCCAGGTCCCCGCTGCACCCGAGCGAGCCGAATTCGCGCACCACGGGCGTGACGCGGGCGTTCAGCAGCGCGGCCATGGTGCGCGCGACGACCGGCCGCACGCCCGTACGACCCGAGCACAGCGTCTTCAGCCGGAGCAGCATCAGCGCGCGGACCACCTCGTCCTCGACGCGCGGGCCCATCCCGGCGGCGTGCGAGCGGACCAGCGAGTGCTGCAGGCGCGTACGCAGTTCGGGGCTGATGTGCCGGACGGCGAGCGCGCCGAATCCGGTGGACACCCCGTAGACGGGTTCGGTGCGCGCGGCGAGTCCTTCGACGACGGCCCGGGAGCCGGTCATCGCCTTGATCGCGCTTTCGGCGAGTTCGACGCGTGCGCCGGCGCGGGCGACCGCGAGGACGTCCCTCGGGGACATCCCGGCCTCGCCGATCAGGACGGTGGCGGGAGCTGCTTCGGGAGCGCTGTGCAGATCGTTATTCACTCGAACATTATGTGCATGGATCGCGACAACACCAGGGCGGCTACCGTGCCTGAAGGAGTTCGCACCTTCGCACGGGGCATCCGATCCGGATCGAAACGCGCGAGCGTCGGGCAAACACCGTCGGGAACGCACCAGGGAAAGGCAGTGTCGTGGGTCGGGTCACCTCTCGCCACAAGGTCGTACGGCTGGGCGGCGACGCGCCCCCGGTACCGCGGATCGACACGCTCGTCGCCGAGGAGCCGCTCGACATCCGGCTCGGGGGGCGCACCGTCACGGTGACGATGCGCACCCCCGGCGACGACTTCGACCTCGTCGCCGGGTTCCTGGCGGCCGAGGGGGTGGTCGGCGCGGCCGAGGACCTGGCCGCGATGCGCTACTGCGCGGGCACCGACGACGAGGGCCGCAACACGTACAACGTGGTGGACGCGGTGCTCGCGCCGCACGTGCCGGCCCCGGATCCGGGCCTGATGCGCGGGGTGTGGACGTCGAGCGCGTGCGGGATCTGCGGCAGCACCGGCATCGAGGGCCTGCGCCGGATGTCGCGCTTCGACGTGCGCGCGGACCGGGTGCGGGTGGACGCGGAGGTGCTGTACACGCTGCCCGACCGGCTGCGCGCGGCGCAGAAGGTCTTCGCCAGTACCGGCGGTCTGCACGCGGCGGGGCTGTTCACCGCCGCCGGCGAGATGGTGTGCGTGCGCGAGGACGTGGGCCGGCACAACGCGGTGGACAAGGTGGTGGGGTGGGCGCTGCGCGAGGGGCGGCTGCCGCTGGCCGGGCATGTGTTGATGGTCAGCGGGCGGGCCTCGTTCGAGCTGACCCAAAAGGCCGCGATGGCGGGGGTGCCGGTGATGGCCGCGGTGTCCGCGCCGTCCGGTCTGGCGGTGGACCTGGCCGCGGACGCGGGCGTGACCCTGGTCGGCTTCCTGCGCGGCCGCTCGGCGAACGTGTACAGCCTCCCGGATCGGATCACGGTGTCCGAGCCCGCCACGACCGCCTGAGCCCTCCCGGACCACTCCGAGCGCTCGCGCGCACCCCGGTCCGCCCCGGCGTCAGTCCGGCAGCGACGCGCCGCCGGTCAGCGCCACCGCGACCAGCGCGCGCAGCACCGGGGCGAGCCCGGTCACGCTCAGGCTCAGGTCGTCGGCGTAGATCTCCACCAGCCAGCCGCCCGCCGCATTGCTCCCGCCCGCCGCGACCATCGCCTTGTAGCCGCCGACCAGGAGCAGGTCCTCCTCGGCCGGGTCGGTGCCCGGATCGCCGAGTTCGGCGACGAAGCCGCCGCCCTGGACCGCGTCGGCGGTGGCCGGATAGTGCGCCAGGTCGTATTCGGCGGTCACCGCGTCGTAGCGCGGCCCGGACTCGCTCTGGACACCGGTCAGGCGGTGGATCGAATAGCGCACCGTGCGCAACACCCGACCGCCGGGCGGCAGGTACGACACCCACCACGCCACCCCGTCCAGCATCCGGGCGAAGGTGTCCGCGACGATCTCCAGGCGGCCCAGCGTGTCCGCCCGGTGCACGCTCTTCGGTTCGCGCTCGTCCAGGACCGCGAGCACCGCGGCCAGCAGCCGGCCCGGCTCCGCGTTGTGCAGCGCGCCGCGGAACCGGCGGCGGTCGCGGTGCGGGCCGGGGCCCTCGGCCTCCGCCTCGTCCTGCGCCTCGCGGGCCAGCGACAGGGTCAGGTCGGGCTGTTGGCCGCGCCCGGCGACCACCGGGCGGGTCGAGCGCGAGCCCTTGGCCCGGTACTGCGCCGCGTCGGCGAGTCGGAAGAGCCGGTCCGCGCTGGTCACCGGGCCCACCGGGTCGCCGGTGGAGGCGACGCCGCAGGCCACGCCCTCGCCGTCGTGCATGCGCAGCGCCCGGCGGCACAGTTCCTCGGCGACCGCGACCACGTCGTCGGGTGGGTAGCCCTCGACCAGCACGCAGAACTCGTCGCCGCCGAGCCGGGCGGCGGTCGCCCCCGGCAACATCGCGCCGCACGCGGAGAGCTGGTCGGCGAAGCGCTCCAGGAGGCGGTCGCCGACATCGTGCCCGCGCTCGTCGTTGAGCCGCTTGAGGCCGTTGACGTCGCAGACGATCAGGCTGACCACGACGCCGTCGCGGTAGTGCCGGGCCATCGCCTCGTCGAGCCGGGCGTCGATCGCGCGGCGGTTGGCCAGACCGGTCAGCGGGTCGGTGAAGGCCAGCTTCTCGATGCGCTCGAAGTGCTCCGCCTGGGCCAGGCCGGCCGAGATCTGCGCGGCCAGCACACCCGCGAACTCGGCGTCCACCGGCTCGAAGCGCGGCTGGTCGGCCCGCCGGGCCAGATACAGCTCGCCCCACACTCGGCCCTCGACCATGATCGGCGCGACCATGCAGTCGTGCCGCCCCCGGCGCAACATCGCCGCGACCCGCTCGGGGTCGCGCGTGTGCTCCGGGTCGTCCACGCACCGCGACCACGTGGTGGGCCAGCCCTCCGACTCGATGATGTCGGGGAAGTCGGTGACCGGATACGTCTCCGCGGCCGGCAGCGGCTCCTCGCCCTCGGCCAGCTCGCCGTCGTTGACCAGCACCCGCAGTTGCCCGCTGTCCCGCTCCCAGACCGAGATGGAGGCGTGCGCGGCGCCCATCGCCAGGCGTGCCTGGGCCGCCGAGACGCGGACCACCTCGGAGAAGTGGTGGGTCGTGGCGAGCGTCTTGGCCAGGTGGATGATCGCGTGCAGTCGACGGGCGGCGTCGGGTCCCTCGACCAGGGCGGCGGGTTCCGGACACGTGTCGCCGGGCATACCGGGCAGGTCGTCGGCAGGGCCGCCCGAACCGTCGGTTCCGGGAGTGCTCGAATCGGGTCGCGAAGCTACGGTTCTCACCCCCAATCCGCCGGTACCGAGACCAGAGGATATGTCATATATTGCCCGATTAACGGCAACGTGCACCCGCGTCATGCCGTCACCTCGACGGGTCGCTGTTCGCGTGCGTTCCTGATTGGGCCCCAGACAGCTCCCGTGCGTCCGCCGAGCGCCCGCGTGCGAGCCGGGCTCGCGCCGGTCCGAGCGAAGCGCTTGTATACCCCGGCTTCGCGTCCTGCGCACATTACTCCTGTGGCCCGGCTCCGCAACGCCCCGTGTCCGGCCCGTGTCCGGGCTGTGCCAAACCGCGGCGCGCGAGCGCGCCGGGTTGTGAAGAGAACGTGGAAGACTCCCGCGATCTCGGCCGAAAGGGTACGGTCGCGGGCACAGTCCGAAGGAGCCACGCGTGCCCACGCTTTCCGTCATCGCCGCGATCGACGTACCGGCCGCCCGGATCTGGGAGGCGGTAGGAGACTTCGAGGACCCGTCCGCATGGCATCCGTGGCCGGTCGAGGAGCACTCCGGGGACGAGCGGCGGTTGCGTACACCCGACGGTACGACCGTCCGCGAACGACTGGTCGAGCACGACGCGGCGGGGCACTCCTACCGCTATCGCACGCTCGACGGCCTGCCGCTGTCCGGCCGGCTCGCGCTCGAATCGATCGCCGGCGGCACGATGTGCCTGGTCGTCTGGTCGGTCCGGTTCGAGAGCGCACCCGCCGAACAACTTCCGCTGCTGCGCGAACTCGAACACGCGGTGCTGCGCCCCGGGCTGCGATCGCTGCGCGAGGCGTTCGGCTGACCCGCCGAGCCGCCGGCGCGCACGCCGGGCGGGTCGAGCGGGTCCGCGGTCACCGCGGTACGCGAGTCACTGCGGTATCGGCGTACCCGGGCGGCACACCGTCCAGGGTTCGACCAGCCCCAGACCGCGGACCGGACGCCGCCACATCGGATGCAGTTCGTAGCGGGTGTCCCCTTCGAGGGCCGCGGCCAACTCCCGGTCGACCACCACCGCGTCCTTGGGACTGAGCGCGGTCAGCCGGCTGGCCAGGTTCACCGTGGTCCCGAACACGTCGCCCATCCGGGACAACACGTGGCCGTACGCGATGCCCACCCGCAGCGCGGGCAGGATCTCCTCCTCGGCCATCGCCTCGACCAGCCGCAGCCCGAGCTCCACCGCCGAGTCCGGCGAGAAGGTCACGAACAACACCTCGTCGCCCAGCGTCTTGACCAGGCGCCCGCCCTGCTCGGCGATCACGTCGACGGCGGTGTCCTCGAACGTCTGGACGAGGCGGCCCAGCTCGGCCTCCTCCAGGTTGCGCGACAACCGGGTGAAGCCGACCAGGTCGGCGAACCCGACGGCGAGCGACTGGCCCACCGTCTGCTGGTCGGTGAGCCCCTGCATGGCCCGCGAACTGGCCGCGGCCAGGTGCCGGCGCCAGGCGTAGATGACCAGCGGTTCGAGTTCGAGCATCACGTCGCCGGCGGTGGTGACCACCTGCTCGGAACGGCTGCCGGTCAGCTCGTTGCCGATGTATTCCACCCACGCCTCGGTCTGCCATTCGGCGAACCGGGCCATGGTCTGGCCCACGGAGCGGACGAACTGCGCCGCGACGGTGGCCGGCAGCAGCCCCGACTCGGTCAGCTCGCGCAGGTGCTTGAGGGCCGCGACGTCGGCGTCGGTGAACGCGCGGGCCGGGCCGAAGTCGGCGAAGCCCAGGCCGCGCCACAATCGGCGGGCCTCGTCGAGGGGCACTCCGACCAGGTCGGCGACCTGACCGGAGGTGTAGCGCCGGGGCGCGCCCAGGACGACCTGTTCGACGTCGGCGATCGTGTTGTTGACCGCCTCGATGTCGGACAGGTCGGGCAGGGCGGGTTGATCGACCGCGTCGGCCCCGGCGCCCGCGCCGGGCTCCACGCGGGTCCGTTCCTCGGGCATGTGGCTCCACCGGGTGTGCGAAGGATGGTCTCGTCGGAGCCACACTACGTGTCGGGGGTCACAAAGGTTCGGGGTCGGGCGGTCCCACGTGCTTCCTTTGCCCGGCGGCGGCCCGCTCGACGAGCACGAGCAGCTCGCTCTGCAGACGCACCACGTGCGGCAGACCGGGCAGTTCCAGGCGTTCCCGGTCGTCGTCGACGGGCACCAGGGCGATGGTGCCGGCGCCGAGCATCCGGTCCACGAACGACTCGTGCTCGATCAGCACGTCGGCCACCCGCGCGAACGGCACCACCCGGATCTCCCGGGTCAGCGCGCCGGTGCGCACGGTCAGTCGGTCGGCGGCGACCGAGTACATGGTGCCCAGCCAGGCCAGCCACGGCGCGACGCTCCAGCGGACCAGGACCGCCAGGCCGGCCAGGAGCACGGCGGGCCGGATCCAGCCGCCCGCCGAGGGCGGGGGCGTGAGCGCGGCGAGGAAGCCGGTGACGGCGACCGTGCCGAACAGGGCCAGGGCGGGACGGACGAGGTGCATCCAGTGCGGGCGCACGACGAAGAGGATGTCGTCGTCGACCTCGGCTGTGGTTGTGAACACCGGGCCTCCTGGGGGTCACCCACGATTGTGCGGTTCTCCCGGGCGGGAGGGGCGCAGGCATGCCGTTCGCCGCCATAAATGCGTCGACAGCCCGCCCGGCACCGGCCAGAGTGGCCGTCCGTGACGAGCAGTGAGCAGTGGAGCCGGGCGACCGCCGAGCGCTACGACGCCGAGGAGGCCGCGATGGCCTCGGCCGCCGTTCTCGAACCGACCCTCGCCTTCCTCGCCGAACTCGCCGGAGCCGGCCCGGCCCTGGAGTTCGCCATCGGAACCGGGCGCGTGGGCGTCCCGCTGCGAGAACGCGGCGTCCCGGTGGTGGGCATCGAACTGTCCGAGCACATGGCCGCGGTCCTGCGGCGCAAGATCGACGAGGACACGCTCCCGGTGGTCGTCGGGGACATGGCCGACACCGTCGTCCCCGGCGAGTTCACCCTGGTCTACCTCGTCTACAACACCATCACGAACCTGCTCACCCAGGACGAGCAGGTCGAGTGTTTCCGCAACGCCGCACGTCATCTACGGCCCGGCGGCCGATTCGTCATCGAGCTGGGCGTACCGCCGCTGCGCTTCCTGCCGCCCGGCCAGGTCGCGGTGCCGTTCGACGTCTCCGAGCGACACCTCGGCTTCGACACCTTCGACCTGGTCGAGCAGATCCTCGTCTCACACCACTTCACCCGCGACGGCGACGACGGCCGCTACCGCCGAGGCCACTCCCGGCACCGATACGCCTGGCCGGCGGAACTCGACCTGATGGCCCGAATCGCCGGCCTCACCCTGGAGCGCCGCGTCGCCGACTGGCACGGAGCCCCCTTCACCCAGGACTCCACCAAGCACATCTCCGTATGGCGCAAACCGACCTGAGACCCTCCCTCAGGTCGCGGGCCGAACGTGCACCACGTCCCCCGCACCCACCGCCACCTGCCCCTCCGGCCCGGTGACCAAAAGCCGACCCTCGTCGTCGATCCCCGTCGCCGGGCCCTCCAGCGCCGGCTTCGCCGGCAACTCGACCCGGACCCGTCGCCCGATGGTGGCGCACGCGTCGGTGTACGCGGCCGCCAACCCACACGCACGCGCATCGCCCTCCGCCAGCCGCCACCGCGTGTACCACTCCTCCACCTCACGCAGCAGTGCCCGCAGGATCGGGTCCCGGTCGGTGCTCTCGGCGCCGGCCAGGAGCAGCGAGGTCGCGGTCGGTACCGGCAGTTCCTCCTCGTGCAGCGAAACGTTCAGCCCGATGCCCAGGACCACACTCGACCCGGCCCGCTCGGCCAGGATCCCGGCCAGCTTGCGCTCGCCCACCAGCAGGTCGTTCGGCCACTTCAGCCGCACCTCGACCCCGGCCACCCGGGACACCGCCGACGCCGCGGCCACCCCGGCGAGCAGCGGCAGCCAGCCCCAGCGCGCGACCGGGACCTCGTTCGGCGCCAGCGTCATCGACACCGCCAGGCCCGAGCGCGGCGGCGCGGTCCACCGCCGGTCCAGCCGACCCCGTCCCGCGACCTGCGATTCGGCGACCAGTACCAGCCCCTCGGCCTCGTCGGCCCGGTTGGCCAGGTCGGCGTTGGTCGAGCCGGTCTCGGGCAGCACGTCCAGCTCGCGCCACAGGCCGCCCGGTACCAGCAGGGCCCGACGCAGGGCCGCCTCACGCAGCGGAGGGCGGTCGAGATCCTTGTAAGGAGAGTCCATCCGATCACCCTAGAAGGCACTGCGGGGCAGGGCGGTGATGGTCGCCGGCGTGGCGCGGCTACGCTACCGATCGCCGCCGTTCGACGTGACAGGAGTCAGCACGATGGACCCAGTACAGGGCGATCCCGACATCCACACCACCGCCGGAAAGCTGGCCGATCTCGAGCGCCGGATCGACGAGGCGGTGCACGCGGGAAGCGCCCGAGCGGTCGAGAAGCAGCACGCCAAGGGCAAGATGACCGCCCGCGAGCGGATCGAATACCTGCTCGACGAGGGCTCCTTCGTCGAACTCGACGAGTTCGCGCGGCACCGCTCCACCAACTTCGGCCTGGAGGCCAACCGCCCCTACGGCGACGGCGTGGTGACCGGCTCCGGCACCGTCGACGGCCGCCAGGTGTGCGTGTTCTCCCAGGACGTCACCGTCTTCGGCGGCAGCCTCGGCGAGGTGTACGGCGAGAAGATCGTCAAGGTCCAGGACCTCGCGATCAAGACCGGCGTCCCGCTGGTGGGCATCAACGAGGGCGGCGGCGCGCGCATCCAGGAGGGTGTGGTCTCGCTCGGCCTGTACGGCGAGATCTTCCGGCGCAACGTGATCGCCTCCGGGGTGATCCCGCAGATCTCGCTGATCATGGGCGCCGCCGCGGGCGGCCACGTGTACTCTCCCGCGCTCACCGACTTCGTGGTGATGGTCGACCAGACCTCGCAGATGTTCATCACCGGCCCCGACGTGATCAAGACGGTCACCGGCGAGGACGTCACGATGGAGGATCTGGGCGGCGCGCGCACGCACAACAGCAAGTCGGGCAACGCCCACTACATGGGCGCCGACGAGAAGGACGCGCTCGACTACGTCAAGGGTCTGCTGTCCTACCTGCCGAGCAACAACCTGGAGCCGGCCCCGTCCTTCGACGAGGAGGCCGACCTCGAGACCACGGACTACGACCGTGACCTCGACACGCTGATCCCGGACTCGGCGAACCAGCCGTACGACATCCACACGGTGATCGAGCACGTCCTGGACGACGCCGACTTCCTGGAGGTCCAGCCGCTGTTCGCGCCCAACATCGTGGTCGGCTTCGGCCGGGTCGAGGGCCGCTCCGTGGGCATCGTGGCCAACCAGCCGATGCAGTTCGCCGGCACGCTCGACATCGACGCGTCGGAGAAGGCCGCCCGGTTCGTGCGCACGTGCGACGCGTTCAACATCCCGGTGCTCACCTTCGTCGACGTCCCGGGCTTCCTGCCGGGCACCGACCAGGAGTGGAACGGCATCATCCGTCGCGGCGCGAAGCTGATCTACGCCTATGCCGAGGCCACCGTGCCGCTGGTCACGATCATCACCCGCAAGGCGTACGGCGGCGCGTACGACGTGATGGGCTCCAAGCACCTGGGCGCCGACGTCAACCTGGCCTGGCCGACCGCGCAGATCGCGGTGATGGGCGCGCAAGGCGCGGCCAACATCCTGCACCGGCGCACGATCGCCGCCTCGGACGACCCCGAGGCGACCCGCGCGCGGCTGATCCAGGAGTACGAGGACACGCTGTGCAACCCGTACGTGGCCGCCGAGCGCGGCTACGTGGACGCGGTCATCCGCCCGTCGTCCACCCGGGCCCACGTGGTCAAGGCGCTGCGGGCGCTGCGCGGCAAGCGCGAGACGCTGCCGCCGAAGAAGCACGGCAACATCCCGCTCTAGCCCGGCCAGGACCCGGAGGTCCCCATGATCAAGGTGGTGCGGGGTGAACCCACCCCGGAGGAGTTGGCGGTGATCGTCACCGTCGTGGCGGCCAAGGCGAGCGGCGGCGGCGCACCCGCGCCGGCGCCGGCGGCCCCGTCGCAGTGGAACGACCCGGCGCGCCTGGTACGCCGACCACTGCGGCCGGGCCCGGGCGCGTGGCAGGCGAGCGCCTGGCCGTCCTGACCGATCGAGCGCCCGGACCGCGCGCCGCCGAGGACGCACCGGGCGATCGGCCGTCGGTAAAAGCGAAAGCCCCTCCACGAGAGGGGCTTTCGCCGTCCCGAAGGTCAGCGAACCGCTGAGACGAACGACATCGAGGCGGCGGACCGAACGGCGCACGCCGGTTTCGTCGGGTTCTTGCTGTCCCGAACAGCGGTCTGGGAGTTCGTGTGAGCCACCGAGACGGAGCCGTTCTGCTGACCGCTGCGAATGCTCTTGAACCGGGACAGCCGACCGTACTCGGATGCTTGCCGCACGACGGGGGAGCTGAGTTACTTGAGCTTCCAGTCGCTTCTTGATGATCGCTTGGGTTTTCGTGCCGTCGAGAGCGTCACGTCAGTTGATCCGGCATCGTGGCATGCACCACCGCGTTGGTCGCCAACTCGGACGCGCAGAGTTCGGCTTCGTCGGTCAGTTCGAGCAGATTCCAATCGGCTATGGCCGCCCAGGTCAAGGCCCGAGCTTGCGCCACCGACGCCGGGTGGGACTCCCACGTACGCTCGCGGACCCATACGGGGTCCCGGCCCGGGCCGGCGAGCATCGCCCCGAGCCGGCGTTCACCCGGACTCGGCCGCCCATCCGCCTCCGACCACTGCGAGTCGGGTACGGAGTCCCGCTCCCGCTCGTCGGGCCGAACCCGCGTGATTACGTGACGCAGGCCCGCCCGCCCCGTCTGTGCTTTGCCCATGAGTAGATCGTGGCGACGAGATCGCGCCGGGAGATCCCGATTCCCAGAACGTCGTCGCCAAGAGGAGGGAGGAACGCTGCGGCCACGGCATCGAGAGCCGTTGCCGTCTGGCCCTCATGCACCATCAGCCTCTTGGAAGGCTCGACGGGGTCCAGGTGCGTACGCACGGAACCGCCCTCCTTTCTGGTGAGGCCTGCTGTGTTTCGCGCTGCCGCGCTACCCGAGGGAGTTGGGGAGGGCCTGCGGGTCGCGCGCGACCTCGGCCTGTTCGCAACGTGAGCGGCGGCCCCGCGCACGTTGTCGCCGGTAGGCGCGACCCTGAGCCCGGGAGCCGGAAGCGCACTCGTCGTCGGTGCCGTCGTCCCTGTCGCCACCTTCGGCCGCGACCGCCCGGACGGGCGGCCCGAGAGCGACGGGTGCCTGCTCGAAATGCGGAATCATTCATCCCATGGCAACCGAAAGCTTCCTTCCCCCGTCCGGCACGAGGGATTTCCTCGCGGCCGAATCCGAAGCCCGCGAGCGGGCGTTCGCCACGGTTCGAGACGTCTTTGCTCGGTATGGCTTCCAGCCCCTGCAGACTCCCGCGTTCGAACGGCTCGAAGTTCTGACGGGCAAGTACGGCGACGAAGGCGACAAGCTTGTTTTCAAGATCCTTCGGCGTGGGGAGCACGAAGCGACCGGGGAAGCGGATCTGGCGCTGCGCTATGACCACACGGTCCCTCTCGCGCGGGTCGTGGCAGCGTACGGGAGCCGGCTTCCGACGCCGTACAAGCGGTACGCACTGGCGCCTGTATGGCGCGCCGATCGCCCGGGCAAGGGTCGGTTTCGGGAGTTTGTGCAATGTGACCTGGACGTTGTGGGTACCGCGTCCCCACTTGCCGACGCCGAGGTGGTGTCCGCTCTGTATGAAGCGCTGGATGCACTCGGCGTGCCCGAGTTCCGATTCATGGTCAACAGCCGCAAGGTCCTCATGGGGTTGTTGGAGGTGTACGGGGTACCGGCCGACGCCGGCGGGGCCGTGCTGATCACGCTGGACAAACTCGACAAGCTCCGCCCGGAAGCGGTCGTACGGGAACTGGTCGAAGGTCGCGGCCAGTTCGAAGCAACCGCGAGCAGCCTGGTTGCCGACCTCACGGCGCCCGACTCGATCACACGTATTCGCAAGGAGTTGACGAACAGTCCGATCGGACAGGAAGGGTTGACCGAGATCGATCGGCTGCTGGATCTGCTGTCCGCTACCGTCCCGCGCGAGCGCATCGGCTTTGTGCCGAGCCTGGTTCGGGGTCTCGACTACTACACGGGTGTCATCTACGAGGTGACGGCGCCGGGCATGCCTGGGTCGATCGCCTCGGGCGGACGGTACGACGGCCTCATCGGGCGCATGTCCGGCGGTGCCGAAACTCCCGCTTGTGGTGGGTCGTTGGGAATCGAACGCATCCTTCCGCTGCTGACATCGGCCGGCGAGAAGCCTGCTTCTGTGCTGGACGTCGCGGTGACCGTGCTCGGAGACGACCACGCCGACGAAGCGTTTCGGATGGCTGCCGCAGTCCGTCGCGCCGGGCTGCGTACGGGCGTCTACATGGGTTCGAGTAGCAAGCTCGCCCGGCAGTTGAAGTGGGCGGCGGCCGAAGGCGCGCGGTTCTGTCTGATTTACGGCGACCGCGAACGAGCGGCCGGTGAGGTGATCGTTCGCGACATGACGTCCGGCGAGCAGACCGCGCACCCGGTCGACCAGGTCGCCGAGTTTTTCGCCGAATAGTCGAACACGGCACAGCCGCACCCGCGTTCTTCGATGGCGCGGCTGCCGACTGAGGTGGAACTGCTGCGGGTGGTGCGGCGGTTGATGCGGGTGGACCGGTTCGGACGCGGCGTGGGCAAGGTTGCGATCACGGTGCCGTCGGAGCGGCGTATGTCGCCTGCGGGTATCGCGTGGGCCCCTGCGAGAGCGGAGACGTGATGGGCGCGTCCGGGCGGAATGGCGACCGGTCGATGACGGGCCCCGGGGATGCGGTCTTCGAGCTACGCAAGGGCTGGAATCGGGCCACCGTGCTGGTCTGCGTGTTCGATGTGGGCTTGGCCGGTGCCGGGTTTCTGGTGCCCGGCTGGGGTGTGGCCGTCCTTCTGTGGGTGATGGCCGGTACCGGGCTGCCGGTGGCGGCCAGTGCGATACGCGGCAACTGGTTCTTTCGGGCCGACGCCGAGGGACCTGTGATCCGTTCCACGACGATCCGCGGTGACCATCGAGTGCATCTGCCATGGGACCGGGTCGACGCGATAGTCGTCTGGAAGATGAATCACAACAAGTGGATAGGCGTCATCCCCCGCCCGGGTGCGGTGCCGAGAGACGCGGGCCCGGCGTGGCTGCGTCGCGTTGGACGCTGGGTGGCCGGGGATGCCGCCGAGATGTGCTCCCTGGTGCATGGAGTCCGCCTCGACCTGACTCAACTGGCTCGACTGCTGGGTGAGTTCGCTCCGCATGTCGCCCTCGTCGATCAGAGTGGACGGCGGACGGTGGTCCATCGACGGGGCTTCGACGAAGATCCGCTCGGGTAGACGGACGCAGCGGCGCGTAGCGAACAGGTGGCAAATCGCCGGCCACCCCTCAGCCACGATCCGTTGCCGCGCCGCACAGGCTGTGCTTCGCGCTGCAGCGCTGCCCGGGGGAGTCGGGTGAGGGCCTGCGGTCGCGGGCGTCGAACGCCAAGCCGGTGACCGCAGCCTGTTCACCACCTGAGCCACGCAACGCGTATGCGTTGTTCCATTCGCGACAAGCAGGCGGACACAGCGAAAGCCCCTCCAGGAGAGGGGCTTTCGCCGTCCCGAAGGTCAGCGAACCGCGGAGACGAACGACATCCAGGCGGCGGACCGAACGGCGAACGCCGGTCCCGTCGGGTTCTTGCTGTCCCGAACAGCGGTCTGGGAGTTCGTGTGGGCCACCGAGACACAGCCGTTCTGCTGACCGCTGCGAATGCTCTTGAACCAGGTCAGCCGACCGTACTCGGATGCTTGCTGCACGACGGGGGGAAGCTGAGTCACTTGAGGTCTTCCAGTCGCTTCTTGATGATCGCTTGGGTTTTCGTGCTGTCGAGAGCGTTGTTGCGCAGGTAGTCGAAGAACCGCACGTAGCGCCTGATCTCACGGGCATTATCCCGCTGATGGCTCACGGTGACAGTGTCCACGAATGCAACGGTCGGATCCTCGGTCTCGCGAAAGTGCAGAAGCGTGAGACCAGCGGTCGTCGGTGCCGGCGCATCGTAGGGAATCACCTGCACGGTGACGTTGGACCGCCGGGCCACGTCGAGCAGGTGCGCGAGTTGGGCGCGAAGCGTCCGCCTTCCGCCGGTCTCATACATGAGCGCGGCCATGGTGATCACACCCGCGTACTCCACGGGATCGTCCTCGGTGAGCAGCACGCGCTGCCGTCGTTGACGCACATCGACCAGGGTTTCGATGTCCTCCTCGTCCTGAACGAACGGCCCGCTGCCGATAACCGCCCGGGAGTAGTCGGCCGTCTGCAACAGACCTGGGATGAGCAGGGGTTGGTACTCGCAGATTGCGGCGGCCTCCGCTTCGAGCCCGATCTGTTCCTGGTAGTCGTTGTTGAGGACGTCGGCGTACGGCGCGATTGCCCACCACGAGCGTTCCCGCCCGTCCGCGACCAGCGCCTCGCACTTTTCCCGGCCGTCCGAGTCGACCTCATATAGCTCCATCAGTTTGTACAGGTCGCGTCGCGTGATGCCCGACTGTGCGTTCTCGATCCGCGACACCTTGGACTTGTGCCACCCGAGTTGCGCCCCCACCTCCTCGACCGTGAGTCGTCGCAGGTCTCGCAACGTGCGGAGTTCGTTGCCGAGCCTCCGCCGAGCCAACATCGGTGTTGTGGGCATCCGTTGTCCCTCCCTGGTCGGCGCATCAGTGAAGCGCACGTACATACGAGCACGCCAAATTTTGCCTATGCTTGACTGATGCGTGTTGCAAATAGAAGTTGCAGTCGCGACTCTAATGCAACCAGCACTACGTGTAGTGATCACTACCATGCGGACGGCGACGGGTGCAGGAGATCTTCATGCCTGCTCGGCGGTGCCCGCATGTGCCCCTTTGGAGGCGTCTGGTCATGCTTCGGCACCAGCTATCGACGGAACCGCCGCACATCGTCGCGGTCTTGCCCGCAACAGCCGAAGGGCGCATCGAACGCGGCCACATTGAGGTGGAGTTCGAGCCGCATCCTCGGCGAGTGGAGCAGATGCGCCGGTTTACCCGCTCGCAGCTTCGCCATTGCGGTCACCGGGACTCCGATGCCATCCACATGGCCGGCGTGGTGGTCAGCGAACTCGTCACGAACGCGATCGAGCACGCGGAGTCGGACACGGTCACCTTCATGCTCGCGTGCGACGAGTCCGGCGCGATTCGCATCGAGGTCGACGACCACGCCGACGGGCGGCCCGACATCCGGCCCTTCGACGAGGACGCGGAAGACGGTCGCGGGCTGATGATCGTCCAGGCGCTGACCGGTGCCTGGGGGCGCGATGGCTCGTGTACGTGGTGCACGATCCCGGCGGCGGGCGACGAGGGGGCCCGATGAAGCCGTGCGTCGCGCTGGGCGAGTGGTGGGACGTGCGCGTGCGCTACCGCGAGCTTCATCGCGTACTTGATTCGTGCCGCGCCGGGTTGCTCGGTCGCCTCGGCTCGGACGCGGAGGAGGGCGTTCGGGACTCCGGGCGCGATCGCATGAGCGACGAAGGGGCGCCGATGCGGAGTCCGGCGGCCCGAGGCGGTGGAGGGGCGACGATCCGTATGGGTTCGCGGGTCCGGCACGTCGATGGCCACGCGGATCTTCCGGACGGCACTGTCGTGGCGCTCCCTCCGGCGTCGGAGCGGGTCGCCGTCGTGCAGCCGCACGTGGTCGGACAGTCGCCCTACCTATGTCCGGTCGGTCACCTGGTGGCACTCGATCTCGACGTGGAACTGCTTGAGGCGGTACGGCGGTTGATGCGGTTGGACCATCGCGGGCGTTGCGTGGGCACGGTGGCTTTGCCGGTGAAATCGGCTGGAATCAGTGGTGATCCGGATTGGCGCCGCACAGGCGGAGGGTGCTGTGTAGGCACAGGGTTTCCGCTTCGGTCCTGGCGAGGCGGCCGGTGGTGGTTTCGGCCACTGCTGCGTGTTGCAGGGCGAAGATGGTGGTGGCGAGCCAGGACGCCGGGGGTGTGGGGGCGAAGTCGCCCGATTTTTGGCCGCGTCGGAGGAGACGCTCCAGGCGTGGCGGGGCGAAGTCGTGGGGGTCCTCGACGGGGCGGGGGATTCGGGGCGCGCCGGCGTTGACGAGCAGGGGGTAGCGGTCCAGGAAGCGCCAGCCGGCGTCGAGGAATCGGGTCAGGGCTTCCGTGGGCGGGGCGGTGTCGAGGTCCGCTTCGTCGAGCAGGCCGGCGTATTCGGCGGCGGCGGACTCGACCAGGCCGGCCACCAACGCGTCGCGGGACGGGAAGTGCGCGTAGACCGTCTGGCGCGTGACGCCGGCCGCGCCGGCGATGTCCTCCATGCTCGCGTCGGGCCGTTCGCCGAGCACCACCCGGGCCGCGTCGAGGATGGCGCCGATGCTGCGTCGGGCGTCGGCGCGGCGGCGGCGAGCCGGCGGCGGAGCGGTGGCGGGCGGGTCGACCATGTCCGGAATCTATGGCTCCCACCATAACCTTGACAAGCTGCAAGAGTTGGCTCAACTCTTACGTCATGTCAAAGAAAAGCTCGGGTGGCGATCACCCGGCGATCGAGGCACGCGGTCTGGTCAAGGTCTTCGGCGGCAATCGGGCGCTGGACGGCATCGACCTCACCATCGGGCGGGGGCAGGTGTTCGGGTTCGTCGGCCCCAACGGGGCGGGCAAGACCACCACGATCCGCATCCTGGCCACGCTGACCCGGCCGGACGGTGGCACCGCCCGCGTGCTCGGCCACGACGTGGCGACCGAGGCGGACACGATCCGCGCCCGGGTGGCGGTGACCGGCCAGTACGCCTCCCTCGACGAGGACCTGACCGGCCACGAGAACCTGCTGATCCTGGGCCGACTGCACGGCCTGACCCGGGCCGCCGCCGCACGGCGCGCCGACGACCTGCTCGCCGCGTTCGACCTGGCCCGCGCGGCCGGCCGCCCGGTGAGCGGCTACTCCGGAGGCATGCGCCGGCGGCTCGACATCGGCGCCGGTCTGATCACGACCCCCGACGTGCTGTTCCTCGACGAGCCGACCACCGGCCTCGACCCGCGCAGCCGCAACCGGGTATGGGAACTGGTCCGCCGGATCGCCGCGACGGGCACCACCGTGCTGCTCACCACCCAGTACCTGGAGGAGGCCGACCGGCTCGCCGAGCGCATCGTGGTCATCGACGACGGCCGGATCGTGGCCGAGGGCACCGGCGCCCAGCTCAAGTCCCGCGTCGGCTCGGGCACGCTGCACCTGCGACTGCTCGACGGCGAGCACCGCCCGCAGGCGCTCCGGATCCTGGCCGGCGTCCCGGGCTCGGTCCGGCTCGCCGACGATCCGCTCGCCCTGTCCGTGGCGCTCGCCGGCGGATCCGACGCGACGGACGTCGGCCGACTGGTCGGGCACACGATGACTCGGTTGGCCGACGCCGGGGTGGGCGTCGCCGAGTTCTCCCTCGGCCGGCCCAGCCTCGACGAGGCATTCCTCGCCCTGACCGGACATCGGACCGCTCCGGCCGGCGCCGACCACGAGGAGTCGCACGCATGACGACCCGGACCGCCGCGGCGCAAGCCGACCCACTCGACGCCCTGCTCGCCGCCGGACGGGTCCGTCACCACGCCGGGGCACTCGCCGCCTCGGCCGCCTTCGGCCGGCGCGCCATGCTCAAGATCCGGCACGACCCCAAACAACTCGTGGACTCGGCCGCCATCCCGATCCTGTTCACCGTGCTGTTCACCTACCTGTTCGGCGGCGCGCTCGGCGGATCGACCGGCGACTACCTCACGACCCTCCTGCCCGGCGTACTCGGCATGAGCGTCGCGATCGTCACGATGTACGGCGGGGCCCGACTCGCGCAGGACGTGCGCGGCGGGGCCTTCGACCGCTTCCGCGGCCTGCCCGTGTGGCGCGGCGCCTTCATTCTCGGCGGTCTGCTCAGCGACGCCGCCCGCTACCTGTTCGCCTCCACCATCGTGGTGGGCCTCGGCCTGGCCATGGGCTACCGCCCCGCCGGCGGTGTAGCGGGGGTGCTCGCCGCAGTGGCCGTGGTGATCGTGTTCGGACTCGCGCTGTCCCTGCTGTGGGCCGCGGTCGCCCTGGTCGTCCGCGATCCGGCCGTCGTGCTGAGCATCGCCAACGCCGTACTGATCCCGCTCTCGTTCGCCGGCAACATCTTCGTCCGGCCCGACACCATGCCCGGCTGGCTCCGGGCCTTCGTCGAGGTCAACCCGCTCAGCCGGCTCGCGACCGCCTCCCGCGACCTGATGAACGACACCGGCGCCGCCGGCGGCGCGGTCGCCTGGTCCCTCGCCACGACCGCCGGCATCGCCCTCGTGTGCGCCCCGATCACGCTCCGCCTCTACGGCAGGCAGGGCTGAGCGGAAGGAATCGAGAGCAGGCGGCGCCCCGCTCAGCCGCGCCGCCCGGGATCCTTCTCCAACGTCACCCCGCGCGACCCGTCACCCGCCCCCCGGTGCGCCGGCATCAGCGTGATCGCCGCGAGCATGGCCAGTACGCCCACCACCGCCGAGCCGCCCGCGATCAGCGCGGTGTCCCGATAGCGGGGAATGCTGAGCAGGAAGCCGCCGGTGCACAGCAGCGCGCCCGTCATCACCACCAGGGCCACCACGCCCGGCTCCCGCCCGCGCCCGCGCAGCAGCATCACCAGGCCCGCGAACGCCACGAACGCACCCAGGGCGGTGATCGCCCACAGCACCTCCTGCAGATCCATGCGGTCGGGCTACCCGGCGCCGGTCCCGGCCGATCACCGGGCGTCGGAAATGGCACCGGATGGGTCAAATCCCGCGCTGTCGCGGTCCTCACGCCGTCCACTCGGCCGGTTCTCTTGGCGCCACCTCTTAGAACAGATAGATTCACTCCGAAAGCGACTGAATGTTTTCATACAGATGCCTGAACAGATCCGCATCCGGTTCCGCACACGGACCGATGCACGCCGAAGCAGAAGGGGCGCCGCCATGTCGGACCACACCGCAGGACCGCGCGAGGTGCGCGCACCGCGCGGCAGCACGCTCACCACCCGGGGCTGGCAGCAGGAGGGCGCCCTGCGGATGTTGCTCAACAACCTCGACCCCGAGGTCGCCGAGCACCCGGACAAGCTGGTCGTGTACGGCGGCACCGGCAAGGCCGCCCGCGACTGGCGCTCCTTCGAGGCGATCACCCGCACGCTGACCACGCTGAAGCAGGACGAGACGCTGCTCGTGCAGTCGGGCCGTCCGGTCGGCGTGATGCAGACCCACGAGTGGGCGCCGCGCGTGCTCATCGCCAACTCCAACCTGGTACCCGACTGGGCCAACTGGGAGGAGTTCCGCCGGCTGGAGTCGGCCGGGCTGACCATGTACGGCCAGATGACCGCCGGCTCGTGGATCTACATCGGCACCCAGGGCATCCTCCAGGGCACCTACGAGACCTTCGCCGCGGTCGCCGCCAAGCGCTTCGGCGGCAGCCTGGAGGGCACCATCACCCTCACCGCCGGGCTCGGCGGCATGGGCGGTGCGCAACCGCTGGCCGTCACCATGAACGGCGGCGTGGTCATCTGTATCGACTGCGACCCCTCGCGCATCGACCGGCGCATCGAGCACGGCTACTGCGACACCCGGGTCGAGACGCTGGACGCCGCGCTGCACCTCGCCGTCGAGGCGCGCGACGCCCGCCGACCGCTGTCCATCGGCCTGCTCGGCAACGCCGCCGAACTGGTCCCGCAGCTGCTCGCGATGGACGCCCCGATCGACATCGTCACCGACCAGACCTCGGCCCACGACCCGCTCGCCTACCTGCCGGTCGGCGTCGCGTTCGAGGACATGGCCGAATACGCGCGGACCAAGCCCGCCGAGTTCACCGACCGCGCGCGCGAGTCGATGGCCAGGCACGTCGAGGCCATGGTCGGCTTCCAGGACAAGGGCGCCGAGGTCTTCGACTACGGCAACTCGATCCGCGGCGAGGCGCAACTCGCGGGCTACACGAGGGCGTTCGACTTCCCGGGCTTTGTCCCGGCGTACATCCGGCCGCTGTTCTGCGAGGGCAAGGGCCCGTTCCGCTGGGCCGCGCTCTCCGGCGACGCGCGCGACATCGCCAAGACCGACAAGGCCGTGCTCGACCTGTTCCCCGAGAACGAGTCGCTGGCCCGCTGGATCAAGCTGGCCCAGGAGAAGGTGCACTTCCAGGGGCTGCCCGCGCGGATCTGCTGGCTCGGCTACGGCGAGCGGGACAAGGCGGGCGCGCGGTTCAACGACATGGTCGCCTCGGGCGAGTTGGCCGCGCCGATCGTGATCGGCCGCGACCACCTCGACTGCGGCTCGGTGGCCAGCCCGTACCGCGAGACCGAGGGCATGCTCGACGGCTCCGACGCGATCGCCGACTGGCCGCTGCTCAACGCGATGGTCAACGTGGCCTCCGGCGCCTCGTGGGTGTCCATCCACCACGGCGGCGGGGTCGGCATCGGCCGCTCGATCCACGCGGGCCAGGTCACCGTCGCCGACGGCACGCCGCTGGCCGGCGAGAAGATCCGCCGCGTGCTCACCAACGACCCCGGCATGGGGGTGATCCGCCACGTCGACGCGGGCTACGACCTGGCCGGCGAGGTCGCGGACGAGCGTGGTGTGCGGGTGCCGATGCGGGAAGGCGACGCGTGAGCACCGGCTTCGAGGCGATGTGGCGCGACCTGCTCCCGGTGGGTCGCGCCGCGTCCGGCGGCTATCGCCGCTTCGCGTGGACCGGGGCCGACGCCGAGTGCCGCGCGTGGTTTCGCGAGCAGGCGCACAGCCGGGGACTGCTGTACGAGGAGGACCGCAACGGCAACCAGTGGGCGTGGACCGCGACCGGCCCCGACGCGGTCGTGATCGGCAGCCACCTCGACTCGGTGCCCGACGGCGGCGCCTACGACGGACCGCTGGGCGTGGTCTCCTCCTTCGCCGCGCTCGACCTGCTGCGCGAGCGCGGCGAGGAGCCGACCCGCCCGCTGGGCATCGTCAACTTCGGCGACGAGGAGGGCGCCCGGTTCAACGTGGCCTGTGTCGGATCGCGGTTGTCCGCCGGGGTGCTGACGCCGGAGCAGGCGCGGGCGCTGAAGGACGCCGACGGGGTGTTCCTGGGCGACGCGATGGAGCGCGCCGGATTCGACCCGGCCGCGATCGGGCCCGACCCCGAACGGCTCGGCCGCATCGCCGCGTTCGTCGAACTGCACGTGGAGCAGGGCCGCGACCTGGTGCACCGGGACCGCGCGGTGGGCGTCGCCTCGGCGATCTGGCCGCACGGGCGCTGGCGCTTCGACTTCCGGGGCGAGGCCAACCACGCCGGCACCACCCGCCTGGAGGACCGGCGCGACCCGATGCTCACCTACGCCAACACCGTGCTCGCGGCCCGCAAGAAGGCCCATCTCGCCGGTGCCCTGGCCACCTTCGGCAAGGTCGACGCGCGCCCCGGCGCGGCCAACGCGATCGCGTCCGAGGTGCACGGCTGGCTCGACGCGCGCGCCGCCGACGAGCAGACCCTGGACGAGGTGGTCGGCGAGATCATCCGCACCGCCACCGAACGCGGCGAGCGCGACGCGGTCTGCGTCCAGGTCGCCCGCGAGTCGTACACCCCGATCGTCGAGTTCGCCGCACCGCTGCGCGACCGCATCGCCAAGCGGCTCGGCGGCGCGCCGATCCTGCCCACCGGCGCCGGCCACGACGCGGGCATCCTGTCCGCGCACGTGCCCACCGCGATGGTGTTCGTCCGCAACCCCACCGGCGTGTCGCACTCGCCGGCGGAGAGCGCGGAGATGGTGGACTGCCTCGCGGGTGTGGCGGCGCTGGCCGACGTGGTGACGGACCTGACGAGCGAGGACGCGGTGTGAGCGAATACTGGTGTGAACTGGTGTGGACCCGCACCGGGATCGAGCGCGACGTGGTGCTCTCGATCGCCGACGGCCGCATCACCTCGGTCACCCCCGACCGCCCGGTGCCGGCCGGCGCCTCGGTGTTGCCCGGACTGACCCTGCCGGGCCTGGCCAACGCCCACTCGCACGCCTTCCACCGGGCGCTGCGCGGGCGCACCCAGTCCGGCACCGGCACCTTCTGGACCTGGCGCGACCAGATGTACAAGGCGGCCGGCCGGCTCGACCCGGACACCTACCTCGCGCTCGCGCGGGCGGTGTACGCCGAGATGGCGCTGGCCGGGATCACCTCCGTGGGCGAGTTCCACTACCTGCACCACGGCCCGGACGGCACGCCGTACGACGACCCCAACGCGATGGGCCACGCGCTGATCGAGGCGGCCCGGCAGGCCGGCGTGCGGCTCACCCTGCTCGACACCTGCTACCTGCACGGCGGCCTCACCGCCGACGGCCATCAGCCGTTGGCGGGCGTGCAGCGCCGCTTCGGCGACGGCGGCGCCGACGCCTGGTACGAGCGCTGGAGCGCACTGCGCGGCGACGCCAACACCCGCATCGGGGCGGCCATCCACTCGGTGCGGGCGTTCGCCAAGGAGGACGACTACGCCGGCTGGGCGGCGCGGACCGAGGGCGTGCCGGTACACGTGCACCTGTCCGAGCAGCCCGCCGAGAACGCCGCGTGCGTCGCGCACTACGGGCTGACCCCCGCCGCGCTGCTCGACGCGCACGGATTCTGGAGCCCGAACGCGACGGCGGTACACGCCACCCACCTCACCGACGCCGACATCGCCGCACTGGCCCGGTCCGGGGCGGGGGTCTGCTTCTGCCCCACCACCGAGCGCGACCTCGCCGACGGCATCGGCCCGGCCGGCGACCTGGTCCGGGCCGGGGTGCCGCTGTCCCTGGGCAGCGACAGCCAGGCGGTGATCGACCTGTTCGAGGAGGCCCGCGCGGTCGAACTCGACGAACGCCTGCGCACCGGGCGACGCGGCCACTTCACCTCGGCCGCGCTGCTGGCGTACGCCACGACCGTCGGCCACCGGGCCCTCGGGTGGCCGGACGCGGGCCGGATCGAGCCGGGCGCCCCGGCCGACCTCACCACGATCGGTCTCGACTCGGTGCGGCTGGCCGGCACCATGCCCCGACTGGCCGGCGAGGCGGCCGTGTTCGCCGCCACCGCGGGCGACGTCACCCACGTGCTGGTCGACGGCCGGGTCGTCGTCCGCGACGGCGTGCACCAGCTCGTGGAGGCGGTCCCGCAGGCGCTGACCACGGCAATCCACGAGCTGTTCCGCTGATCCACGGCCGCTCCCCCGCGGAGCGGCCGCCTCCCTCGCAACCCGGCCGCTCCGCCGCGAACGGCCGCCACCCCGGACCGAAGGGACCACTCGCGCGTGGCCACCACCCTGATCACCAACATCGGCTCGCTGGTCACCAACGACCCCGAACTCGGCGCCGGCCCCCTCGGCCTGCTCCGGGACGCGGCCCTCGTGCTCGACGGCGACCGCATCGTGTGGGTGGGGCCCGCCGCGAGCGCCCCGGACGCGGACACCCGGCACGACGCCGAGGGCCGCGCGGTCCAGCCCGGATTCGTCGACTCGCACTCGCACCTGGTCTTCGCCGGGGACCGCACCGCCGAGTTCGACGCGCGGATGTCCGGCCAGGCGTACCGGGCCGGCGGGATCCGTACCACGGTGGCCGCGACCCGGGCCGCGAGCGAGCAGCAGCTGGCCGCGAACGCCGGCCGGCTGGTCGGCGAGGCGGCCCGGCAGGGCACCACCACGATCGAGATCAAGTCCGGCTACGGCCTCACCGTCGCCGACGAGGAACGCGCGCTGCGGATCGCGTCGGCGTTCACCGCCGAGACCACCTACCTCGGCGCGCACATCGTCGCGCCCGAATTCGCCGAGGACCCGGCCGGCTACGTCGACCTGGTCACCGGCCCGATGCTGGACGCCTGCGCGCCGCACGCCCGCTGGGTGGACGTCTTCTGCGAGCGCGGCGCGTTCGACGGCGACCAGGCCCGGGCGATCCTGACCGCCGGCAAGGCGAAGGGCCTGATCCCGCGCGTGCACGCCAACCAGCTCGGGCACGGGCCCGGCGTACGACTGGCCGTCGAGCTGGGCGCGGCCTCGGCCGACCACTGCACCCACCTCGCCGACGCCGACGTGGACGCGCTCGCGGCCGGCGACACGGTGGCCACGCTGCTCCCCGGCGCGGAGTTCTCCACCCGCGCGGTCTACCCCGACGCCCGCCGGCTGCTCGCCGCCGGCATCGAGGTGGCGCTGTCCACCGACTGCAACCCCGGCTCCAGCTTCACCACGTCGATGCCGTTCTGCATCGCGCTCGCGGTGCGCGACATGGGCATGACGCCCGACGAGGCGCTGTACGCGGCGACCGCCGGCGGTGCGCGCGCGCTGCGTCGCTCGGACGTGGGCGTGCTGCGGCCGGGGGCGCGCGCCGACGTGGTCGAGTTGGACGCGCCCTCACACGTACACCTCGCCTACCGGCCCGGTGTACCGCTGGTGCGCGCGGTGTGGCGGGCGGGCGTGGCGGTCTGAGCGAGGTCGAGTGGCCGACAGATCGTTCGAAATCGGGGTGCCCGCGTTACGGACCCCCTCTGTCGCGACCCGGCGCGCTCGTGGATACTCCCCGGTAACTCTCTAAGCCAGAAGCGTGGCCGGGACCCCGAGGGTGTGGGGCCCGGACATGCGCAGACGGAAGGAGCGCCGCCCATGGGCCGCCTCGCACAGACCGACGGACTCACCGAAGTCCAGCGGGAGATCCTCGCCACCGTCCGCACGTTCGTGGACAAGGAGATCATTCCGGTCGCGACCGAGCTGGAGCACCGGGACGAGTACCCGGCGGAGATCGTCGAGGGCATGAAGGCCATGGGCCTGTTCGGCCTGATGATCCCGGAGGAGTACGGCGGCCTCGGCGAGTCGCTGCTGACCTACGCGCTGGTGGTCGAGGAGATCGCGCGCGGTTGGATGAGCGTGTCCGGCATCATCAACACGCACTTCATCGTCGCGTACATGATCAAGCAGCACGGCACCGACGAGCAGAAGGCGTACTACCTGCCGAAGATGGCCGAGGGCGAGATCCGCGGCGCGTTCTCGATGTCGGAGCCGCACTGCGGGTCGGACGTGTCGGCGATCCGCACCAAGGCGGTGCCGGACGGCGAGTTCTACGTACTCAACGGCCAGAAGATGTGGCTCACCAACGGCGGCAGCGCCAACCTGGTCGCGGTGCTGACCAAGACCGAGCTGGGCGAGGACGCGGTCTACCGGAACATGACCACGTTCCTGATCGACAAGGAGTCCGGCTTCGGCGAGACGCGCCCGGGCCTGACCATCCCCGGCAAGATCGACAAGATGGGCTACAAGGGCGTCGACACCACCGAGATGGTGCTCGACAACTGCCGGGTGCCGGCCGATCGCATTCTGGGCGGGGTGCCCGGCAAGGGCTTCTACCAGATGATGGACGGCGTCGAGGTGGGCCGGGTGAACGTGGCCGCGCGCGGTTGCGGGGTCGCGCAGCGCGCGTTCGAGCTGGGCATCCGCTACGCGCAGCAGCGGGAGACCTTCGGCAAGCCGCTGACCGGGCACCAGGCGATCCAGTTCAAGCTGGCCGAGATGGCCACCAAGGTCGAGGCCGCGCACGCGATGATGGTCAACGCGGCGCGCAAGAAGGACGCGGGCGAGCGCAACGACCTCGAAGCGGGGATGGCCAAGTACCTGGCCTCCGAATACTGCAAGGAGGTCGTCGAGGACGCGTTCCGGATCCACGGCGGGTACGGGTTCTCGCGCGAATTCGAGATCGAACGCCTCTACCGCGAGGCGCCCATGCTGCTGATCGGCGAGGGCACGGCCGAGATCCAGAAGATGATCATCGGCCGGCGGCTGCTGGAGGACTACAAGCTCAAGGGCTGAGCCCCCGGGTCGTGGCTCCCGCCCCGGATCTCGGGACGGGAGCCGCGCACCCCCGCGGGCGCGGGGCCGACGCGTCCCGATACCGCCGTTCGATCCCGAACGCGGAACCATCCCCGTCGGGCGGGGCACGAAGCGCGACGCGACCGGTCCAACGATCGGCACGTGGCGCCGTCGCGCCGGGGTGGCCGGCGGCCAACCGGGTCCGGTATCGGCTCGGTTGGCGTAGCGGTCGCGTCGTTGCCGGGCGAGGCTCGGCCCGCGACCGATGATGGCGACACGCGCAACCTCGAGTGACGGGGAGCCCACCATGGTCGCGAGACACCCGGTACCGGTACCGCCCGGGGAGTTCGTCCGGATCGACGGGACCGCGCTGCACGTGGTCCGCGAAGGCACCGGGCCCGTGGTGATCGCCACCAGCGGGCTCGGCGGCGCGTGGTTCGACTGGGATCCGGTGGTGCCGCCGCTCACCGCCGACTGCACGGTGGTGCGCTTCGACCGCCCGGGCCTGGGCTACTCGCAGCCCGATCCGCGACCGCCCACGCTTGCCCACGAGGCCGACCGCATCGCCGCGTTGGCCGACGCGCTCGCGCTGCCCGGCCCGTACGTCCTGCTCGCCCACTCGCTCGGCGCGTTCCACGTCGAGGGCTTCGCCCGCATGTACCCCGAGCGCACGGCGGGCCTGGTCCTGGTCGACCCGAGCAACGAGGAGAAGCCGCGGCCGCGGCCCGCCCGGCAGGCCCGGATCCGGGCGGCCCGGGCACTGGGCGGGGCGATGCGGGCCACCGGCGTGAGTCGGGCGATCGGGCCCGCGGCGCGACGCTCGATCCTGTTCACCCAGTCGCGCCGGCATCGGGACGTGGCGGACGCGCGCTGGGTGCGCGGGTCGTACGGCTCGGGGCGGTTCTTCGCGGCGGCGCTCACCGAGAACGCCACGTACTTCGACGTGGCCGCCGAACTCGCCGACCTGCGCCGGGTCGCGCCGCTGCCGGACGTGCCGCTGCGGGTGCTGGCCGCCGCCGGGGGCTACGAGAGCCTGGCCGCCCGGGCCCGCTGGGTACGGGCCCTGCGGACCCTGGCGAACCTGTCCCCGCAGGGCCGCTGCGAGGTGCTGGACGACTCCGCCCACTTCGTCATGCTGGACCGCCCGGACGCGGTGGGGGCCGCGGTGCGCGAGGTCTTGGCGGGGTAGGCGCCGGCCGCCGCACACCCGGGCGCCACCGGCCATTCGGCTCATCGGTCGCGTGTTGTCGCGGATCCTGTCGGGTACAGGCTCCCGGTCGAACGACCATACGGGCCGGGATCGGGCCGGCATTCAGGCGAGGCGGCAGCATGTTCGGTCAGAACCTTCCTCCCGGCGCGGGTGCGCCCGGGCCCGACCTGGCGAACACCGGCCAGGTGATCGCGTCCTACACGAACTACGCGGGTGCCCAGCGGGCGGTCGACTATCTGTCGGACCACGAGTTCCCGGTGGAGAACACCGCGATCGTCGGCGCCGACCTGCGCATGGTCGAGAACGTGCTGGGTCGGCTCACCGCCGGCAAGGCGGCGGCGTCCGGGGCCGCGAGCGGTGCGTGGTTCGGACTGATGATCGGCCTGTTCCTGGGCATCTTCGCGGTTCGCGCGCACGGGTGGCTCTGGCTGGTGCTGATGGGCCTGGTCTGGGGCATCGCCGCGGGCGCCCTGTTCGGCTGGTTGGGGTACAAGGCGCTGGGCGGACGCCGGGACTTCGTCTCCACCAGCCAGATCGTGGCCTCGCGCTACGACGTGGTGGTGCGGCCCGACCTGGCCGAGCGGGCACGCAACCTGGTGGGCCGACTGGAGCTGTAGGCGGGCCGGCGCCCCGGGGCCGACCCGCCCCGAGGTCCGCCGCGCCCGCTACAACCAGCCGTTGCGGCGGAAGCCCCGGTGCATCAGCGTGCACACGACCACGATCACCGACAACGTCATCGGATAGCCGTACCGCCACTTCAGCTCGGGCATGTGCTCGAAGTTCATCCCGTACACCCCGGCGAGCATCGTGGGCACGGCGAAGATCGCCACCCAGGCCGAGATCTTGCGCATGTCCTCGTTCTGCGCGACCGTCACCTGCGCGAGGTTGGCCTGCAGGATCGAGGTCAGCAACTCGTCGAACGACGCCACTTGTTCGCCGACCCGGGACAGGTGGTCCTCGACGTCGCGGAAGTACTCGCGGATGTCGGGGTGCACCTGGCGCATCGGCCGCTCGGCGAGCGCGTGCAGCGGGCGGGCGAGCGGGGCCACCGCGCGCTTGAGTTCGAGCAGTTCGCGCTTGAGCTGGTAGATCCGGCCCGCGTCGCCCGCGCCACCGCCGCCGAACACGTCGTTCTCGACCTGGTCGATGTCGTCCTGGATGAGCTGGGCGACGTCGAGGTAGGTGTCCACCACCCGGTCGGCGACCGCGTGCAGCACCGCCGAGGGGCCCGCGGCGAGCAGTTCGGCGCCGTCCTCCAGGCGACAGCGCAGATCGCCGAGCGCGCCGTGCCGGCCGTGCCGCACGGTGACCACGAAGTCGTTGCCGAGGAAGACCATGATCTCGCCGGTCTCGACGATCTCGCTGGTCGCGGAGAGCTGTTCGTGCTCGACGTAGGTGACCGTCTTGAACACCGCGAACAGGGTGTCGTCGTAGCGCTCCAGCTTGGGCCGCTGATGCGCGTGTACGGCGTCCTCCACGGCGAGCGGGTGCAGGCCGAACCGCTCCGCGATACCGGACAGTTCGAGCGCGCTGGGCTCGTGCAGGCCGATCCAGACGAAGCCGCCGCCCCGGCGCACCTCGTGGATCGCCGAGTCGGGGTTCGCGTAGCCGTCCAGGCGATGGCCGTCGCGATACACGGCACAGTCCACCACACAGTTCCCGGCCGCCACGGGCGTGCTCGACGGCAGCGGGGTGCGGCGGTACGGGCGGACTGCGGCGCGGAGGTCGCGGATCATCGACATGACGGGCTCCTGGGATGACCGGCACACGCCGACGCCGAACCACCGCGGCGGGCAGGCCGAGGGGAGCGTCGACACGTGCAAGCGGAACGAATCACCGAAAGAACGGCAAAAGATCCTGACGCCCCGTCACGGAGGACATTCGGAGAACGGGAACCGGGCCGCCACGAGCGGGCGGTCGGAATCCGGGGAAGGTCTCGGAAACCCTCAGAAAGGGCGGGGCGTGCGACTGGATCGGGGAAGATCGGGTGAGCCGCCGGTACTGCACGGTGTGCTGGTATGCACCACGATCACCTCCCACGGCCGGTCCCCGCTGGGGGAAGTCCTCGGGCGCCGACCGGGCGGGTCGGGCGAGGACGCATCCGTCATCCGATGGCGCGCGGACGTCGTACGTCCTGCGGGCCGACTATGCAGAGTACACCAGAGTGCTCGCGCCCACGGCCGCGACGGCCTTGGCTCGTGCGGCTCCTGACGGCGAATTAGCATGCGGGCATGTTCGACTTCACGCCGGGACCCGAGCCGATCGACCCCACTCCGCAGGTCGAGGCGCATCTGACGGCGGCCTTCGGTGAGCCGACCGGACGGGCCGGCGTCACCTTCGTGGGGGCCGATCGCATCGAGGTGTTGCGCTTCGGTCCCGACGCCGAGGGTGTGCTCCGGTACGCCACGGTGGGCATGTCCCGGGCGCCGATGGCCGATCCGGCGGCGGCGCTCGCCGATCCGGTCGCGGGCCCGCGGGCGGAACTGGTGCTCTCGGTGCGCGGCGGCCACGACTCGGTGCTGCGCCCGCTGGCCGTGCTCGGCGCGACCCCGCAGGTGGAGGGCCTGGTGATCGCCCCCGGCGCGTCGCTCGACCTGGGCGGCCCGTTGTGGGAGGGCGGCGCGTTCCACGCGGTCCTGGTCGCCGAACCCGGCGGCCTGGTCGCCGACCTGCCGCTGCCGCCCCCCGCCGACCCGGTGCGCTTCTTCCCCCTGCTCCCGATGACCCCCGCCGAGGCCGCCTGGAAACGCGCCCAGGGCGCGGAGGCCCTCCAGGAGAAATGGCTCCACCACGCCACCGACCTCCGCGACCCCAACCGCCGCGCGGTACCCCTCGGTTGAGCCGCCGAGATTCCGGCGGCGTGATCCGGGGCATCCGAGGCCGGCGGACGCGAGTGCGGCAGCCGGCCGCATCCACGGTCGCAGGACTGTTCCGACCGGGTGACCGGGTTCACGGGGGTTGTCCATGACCCACGTCACCGGGCGCCCCCTACTGCGTGGCGGGGTGGGCTCCCTATTCTCGAAGCCGTCCGTCGACGTGCTCGTCGTTCCCTCGCCACCCGACCTCCCAGGGGCGGGTACCCGAATCGGGTTCGACGAGCGTTCGACGTGATGTGTCCTGTTCGATGTGTTGCCAGGTGAGAGGGGACCGAGATGCAGTTCGGCCGCTACTACGAGGAGTTCGAGGTCGGTGCGATCTACAAGCACTGGCCCGGGAAGACCGTGACCGAGTACGACGACCACCTGTTCTGTCTGCTCACCATGAACCACCACCCGCTGCACATGGATGTCAACTACGCCGAGAAGACCACCGATTTCGGTCGGAACGTGGTGGTGGGCAACTACATCTACTCGCTGCTGCTCGGCATGTCGGTGCCGGACGTCTCGGGCAAGGCGATCGCCAACCTGGAGATCGAGTCCCTGCGACACGTGGCGCCCACGTTCCACGGGGACACCCTCTACGGGCAGACCCTCGTGCTGGACAAGTGGGAGTCGAAGTCCAAGGACGACCGGGGCGTCGTCTACGTGGAGACCAAGGGCTACAAGCAGGACGGCACGCTGGTGTGCGTGTTCAAGCGCAAGGTCATGGTGCCCAAGGAGAGCTACGGGGTGAAGCGTGGCGGCGAGCAGCCCGGGCGGCCCGAGTTGATCGAAGGCTGATCGAGGGCCGAGCGCGAACCAGCGGGATCGAGTGCTGGCGGGTCGTCGCGGGGAGCGCGCGACCCGCCCGGTCGATTCGACCGCACGGGCGGTCGTCCTACGGCAGTTCGTCGGGTGTCGGATAGGAGGACTGGGCGCCCGCGCGGCGGACCGCGGCCGCGCCTGTGCGGACCGCGTACCGGGTCGCCGTGGGCAGGTCGTCGCCGGCGGCCAGGCGCCAGGCCAGGGCGCCGGTGAAGGCGTCGCCCGCGCCCGTGGTGTCGACGGCGGTCACCGCCGGCGCGGCGATGTGCAGCGGTTCCGCGCCGGCCTCGGTGACCAGCGCGCCGGCGGGGCCCAGGGTCAGGACGATCGAGCGTGGGCTCGGGTCGAGTGCCCGCAACACCTTCAGCGCGTCGCGGGCGTTGCCCTCGCCCGCGATCGTGGTCGCCTCGTGCTCGTTGAGGACCAGTGGGTCGCAGGCCCCGAGCAGCGTCCCGGACGTCAGCACGCGCCTCGACACGGCCGGCGACGGGTTCAGCACCACCCGGGTGTGCGCCGCCGCGCAGCGTTCGATCACCGCCCGGACCGTGTCGAGGGGGATCTCCAGTTGCAGGGAGACCACCGCGGCGGCCTCGATCGCCGGGACCAGATCGGCCACGTCCGTCGGCCCGAAGCGGGCGTTGGCTCCGGGGGCCACGGTGATGGCGTTCTCGCCCGCGTCGTCGACCGTGATCAGCGCGACGCCCGAGGCGCCGGGCGAGGTGCGCATCGCCTCGGTGCGCACGCCCTCACGGCGCAGCGTCGCGAGCAACATGCGGCCGTGGTCGTCGTCGCCCACCCGGCCGGCCAGTGCCACATCGGCGCCCAGCCGCGCCGCCGCCACCGCCTGATTGGCACCCTTGCCGCCCGGGTGCACCGCCAGGTCGCCGCCGAGGACCGTCTCGCCCGGGCGGGGGTGCGCCGGCACCCGGACCACCAGGTCGGCGTTGATCGAGCCGACCACCAGCAAGCGGGCGGGGCCGCTCATGCCACCCCCGGGACGTTCCACTCGCGCAGGGCGTCGAGGAGGCCGTCGACCAGGTCGAGTCGGCCCAGTTCGCCGGCGGCGATCCAGCGCACCGCGTCGGCGTCGTCGCCCGCGCGCAGGGTGCCGCCGTGGGGTGTACAGGCGTAGTCGCGGATCTCGTAGGTGCCGCCGCCGGGCGCCGGTCGCAACACCGAGCCGACCAGCGGTCCCACGGTCACCTCGAGCCCGGTCTCCTCGACCATCTCCCGGGCCAGCGCGACCGCGTCGGTCTCACCCTCCTCGACCCGCCCGCCGGGCAGCGACCACTGTCCCTCGCCCGGCATTTTCGCGCGTCGCACCAGGAGCACCCGTCCCTCCGAGTCCAGGACGATCGCACCGACGCAGGAAATGAGCCGCATGCCTCCCGAGCCTAGCGCGTGTCTTCAAACTCCCGTCGGGCTCCACGACGCCCGGCACCGCACCTCGCCGCCCCGGAGAAACAGGCGAACAGAACCACTGTGCACCCGCTTCTCCGGCACGCCGATGCACGGCATCCGCCCTGCGGGCTCCTCGCCGCGCTCACGCCGCGGAGCCCGACGGGAGTTCGAAGACACGGGCTGGTCCCCGTCCGGCGGATCCCGTCGGGGCCGCGCCGCCGGATTCGGCGTCGAGGGGCGAGCGGCAAGCGTCGCGCGGCGCGCGGGCGCGCTCATCCGGCGCGCCGTGCACGGTCGTACGCCGGTCGGCGGTCCGGACGCACCGAAGGAGTGATCGTCCTTGACGCGAAGCCTCGGGCAGTGGACCGTCTTGTCCTATGAAGGGCGAGCCGAGCTGCCCCCGCTGCGGCGGCCGGGTCCGCGCTCCGGGTCTGTTCTCGGAGACGTGGGAATGCGAGATCCATGGCGCCGTGCCTCCGCTGCAACCCGTCGTGCCGCCCAGTGTCGAGGCGTTGGACGCGGTGGTGTGCCGCTCCCGGGTGCCGGTCTGGTTGCCCTGGCCGCTGCCGCTCGGCTGGCTCTACACCGGCGTCGCCCACGCGGGTGACGATCGCGGCGGCTCGCGGGCGGTCGCGGTCGCCTGTACCGGCCCCGCGCCGCTGGGCGGACGCGGCGAACTGGTGCTCGTGGCCGAGGAGCTGGGGGTCGGACTCGGCGCCCGCTACGCCGGGTTGCCCGGTCACGACCCGGGCGGCGACTTCGTCAAGTCCGCGCCCGCGAAGGTGATGGCGGCCGGTCGGCCGACCCCGCTGTGGTGCGTGACCGACGCGCCGGCCGACCGCGCGGTGTACGCGGGCGAGGCGATGGGCCTGTGGTTGTGGGCGATCCTGTGGCCCGGCAAGGCGGGGCATCTGGTCTACGACGACGTCGTGCTCACCGATCTGCGCGACGCCGGGGCCGAGTTGCAGCTGTTGCCGTGCGGGGCGCTTTCCCCGCAACTGCTCGACTGCTGATCCGTGGGGGACGGGGCCCGGGGCCGTAGGAGCCCGGTCCCGCCGGCTAGGGTCGGGAGCGTCCATCGACCCTCCCGCAGACGAGGTCCGCGTGCGTATCGACCTGCACACCCACAGCACCGCTTCCGACGGCACCGACGCGCCCGCCGACCTGGTCCGCAAGGCGCGGGCGGCCGGCCTGGACGTGGTCGCGCTCACCGACCACGACACCACCGCGGGCTGGGCGGCGGCGGCCGAGGCGCTGCCCGACGGGCTGACCCTGGTGCGCGGCGCGGAGATCTCCTGTGTGGCCGAGGGCGGGATCAGTCTGCACATGCTGGGCTACCTGTTCGACCCCGCCGAGCCGGAGTTCGCCCGCGCGCGCGAGCTGGTGCGCACCGACCGGGTCCGCCGGGCCGAGGCGATGGTGGCGCGCTGCCGCGAGCTGGGCGCGCCGATCACCTGGGAGCGGGTGCGGGAGATCGCGGGCGGCGGCGCGGTGGGTCGGCCGCACGTGGCCACCGCCCTGGTCGAGGCGGGCGTGGTCGCGGACGTGTCCGCCGCGTTCACTCCCGAGTGGCTCAAGGACGGCGGACGGGCGTTCGTGGGCAAGTACGAGATCGAAGCCGCCGACGCGGTACGGCTGATCACCGGCGCGGGCGGGGCCGCGGTGTTCGCGCACCCGGGCGCGGTCACGCGCGGGCGCACCGTCTCCGACACCACGATCGCCGAGCTGGCCGAGGCGGGTCTGGCCGGGATCGAGGTGGACCACATGGACCACGACGACACGATGCGGGCACACCTGCGTGGTCTCGCGGGTGAGCTGCGGCTGATCACCACCGGTTCGAGTGACTACCATGGCACCCGCAAAACGATCAATCTCGGAGAAAACACTACAGATCCAGAGTCGTACGGGGCGATTGCGGAACTGGCGACAGGAGCAAGACCCCTCACCCCATGAACTGGTTCGACGTCACTCTCTTCGGCTCGTCCTTCGTCACCCTCTTCGTGATCATGGACCCGCCGGGCATCATCCCGCTGTACCTGAGCTTCACCGGTGGCCGACCGCAGGCCGTGCGCAAGCACATGGCCTGGCAGGCGGCCACCGTCGCGTTCTGCGTGATCTCCGTCTTCGGGCTGTTCGGTCAGAAGATCCTCGACTATCTGCACGTGTCGATCCCGGCGCTCAAGGTGTCCGGAGGTCTGCTCCTGCTTTTGGTGGCACTGTCGTTGCTCACCGGCAAGGCCGAGGAGCCGACCGAGAACAAGGACGTCAACGTCGCCCTGGTGCCCCTCGGCACACCCCTCCTGGCCGGCCCCGGTGCGATCGTGGCCGCGATCGTCAGCGTGCAGAAGGCGCACGGCGCCGGTCAGTACCTCGGGGTGTGGACCGCGATCGTGGCGATCCACGTGGTGTTGTGGCTGACCATGCGCTTCTCGCTCGGCATCATCAAGATCATCAAGGAGAGCGGCGTGGTCCTGGTGACCCGGCTTTCGGGCCTGCTGCTCTCGGCGATCGCGGTACAGCTGTGCGCGGACGGGGTCCGGGGTTTCATCGAGGCGAAGCCATAGGGTGCGAAAGGCAGCAGCCGGTGGTTGGGGAGAGGCGGAGGACATGAGCAAGTCGGTACGCGGCGTCGTCGCACGCGCCAAGGGCGCACCGGTCTCGATCGAGACCATCGTGGTGCCGGACCCGGGTCCGGGCGAGGCGCGGGTGAAGGTGCAGGCGTGCGGCGTGTGCCACACGGACCTGCACTATCGCGAGGGCGGTATCGGTGACGACTACCCGTACCTGCTCGGCCACGAGGCCGCCGGCATCGTCGAGTCGGTCGGCGAGGGCGTCACCGAGGTGGCCGTCGGCGACTTCGTGATCCTGAACTGGCGTGCGGTGTGCGGTGATTGCCGCGCGTGTCGGCGCGGCCGTCCGCAGTACTGCTTCGCCACGCACAACGCCACGCAGAAGATGACCCTGGAGGACGGCACCGAGCTGAGCCCCGCGCTCGGGATCGGCGCGTTCGCCGAACTGACCCTGGTCGCCGCCGGACAGTGCACCAAGGTCGACCCCGAGGCGGACCCCGCCGCGGCGGGCCTGCTCGGCTGCGGCGTGATGGCGGGCCTGGGCGCGGCGGTGAACACCGGCAACGTCGGCCGCGGCGACACGGTCGCGGTGATCGGCTGCGGCGGGGTCGGCGACGCGGCCATCGCCGGTGCCCGGCTCGCGGGCGCGGCGCGGATCATCGCCGTCGACCTCGACGACCGCAAGCTGGAGTGGGCCCGCCGGGCCGGCGCCACGCACACGGTGAACTCGACGTCGGGCGACCCGGTCGAGGCGATCCGCGAACTCACCGGCGGCTTCGGCGCCGACGTGGTGATCGACGCGGTCGGCCGTCCGGAGACCTACAAGCAGGCGTTCTACGCCCGCGACTTGGCCGGCACCGTGGTCCTGGTCGGTGTGCCCACCCCGGACATGACGCTCGAACTGCCCCTGCTCGACGTGTTCGGCCGCGGCGGCGCGCTCAAGTCGTCCTGGTACGGCGACTGCCTGCCCTCGCGCGACTTCCCGATGCTGATCGACCTGTACCGCCAGGGTCGCTTCGACCTGGACGCGTTCGTCAGCGAGCGCATCACCCTGGCCGATGTCGAGGCCGCGTTCGAGAAGATGCACCACGGCGACGTGCTGCGCTCGGTGGTGATCCTCTGATGGCCGGCATCGACGACGTGGTCACCTCGGGCGTGTTCTCGCTCGACGGCCAGGACTTCGACGTGGACAACAACGTGTGGATCGTCGGCGACGACCGCGAGGTGGTGGTGATCGACGCCGCACACGACGCGGCGGCCATCGCGGCGCGCGTGGGCGATCGTACGGTGACCGGCATCGTGCTCACCCACGGCCACAACGATCACATCAACGCCGCCGCCGAGTTGGCCGAACGCACCGGTGCGCCCATCCATCTGCACCCGAGCGACCGCATGTTGTGGGACGCGGTGTATCCCGACCGCGCGCCGGACGCCGACCTGGCCGACGGCGAGGTGATCACCGTCGCGGGCCTGGACCTGCGGGTGCTGCACACCCCGGGCCACGCACCGGGCGCGGTCTGTCTGTACGCCCCGGACCTGGCCGCGCTGTTCTCCGGCGACACGCTGTTCAAGGGCGGCCCCGGCGCCACGGGGCGCTCGTTCTCGTCGTTCCCGGTGATCCTGGAATCGATCAAGGGCCGCCTGCTCGGGCTGCCCGAGGGCACGCGCGTGCTCACCGGCCATGGCGACGAGACGACGATCGGCGCGGAGGCGACGGACTACGACGCGTGGGTGACCCGCGGCCACTGAGCCGGCCCCGACCCGACCCGATCGTGTGCGGATACGACGAGGGCGCTCCCCGAACGGGGGAGCGCCCTCGATTCAGCCTCATTCGAAAATCAGCCCGCGTCCGCCGCCGCCTTCACGGGGCGGATGTACAGGCGCTCGCCGTAGGCCTCGGCCCGTTTCAGGGCCGCCTGTACGGTGTCGATGTCGACGACGGCGCAGTTGGCCGGGTTGGACCCGGTCGATTCCTGGGCTCGGCTGAGGTTGGTGATTCGGTAACGCATGTGCGTCTCCCTTCCCTCCGGTCCGAAGTAGCGCGGGGCGACACGGTCATGCCGACAGCCCCGCTCACAAGGATGGGTGCCGGGATCCGTGAGGATCGGGTAAGACCCGGCAGGGGTCACAACCGGCACCGCACTGAACAACAGCGGTCACACCGATAGCATTCCCGTGACTGAAATGTTCCTTTCCTGACATCCGATGGCTTACACGTGACGCATGACGCGAGATCGCGCGTGAGGCAAGCGAGGACGCGACGGCGGCCGGCATAGGACAATGCGGTCTGAACACATCGACACGCATCCAGGCGCCGGGCACCCGGCCGCCACGGGAGGACGAGAGACTTTGCACGATCCGGGAGAGGACGACGTCCGGACGGGCGCGACGGCCGCCTTCGGCGCCGTGGTGCACGAATCCGGCGAGGACCTCGGCGCCGAGCACGGCGGTCCGCTGGAGGACCACCCGGTCGCGGGCTTCGAGGGCGCCCCCGGAGCACTGGCGGAGTTGACCGACCCGTTCACCCGACCGGCCGTCCTGGTGCGATCGGTTTCGCCGCCGCTGCACTTCGGGACGCACGCGCTGTTCGTCGACGTCGGCTACGTGTACGCGGCGATGGGCCTGCTCGTCGCCGGTTCGGCCGAACGCCGGGCCTTCCGGGTGGACGCGGAGCAGTTGATCACCGGCCTGATCGACGAGGCCCGCCGGGTGTTCCCGGAGGGTCGGCTGCTGCGGGTGTACTGGTACGACGGCGCGCGCGAGCGGGTGCACACCGTGGAGCAGCGACAGATCGCCGAGCTCCCCGACGTGAAGGTACGACTGGGCAACCTCAACGCGCACAACCAGCAAAAGGGCGTCGACTCGCTGATCCGCAGCGACCTCGAATCGTTGGCCCGCAACCACGCGATCGACGACGCGGTGGTGATCAGTGGCGACGAGGACCTGGTCTCGGCGGTCGAGGCCGCCCAGTCCTACGGCGTACGGGTGCACCTGTGGGGGGTCGAACCCGCGTACGGCACCAATCAGGCCGACCCGCTGGTGTGGGAGGCCGACGTCACCCGAATGTTGCACCGCGAATTCTGCGAGACCTGCGTGACGCCGGTGATGTTGCCGCCGACGCACGCCGGCGTGCTGACCGTACAACCCGGCGGCCCGCCGACCGCCGAACAGGCGTGGCGGATCGGCCAGGAGATCGCCGAGCGCTGGCTGGTGGTGCGCGGCCGGGAGAACCTGGCCGACCTGATGCCCGGTCCGATGTTGCCCCAGGCCATCGACCGCGGCCTGCTCGTGGACGCCGAGAGTGTCCTCCAATACTCGCTGCGCCCGCACGAGGACCTGCGTCGTGCCCTGCGCAACGGCTTCTGGGACCGCCTGAACCACGAATTCGGCCTCTCCGGCACGGAGCCCGCAGAGTCCTGAACCCGGCCCACCCCCGCGAAGCGCGTCCGGCCACGACCGGCAGCCCGCCGCCCCGGCCGCCCCCTAGCCCGCCGCACAGCCCCCCGCCCCGAGCCCTGGCCTGGCAGCCTGCCACCCGGTTGCCCCGCGCCTGCCGCATCCCCGCGCCCTGGCCCCGCGCCCGGCGCCCGCCGCCTCGGTCCCCCTCGCGTGTGGCCCGGTATCCCGCTGTCGGCCCCCCGCGAGTGCCCCGCTCCGCAGCGCGATGGGTGTAGGCTACATTTATTAGCTGCGCTAACAATATTGTTCGGAGGTCTCGGATGCGGTCCCATCCCGAAGGCGCGCCGACCCGGGGCGAAGCCCAGGCCGACCACACCGCCCCCAAGCCCGGAATCCTCAAACAGCCCATGGCCGTGTGGGCCACCGCGTTCGCCGCCGTCGTGGCGTTCATGGGGATCGGGCTGGTCGACCCGATCCTGCCCTCGATCGCCAAGGGGCTGGACGCCTCGCCGAGCCAGGTCTCGCTGCTGTTCACCAGCTACTTCCTGATCACCGCGGTGGCCATGCTGGTGACCGGATTCGTCTCCAGCCGGATCGGCGGGCGACGCACACTCCTGCTCGGCCTCGCCCTCGTGGTGATCTTCGCCGGCCTCGCCGGCACCTCGGACTCGGTCGGCGAACTGGTCGGCTTCCGGGCCGGCTGGGGGCTGGGCAACGCGCTGTTCGTGTCGACGTCCCTCGCCGTCATCGTCGGTGCGGCGAGCGGTGGTTCGGCCGCGGCGATCCTGCTCTACGAATCGGCGCTCGGGCTCGGCATGGCCTGCGGCCCGCTGCTCGGCGCGGTGCTCGGCGACGCCAGTTGGCGCTACCCGTTCTACGGCACCGCCGCGCTGATGGCGATCGGCTTCGCGCTGATCGTCGGGCTGCTGAAGGAACAACCCCGGCCCGCGCGCAAGATCGGTCTGCTCGATCCGCTCAAGGCGCTCGGGCACAGGGGTCTGGCGACCACCGCCGCCGGTGCCTTCTTCTACAACTACGGCTTCTTCACGGTGCTCGCGTTCACCCCCTTCGTGCTGAACATGAGCCCGTACCGCAGCGGCGCGGTCTTCTTCGCGTGGGGTGTCCTGCTCGCCGTCTGCTCGGTCCTGGTCGCCCCGCGTCTACAGGCCCGGTTCGGCTCGGCGAACGTGGCCGCCGCGAGTCTGCTGCTGTTCGCCGCGGACCTGGTGGTGCTCGCGTACGGCTCGACGCCGGTCGTTGTGACCGGTGTCATCGTTTCAGGCGCCTTCATCGGTATAAACAACACGGTGTTCACCGAATTGGCGCTCGAAGTCTCGGACTCGCCGCGACCCGTGGCGAGCGCAGGCTACAACTTCGTCCGCTGGTTCGCCGCCGCGGCGGCGCCGTTCCTGGCGCCCAAGTTGGAGGAGCACTTCAACGTGCACGTGCCGTTCCTGCTCGCCGGCGGGGCCTGTGTGGTCGCCGCCGCCGTGCTGTTCGGCGCCCGCCGGACGCTCGCCGGGGTCGACCACCGCGACACCGACACCGCCGCCGACGCGGCATCGCTGAACGCCCCCCGGCCCGTTGCGGCCACCGCCTGAACCGATAGAAGGAAGTGCACGACATGTACGAGCGCATTCTGGTCGCCGTCGACTCCACCCCCGAGGCCGACGACGTCCTGGCGCACACCGCCCGACTGGCCGGCGCGATCGGCGCGGCCGTCCGCGTCCTGCACGTGCAGACCCTGGATGTGGTGGACGGCGGCGGGGTCGGCGGCGTGGTCGAGGACGAGACCGCCGACGCCGCGGTCAAGGTGGTCACCGGCGCCGTCGACACGCTCAAGGCGGCCGGTGTCACCACCGTCGAGGGCTGGACCGAGGAAACCGTGCGCGGCGACGTGCCGAACGCGGTCCTGGACCAGGCCCGCGCCTTCGGCGCCGACCTGCTGATCCTGGGCGCCCGCCGACACGGCGGCGTGGCCAGCCTGTTCCTCGGCAGCGTCAGCGACACGGTCGCGCACCGCTCCGTCTGCCCGGTGCTGCTGATTCCCTGATCGCACACCCCACAGGGCCCGGATGCCGAAGGTCGGCGTCCGGGCTCGACTCTTCCCGGCTCGACTCCCGGCTCAACCCTTGCGGGCCACGAAGTACACGTTCAGGAAGTCGCCCTCCAGGGAACGGGCCCGCACGTCGGTGAAGCCCGCCTCGGCCAGCTTGGCCCGGGCCGCCTGCTCGCCCCAGACCGTGCCCAGGCCCTCGCCGCCCTCGGCCAGCGAGACGGTCATGCAGTAGAAGACGGAGAAGGTGTACAACGCCGGCCCCAACGGGTGTTCGAGGTTTTCCTCGAGCCTGCTGGACGCGGCGATCTCGCCCATCAGGAACACCCCGTCCGGACGCAGCGCCTCGGCGATCGCGGCCAGCGTGCGGGTCGGCCGGGCCAGGTCGTGGATCACGTCGAACGCGGTGATCAGGTCGTACGAGCCGAGCGGTTCGGCCGCGTCGACCACCACGAACTCCGCGTTGGACAGCCCCATTCGCTCCGCCTCGCGGCGGGCCGCGGCGATGCCCTCGACGGAGATGTCCACGCCGCGGAACCGGCTGCGCGGGAACGCCTCGGCCAGCACGTTGACCGCGTGCCCCTGGCCGGTGCCCACGTCCAGCACGTCGAGACCCGCCGCCAGCCGCTCGCCGAGACCGTCCACCAGCGGCACCACACCCGCCACCAGGGCCGCGTCCCAGACCCGGCCCGACTCCTCGGCCTGGAGCGCCTGGAAGCGCGGATAGGCCGAGTACGGCACCCCGCCACCTCGACGAAACGCCGTGACCACCCGCTCCTCGACCTCGCCCATCAGTGCCAGGTACTGGGTGAAGCCGGCGAAGTTCTCCGGCCCGGCGGCCCGGGTCAGCGAGGCCGCGTGCTCCGGCGGCAGCCGGTACGTGCCGGATTCCGGGGCGTACTCGACGAACCCGCCGGTGACCATGCCGCCCAACCACTCGCGCACGTAGCGCTCGACCAGCCCGGCGGCCCGGGCGATCTCCTCGCTCGTCGCAGGCGGCATCGCGGCCATCGTGTCGAACAGCCCGGTGCGATGGCCGACGCTGGTCAAAAGGGCCAGACAGCCGTCGTCGAGGATGGTGAGCAGGCGTCCCGCGAAGGCTTCCTGTCGCGCGGGATCGACATCGAGGACGGTCATGGCAACTCCCGATCGGTCGGCTCGACGGAAGCCGCCCCGGGTACGGGCGACGCCCGTATGGGAGAAAGGTCTCCTTTGCCACGCTACGCCCGATCCGATCGAGCCGGACACCGGTCGATCGGGCCCTCGGCCGGAGCCTTCGGCCCGGGCCCTCGGCCGCCGGCGAGCTGAGGGACTTCGCCCCGGATCAGGCCCGATCCGCGTACACCGCCGCGTCCGTCCAGAAGTCCGCCAGCGCCGCCGCGGTGGCGCCCGGGGCCTCCACGTTCGGGGAGTGGTGGGTGCCCGGGATCGCCACGTGCGGGACACCCAGGCGCTCGGCCATCTCGGCCTGCCAGGGGATCGGCCAGGCGTAGTCCTCGACGCCGGAGATCACCAGCGTGGGCAGGCCGGCCGCGACGACCGCGGCGAGGTCGGTGACCAGGTCGGGCTCGGAGCGCAACTGTTCGGCCATGGCCAGCAGGCCCGCCGGGACGGTGCCCAGCCAGCGGGCCTGCAGGAACGCGGCGATCGCCGGATCGGTGGGCGGGAGCAGGCCGGCCTCCGACTCGACCGCCTGCATCGCCTCCCACACCTCCTGGCGGGTGAGCACCGGCAGCACGTCCTCCAGCAGCAGCAGCCGCTCGATCTCGGGCGGGCAGATCGCCGCCGGGCCCGTGCTCATCAGGGCGAGCGACGCCAGCCGCTCCGGCGCGCGCAGCGCCACCGACCGGCACACCAGGCCGCCGTAGGAGTGCCCCACCAGGTGGATCGGCTCGCCCGGAGCCACCGCGTCCGCGATCGCCAGCACGTCGTCGACCAGCGCGTCGCGGGTGTACGCCGCCGGGTCGTCCGGGCCCTCGGTCTCGTACTGTCCGCGTTGGTCCACGGCCACCGTGTGGAAGCCGCGCCGGGCCAGCGGTTCGCCGAGCGCGATGAAGTCCTCCTTGCTGCCGGTGAACCCGGGCACGAGCACGGCGGTGCCCGGCCTCGGTCCGGCGGCCGGCGGGGTGGACTCCAGGACGGCGAATCGTCCGCGCCCGGTCGCCAGGCGACGGGAGCGGACGGTCCCGGGCAAGGTCAGAAAGCGTGGCGTACTCACGCCGTCGAGCCTACTTACCCGCAGGTACGACGACGGCCCCCGCCGCGAAGCGCGGACGTGATCGTCCACACTCCACACCGGAGGCCGTCGTACGAGCGGCCGGGGCCGCCCACCTCACGTCGGACTCAGCCCTCGTCGGTCGCGACCGCGCCCGCCTCGGCGCCCTCGGGACGACGCCGGGTGCGCCGGCGGCGACGCCGGGGCGCCCGCTCGCCGTCACCGTCCGCGTCGGCCCCACCGTCGGCGGGGGCGGGGATGATCACCGCGGTCGGCTCGACGAAGGCCGCGACCGGCACACCGGTCGACTCGGCGGCCACGCTCGGCGCCGCGCCGGTCGCCACGGCCGTGGCCACGGCCTCCCCGGCCTCCGCGCCGTTGACCCGACGCCGCCGTCGCGACCCGGGCGCCCGACGGCGGCTGGGCTCGCTCGACTCGGCGTCGGCCGCGGCCGGCCCGGCGGCGGAGGGACCGGACGCGGCCGGACCGCTCCGGCTCCGCCCGCCCGCGCCGCCCTTGCGGCCCGACCCGCCCCGGCTGTTCTTGCCGGTCTCGCCCAGGTCCTCGACGTCCTCCGCGCCCAGCCCCGCACGGGTGCGGTCGGCGCGCGGCAGCACGCTGCCCACGGTGGTGGGGATGTCCAGGTCGGTGAACAGGTGCGGAGAGGTGGAGTAGGTCTCCACCGGGTCGGCGAAGCCCAGGTCCAGCGCCTTGTTGATCAGGCTCCAGCGCGGGATGTCCTCCCAGTCCACCAGCGTCACCGCGGTGCCGGAGGCACCCGCGCGGCCGGTGCGACCGATGCGGTGCAGGTAGGTCTTCTCGTCGTCGGGGCACTGGTAGTTCACCACGTGGGTGACACCCTCGACGTCGATCCCGCGTGCCGCGACGTCGGTGGCCACGAGCACGTCCACCTTGCCGTTGCGGAACGCGCGCAGCGCCTGCTCGCGTGCGCCCTGGCCGAGGTCGCCGTGCACGGCGGCGGAGGCGAAGCCCCGCTCGGCCAGGCCCTGGGCCAGGTCGGCCGCGGTGCGCTTGGTCCGGCAGAACACCATGACCAGGCCGCGCCCGTTGGCCTGCAGGACCCGGGCCATCAGCTCGGGCTTGTCCAGGCCGTGCGCGCGGTAGACGCGCTGCTGGACCGACTTGACGGTGGCGCCCGCGTCGTCCGGCTCCGAGGCGCGGATGTGCGTGGGGCGGCTCATGTAGCGGCGCGCCAGGGTGATGATCTGACCCGGCATGGTGGCCGAGAACAACATCGTCTGGCGGCGGGCGGGCAGCCGCTCGACGATCTTCTCGACGTCGGGCAAAAAGCCCAGGTCGAGCATCTCGTCGGCCTCGTCCAGGACCAGCATCTTGACCTCGGACAGGTTCACGTGCCCCTGTCCGACCAGGTCGAGCAGTCGACCGGGGGTGCCGACGACCACGTCGACGCCCTTCTTGAGGGTGTCGATCTGCGGCTCGTACGCCCGGCCGCCGTAGACGGCGAGCACCCGCACGTTGCGCAGCTTGCCCGCGGCCTGGAGGTCGTTGGTCACCTGCACGCACAGCTCGCGCGTGGGGACCACGACCAGGGCCTGCGGGGTGCGGCCGGCAACCGTGCCGGCGGGCGCGCGGCCCGCCTCGATGTCGGCCGCCACCACGATGCGCTGCAGCAGCGGGATGCCGAAACCGAGGGTCTTGCCGGTCCCGGTCTTGGCCTGGCCGATCACGTCACTGCCCGAGAGCGCGACGGGAAGGGTCATCTCCTGGACGGGGAAAGCCTCGACGATGCCGAGCGCTTCCAGCGCCTCGGCCGTCTCCGAAAGTACTCCGAGTTCGCGAAAAGTTGTCAGGGGTCCAGCCTCTTCTGTGTGGTGGGGGCCGTCAGTACCGAAAGCGGGTCGAGACCGAGGCGCCCATCGAGAAAACGGGGCGCGGCACGGGACCTCTCGCCTTCGGGCGGCCACCCGAGCGGGTCGGTCGGAGCCAGTCGTCCTCCGACCGGGCATCCGCGTTCACTACCACTGTACCCGGCGGCGTGCGGCCGGTGGGGTGATGCTCATTACTGCTTGTCCGGAGATGGGCGACTCCGCCCGGACCTGGCGCCCGCGTGACCGCGGTGGGCTCACTACGCTGCGTACTTGTGCACATCGGGCCGCACGGCCCGGGGGAACACGAGCGAAGGGGTGGGCATGAGCGAGGGTACGGAGCCGACGGGGGAGATGCGGGCGGCCGTGATCGAACTGCTCGGCGTGCTCGCGTACGGCGAGATCACCGCCTTCGAGCGGCTGGCCGAGGACGCCAAGATGGCCCCCACCGTCGAGGACAAGGCCGCGCTGGCCGCGATGGCGGTCGCCGAGTTCCAACACTTCACCCTGCTGCGTGATCGCATCGCCGCGCTCGGCGCGGACCCGGCGCGGGCGATGGACCCCTTCATCGCGCCGCTGGACGAGTTCCACGTGCACACCGCCCCCGCCGACTGGCTGGAGGGCCTGGTCAAGGCGTACGTGGGGGACGGGATCGCGGCCGATTTCTATCGCGAGGTCGCCGCGCACCTGGACGAGGTCAGCCGGGACCTGATCGTCGAGGTGCAGCGGGACACCGGCCACTCGGCCTTCGTGGTGGACGCGGTGCGCTCGGCGATCGAGCGCGACCCCAAGGTGGCGGGCCGGCTCGCGCTGTGGGGGCGGCGGCTGATGGGCGAGGCGCTCAGCCAGGCCCAGCGCGTCGCCGCGGAGCGGGACGTGTTGTCCACGATGCTGATCGGCGGCGGGGCCGGACCCGGCTTCGACCTGGCCGAGATCGGCCGGATGTTCAACCGGATCACCGAGGCGCACCAGCGGCGCATGGCCGCCCTGGGGCTGGCTTCCTGACCCTCGCGGCCACCCGGATCGGCCCCGAGCCGCGCCGGGACCGCGGCCGGGAGAAGCCCGGAAAAACCCGAAGGTGGGCCGATCCGTGATCGGATCGCCCACCTTCGGGTTTTTTTCGGTGCCGCGTGCGGCACCGACGTGCTCGGGCTGCTCAGGCGTTGGCGCCCGCGCCGAAGCCGACCTTGCGGGCCGACGACTCGCCGATCTCGACGTAGGCCAGGCGGTCGGCCGGCACGATCACCCGGCGGCCCTTCTCGTCGGTCAGGGACAACAGCGGGGACGCGCCCGACAGTGCGTCGGCGATGGCCCGCTCGACGTCCTCCGGGTTGTCCGCGCTCTCGAGCACCAGTTCCCGCCCGGCGTGCTGTACGCCGATCTTGATCTCCACGGCTGTCCCTCCGGCCTTGAAATTCTGGAGATCGGCGCCGCGACACCCGCGGGCCGTACCTTCCCCAGCAGGCTAGTCGAGAGCCGGGGTCACCGAACGCCATGACGGGTACGCCCAACGCGAACGCCGCCCGGGAACAAGATCACCCCCGCGCCCGTATCCGCAGGTCCGGGCGCTCGCGCCGGCCGCGCTCCGGCCGCTTCGCCCGCTCAGTGCGGCGGGTCGTCCTTGCGTGGGAAGCGGGAGATGCCGCGCCAGGACAGCGACGACACCAGCTGCGACGCGGCGTCGCGCGGGATGGTCGCGCCGCGCGCGATCCAGTAGCGCGCGGTGACCTGCGCCATGCCGGTCAGCCCGATCGCCAGGAGCATCGACTCCTCCTGGCCGAGGCCGGTGTCCTCGGCGATGATCTTGCTCACCGCGTCGGCGCACATCTCGCTGACCCGCTCCACCCGCTCGCGCACGGCGCTCTCGTTGGTCAGGTCCGACTCGAAGACCAATCGGAACGCGCCGCCGTCGTCGTCGACGAAGGCGAAGTAGGCGTCGACCGTGGCGGCGACCCGGAGCTTGTTGTCGTGCGTCGACTCCAGCGCCCGCCGCACCGCCGCGAACAGCGCCTCGCAGTGCTGGTCGAGCAGCGCCAGATACAGCTCCAGCTTGCCGGGGAAGTGCTGGTACAACACGGGCTTGCTGACGCCGGCGCATTCGGCGATGTCGTCCATCGCGGCGGCGTGGTAGCCCTGCTTGACGAAGACTTCCTGGGCGGCGCCGAGGAGTTGCGTTCTGCGCGCGAGCCGGGGCAGCCGGGTGCCGCGAGGACGGGGGTCCGCATCCTGGATGGCTGTCACGGGGCTCCTCAAGGTGTCGCTCAACGTGTCGCGGACACCGGATGGTTCGGTGATCCGGCGGGTCTTTCCACCACGTCATCCTACTTTCGGGTAACCCAGGGCGTAAGTTTCGTGGCGCAACGAAACAGGATCCCGCGCCTTCGACACCCCTCGCAAGGGGGCGCGTGAGGTGCGCGGACCGCCCGCGCGAGCCCCGGGCGGCGGGGTGATCGGGACGGTCAGCGGTAGTCCTCGTCCTCCGCGTGCCCGACCCCGCGACGCTGTTCGGTGGCGTCCGCGGGATTCACGCCGTCGGGCACCGAATCCCACACGGGCTCCTCGTCCCCTTCGTCCGCCGCCACGGAAGTCTGCTGCTCCACCGCGTCGGGCACCGGGATCTCGGGGTCGCCGGCCGTTTCGTCGGACAGATTGGCGTCACTGAGCGTGACGTCCTGGAACTCGGGGGTATCGTCGATTCCGTACATACGGCCTCCCTGCCCGTGCGGTCCGCCGGTATTCGGTGTTCCCGCATGTCTCCGTGAGTCTGCGCAAAACCCCGCATGTCCATGATCCGCCTCGAAAACGCTGCCGCACATTCGGGATCGATGTCGAAACGTGATGTGGGAAGCGTTTAGAGTGACGTCATGAAACCGGGCAAACGCGCCGAGACCACCCTGCCGCGCGAAGACGGTCGGGGCATCACCCCTTCCGTCCCAGTGATCATCTCGTAATATTGCCCACCGTGACGACCCTGAGCCCCGCAAGCGACGCCGATCCGACGCCCTGGCCTGCGCGAACGGTCGAGGTCGGGAGCGGTAGCGAGGTCGTGGTGCGCCGCGACGCGCTCGGCGACGCCGACCTGCCGCCCGCGATGATGATCCACGGGCTCGGCGGTTCGTCGCTGAACTGGACGGAACTCGCGGCCGAGCTGCGGTCGGATCTTTCCGTGGAGCTGATCGACCTGCCCGGATTCGGATACTCCGCGCCGCCGCGCAACGGCGACTACTCGATCTCCGCGCACTGTCGCGCGGTCGAGGGCGCGATCCTGTCGCTGCGCAAGGGTCCCGTGCATCTGTTCGGCAACTCGATGGGCGGGGCGGTGGCCACCCGGCTCGCCGCCCGGCGCCCGGACCTGGTCCGCACGCTGACCCTGATCTCGCCCGCGCTGCCGGACCTGCGGGTGCGCCCGTCGGTGGTGCCCACGGCGCTGCTCGGGGTGCCCGGCGTGGGCCGCGCGCTGTTGCGGATCAGTCGGAACATGACACCCGAGGAACGCACCCGGATGTCGATCGCGATGATGTACGGCAACCCGGGCGCGGTCGGTGAGAAGGCCTTCGCCGACGCCGCGGCCGAATATCGGCGCCGGCTCGAACTCCCGTACATGATGGACGCGTTCTCGCACTCGACCCGGTCGGTGATCGGGGCCTACCTGGAGCGCGGCAGCCGGGCGCTGTGGCGGCAGGCGGCCGAGGTGCGGGCGTCGACACTGCTCGTCTACGGTCGTCGGGACCGCCTGGTCGACCCGCGGATGGCCAAGCGGGCCACCGAGACCTTCCCCGACGCCCGACTGCTCGTGGTGCCCGACTCCGGGCACGTGGCCATGCTCGAACACCCCCGCGTGGTGGCCCGGGGTTTCCGCGAACTACTCGACGGGGCCCTCTCGCCGTCGAACGTGGTGGGGTGAACGCAGACTCATGGGACGTCATTCGGGCGTGCAGACGAGCGTGCAGTACGGCGGCGAGGAGCTGCCGGACGACGGACTCTCCGGCGGCTACGCGGCGGTGCCGCAGCAGGGCGACTACGGACAGGTCCACGAGGGCGGATACACCGGCGGTTGGGCCGCCGGCCCGACCGACACGTCGTATGCCTCCGGGTACGTCGAGCAGGACACCGGCTACCACGGGTACCCCGTGGATCAGGGCTACGGCGGATATCCCACCGACGGGCAGCACACCGGGTCCTACGGCTACGAGGCCGTGCAGCACGGCTGGGAGCACCCCGCGCCGGCGGCCGACTCCGGCACCTGGGCGGCGGTCGGGACGATGCCCGGTACGCCCGCGCACTGGGACGACCCGCTGGAGCCCTACGACGCGCAGCCGCGGACCGGCGGCTACCCCGCGCAGAACTTCGTGACCGACGGGTACGGCACCGACACGTTCGGCGCGCCCGCGTTCGACACGGGTACCTTCGACACCGGGTCCTTCGGCGGCGACGGCTACGCCACGGGCGGCTACGCGGGTGTGGGCTACGCCAACGACCTGTACGCCGCGGACGCCTACCAGAGCGGGACGCACGCCGCGGTCGAGGCGCCCGCCGCGCCGACCTACGACACCACCACGTTCGAGCCGCAGAGCTTCGTCGGCTACGGCTACGACACCTCGGGCGGGTACCCGGTCGTGGCGCCGGTGGAGGATCCGTCGATCGACGCGCTCCACGACCTGCCCGCGGAGCCCGCCCGGATCGATTCGCCCGGAGTGGGACAGTACGCGATGGAGGCCGAGTCGTGGGTCGGCTCGGGACCCGAACTCGACCTGGAACAACTCTCGTTCGCGACCGAGCCGGGCGACGACTTCGCCGACCCGCGGCCCCCGCACGTCGAACCCGAGCCGGAGCACGGCTTCGAGCCGGACACCGGCAGCGCCCCGCCGCGAGGTCGCGCGCAGACCCGCAAGGCGAACCGGCCCGCGCCGCGCAAGGGACGGCGCACGCTGGTCGCGGCGGGCGGCGTGGTGGTGACCGGCGCGGTGCTCGCCGGCGCGGTCGTGCTGCAGATGCCCGACGAGGGCACGTCGACCCAGGCGTCCGGCGACGACCAGGCCGCGCCGGGCGCGGGCCACCGGCCCACCGACCAGGCCGCCTCGCGGGGTTCGGAGCGTGACCCGGTCGCCCCCGGCAGCGCCTCCGCGCTGCCGCTGCCCACGCCCCAGTCGCCGACCACCACCGACCAGCTCACCCTGCGCTTCCCGCTGGATCCGAAGCTGGGACTGGGCAACAAGTTCGACACCGTGCCCGGCAAGGAGGCCGCCCCCGGTCCGGGGCGCAAGTACACCTACGCGGTGGAGATCGAGCAGGGCCTGCAACTCGACGGCGAACTGTTCGCCACCACGGTGCAGAAGACGCTGAACGACAAGCGCAGTTGGGCGAGCGGCGGGCTGACCTTCGAGCGCACCGACAATTCGCCGAAGGCGGACTTCGTGGTGCGGCTGGCCAGCCCGGGGACGGTGCACAAGACGTGCAGCCCCCTGGTCGGCGACACCAGCGAGGACAACGTCTCCTGCGACGCGTACGGCACCCGGTGGGTGATGATCAACGCCTGGCGCTGGGCCCAGGGTTCGACCGCCTACGGCGACGACATCGTCGGCTACCGGCAGATGCTGATCAACCACGAGGTCGGCCACCGGCTCGGACACAACCACGAGAAGGCGTGCGGCGCGGGCGGCATCGGGGCGGGCCTGGCTCCGGTGATGATGCAGCAGACCAAGACCCGGGTCGCGAGCGAGGGCTCGATGAAGGGTGAGACCTGCGAGGCCAACCCGTGGCCGTACCCGTCGGGCAAGCTCACCAAGTAGTCGCGTCCCGCACCGCCGGGCGCCCTCGCGGGTGCTCGGCGGCGCTGCCGCACGCACATCTCACGGACCGGACCCGGTGCCCGGGAATCGGGACGAGCGTGACACTGTTGCGGTAGGAAAAGAGCCGAGATTAGACAGTCCGACCATCGGAGTTTCCGTGTCGCAGCTACCACCTCTGGTCGAGCCGGCCGCCGAGCTGACCGTCGACGAGGTCCGTCGTTACTCGCGCCACCTGATCATCCCCGACGTCGGGATGGCCGGGCAGAAGCGGCTGAAGAACGCCAAGGTGCTCTGTGTGGGCGCAGGCGGCCTGGGGTCGCCGGCGTTGATGTACCTCGCCGCGGCGGGTGTCGGCACGCTCGGCATCGTCGAGTTCGACACCGTCGACGAGTCCAACCTCCAGCGCCAGATCATCCACGGGCAGAGCGACATCGGCCGCTCGAAGGCCGAGTCCGCGCGCGACTCGGTCAAGGAGATCAACCCGTACACCGAGGTCGTCCTGCACGAGGAGCGGCTCGAGGCCGACAACGTGATGGAGATCTTCGCGCAGTACGACCTGATCGTCGACGGCACGGACAACTTCGCCACCCGCTACCTGGTCAACGACGCCTGCGTGCTGCTGAACAAGCCGTACGTGTGGGGCTCGATCTACCGCTTCGACGGTCAGGCGAGCGTGTTCTGGTCCGAGCACGGGCCGTGCTACCGCTGCCTGTACCCGGAGCCGCCGCCGCCCGGGATGGTGCCCTCCTGCGCCGAGGGCGGCGTGCTCGGCGTGTTGTGCGCGTCGATCGGGTCGATCCAGGTCAACGAGGCGATCAAGCTGCTCCAGGGTATCGGCGAGCCGCTGGTCGGCCGGCTGATGATCTACGACGCGCTGGAGATGACCTACCGCACGGTCAAGGTCCGCAAGGACCCCGAGTGCGCGGTCTGCGGCAAGAACCCGACGGTCACCGAGCTGATCGACTACGAGGCGTTCTGCGGCGTGGTCTCCGAGGAGGCCCAGGAGGCCGCGCTCGGGTCCACGATCACGCCCCGGCAGCTCAAGGAGTGGCTCGACGCCGGCGAGAACATCGACCTGATCGACGTGCGGGAGCCGGGCGAGTACGAGATCGTGCAGATCCCGGGGTCGCGCCTGGTCCCGAAGAACGAGTTCCTGATGGGCCGTGCCCTGGAGGACATGCCGCAGGACAAGCGGATCGTGCTCAACTGCAAGACCGGTGTGCGGTCGGCCGAGGTGTTGGCCGTGTTGCACGCCGCGGGCTTCAAGGACTCCGTGCACCTCGGTGGCGGTGTGATCGGTTGGGTCAACCAGATCGAGCCGGAGAAGCCGGTCTACTAGGTCCTCGGGGCCGGACGGCCGTGGCACTCGCCCGGCCTCCGGCCGGGGGTGTCCTCGAACGCCGGACGGGCTGGAGTGGCTCGGCTTGGTGGGGTGCCTGCTCTTTCGGGGGTCCTGCTGTTTCGGGTGTTCTCGAACGCCGGACGGGTCGAAATTCGGCCCGTTCGGCGTTTTTGGGTTGTGGGGATGGGTTTGGCCGCCGGAGGGTGCCGGGTGTTCAGATCGCCTGTTTGCGTTGCAGGTGGGTGAAGGCGAGCCAGCCGGGCAGGACGGGGAGCCAGAAGGTCAGGAAGCGGTAGAGCAGGACCGCGGCCGTCGCGGTTTCGAAGGGCAGGCGTGCGGTGCTGGTCAGGCCCGCGATCAGGGCCGCCTCCACCGCGCCGATGCCGCCCGGCGTGGGCGCGGCCGAGCCGATCGCGTTGCCCGCCAGGAAGACCACCGCGATCGCGGCGAAGTTGGCCGAGCCGCCGAAGGCCCGCACGCTGGCGTCCAGACACAGGATGAAGGTCAGCGTCAGCAACACCGTGCCGCCCAGCCCCGCCGCCAGCTTGGTCGGCGTCTGCAGCACGTCGAGCAGCCGCGGCACGATCCCGGAGAACAACTGGCGCAACTGCTTGACGATCCAGCGCCGCAGCGGCGGTACGGCCATCACCAGCAAGGTCACCAGGGCCAGGACCAGCAGGCCCGCGATCACCGCGCCGGACGGGGCGAAGGACGGCGTCTCCGCGGTGCCGGCGATGTAGCCGAAAAAGGCCAACAGGCCGACGTGGAAGACCAGTCCGCCGAGTTGGGAGACCCCGACGCTGGCCGCGGCCAGGCCGGGCGGAATCCCGGCCTTTTGCAGATACCGGGTGTTCAACGCGACGCCGCTGACCGCCGGCGGGGCGACCAGCTTCACGAACGAGCCCGCGAGCTGCACCATCGTGGTGCGATACAGCGACAACCGCTCCGGTACGTAGCCCAGCAACATCAGCGCGGCGCACACGTAGCTGAGCGAGGCGGCCAGCAGGCCGATCGCCGCCCAGCCCCAGTTGGCGCTCGCGAAGATCTCGCCCAGATCGACGTGGCTGAGCTGGGACAGCAGGAAGTAGCCCGCGAACGCGCTCGCCACCACGGAGACCAGGGTGCGTGCGCGCACCCGCTCCAGACGCACCGGCTCGACCTCGGCCTGGGGGCGCAGTTCCAGGATCTGCTCGCGGATCCGGGAGAGCAGGTTCTTGTCCTTGCGCAGCACCGAGCGGGTGCTGCGGCTGAGCGCGACCTTTTGCAACAGCGGCAGGCACGCGGCGACGGTGTCCGCGCCCAGCACCTCGGCGGCGGTGTGTACGGCGCGCTCCTCGCCCACCCGCAGCGCCACCGTGGTGAGCAACTGCGCGGTGTCGATGCGCAGCGCCAGGTCGCTCGACGCGATCTCGCCGGCCCGCAGGTCCACCAGCCACGGCTCGCCGGAGCCGTCCACCAGGATGCTCTCCGCGACCAGTCGGCGATGGGTGAGCCGGTGCGCCTGGAGCAGGCCGAGCAGTTGCCACACCCGGGCCAGGAGTTCGTCGGTGATCTCCTCGTCGTCGAGCGTGTCCAGGGTGCGGCCGGGCACGTGCGCGTAGGCCAACAGCGCGGCGTCCGGGCCCACTTCGGTGGTGGCCACCAGGCGCGGCGCGCGCACGCCGGCGTCGGCGCACGCGTACGCCATCAGCGACTCCTGTTCGAGCGCGCGCCGGGTGGACAGCACGGTGCGGCGCTGGGTGACCCCGCGCAACACCAGCCGCCGGTAGAACCGGTAGATCGCGCCGGACGCCTGCTGGTCGCGGTCGAGCACGGTCACGTCGAGCAGGCGGTCGTCGGCCAGCCGGACCGCGTAGCGGCGGGTCTCCTCGGGGCCGTCGTCGGTGCGCACGCACGACAGCGCGACCAGGCCGAACCGGCGCAGCGCGGCGACCACCGACTCGGCCGGCGGGCGGGTGTTGGGCAGGCCGACCGCGTACAGCGTGGCGTAGGCGATGGTGCGCCCGAACAGCACGCTGGTGAGCAGCGCGACGGGGGTGGTGTAACCGCCGACCAGCACCGTCGCCGCGTTCAGCAGCAGCAGCGTCCACACCACGAGTTGCCAGCGCGGTCGGCGCACCAGGCCGACCGCGGTGACGTAGGCGACGATCGGCGCGAGATAGCCGTGCACCGGATCGGTCCAGCCGGTCTGCGGCAGCGGCAGTGGGCGGGTGAGCGCGTCGCGCAGCGCCTCGGGGCCCGGGCCGGTGATCCACCAGTCCAGGCCGAGCGAGGCCAGGTAGGTGGCCGCGGCGGCGATCACCCCGTCGGCGACCCGCAACCCGTCCCGGCTGATCAGGCGTTCGATGCCATAGGCCACCGGCACCACGAGCACCGCGACGGCGAACACCCCGCCGGACAGGTTGAGCAGCAGGTGCGGCGTGCTGTTCTGCGCGCCGCGCACGATGTCCGATTCCAGACCGGAGGTGGTCTGGCGGGCGATACTGGCCAGGAAGAAGACCACACCCAGGGCGAGCACCCCGAGCAGGACTCGGATCAAATCGGACGAACGGTGTACCCGCAGGGGTTGCGAGGGTTCGACTACGAGGGCGCGCCCGTTCCCGGGGGCACCCCTCGCGAATGTCTCGTCATGGTCTCGTATCACCCGTCACCGCCGCGTCGATGGTGCCACGACCCGTGCCCCGGTTCGCGCCCGGCCGCGCCGAAGTGCCGCCGAAAGGGGATCGGCGGCCGCCGGACCAGGTGTCCGACGACTCTGTCACCATGTGCGGATGAGTGACCCTAACCCCTTCGCCGAGCGGGTGCTCGACCTGGTCGAGCGCATTCCCGCCGGGCGGGTGATGGCGTACGGGGACATCGCCGAGGCCCTTCAGGACGGCGGTCCCCGGCAGGTCGGCCGGGTGATGGCGCTGTACGGCGGCGGGGTGCCCTGGTGGCGGGTGGTGCGGGCGGACGGCTCGCTGCCGCCGAGTCACGCGGTGCGCGCGCCGAAGCACTACCGGGCCGAGGACACCCCGCTGCGCTCCGGCGGCGAGCGGGTGGACATGACCCGGGCGCGCTGGACGCCGGACCCCGAGGACGTGCCGCAGGAGCCGGAACTTCCCCCGATTCCCTGACGATCGGGGACGAACCGGGGCGCCGTGCCGGTGTTCGGGGCACCCGCGATGCGGGTGTGCTCCCCGGGCGGGAGAGCCGGATGTGATCTGATGGGCAACGGCCGCGCCCTGCCGACCGGGGCGCGGCCACCCTCTCCGAGGTCGCGACCCGGTGCCGCGCCCGGCGACGTCCGCCCCGGCGCGCCGCCCGGCACGGCCCGTGTGACGCGGCCGGCCCGGCCCGAGCAGCAGCAGGATTCGACGGCGACCCGAAGGCACCCCCGGCCAGATGACCACCCCGACCCCGGCGTACCGGCTGCGGCGTACTCCCGTGGCCCCGCCCGCGCCCGTGACCCCCGACGCCTACCAGCGGGCGGTGATCGAGCACCGGGGCGGCCCGCTGCTCGTGCTCGCCGGTCCCGGCACCGGCAAGACCACCGTGCTCGTGGAGGCGGTCGCCGAGCGGGTCGCGCGCGGGATCCGGCCCGAGGAGATCCTGGTCCTGACCTTCGGCCGCAAGGCGGCGGGGGAATTGCGCGACCGGTTGACCGCCCGGCTGCGCGCGGCCGGCGCGCGCACCGCGACGGTGCCGACCGCGACCACGTTCCACTCCTTCTGCTACGCCCTGGTGCGCGAGCACCAGCCGGCCGAGTTGTTCAGCTATCCGCTGCGCCTGCTCACCGGCCCCGAGCAGGACGTGTTCGTGCGTGAACTGCTCGCGGGCGGGGTCGAGGAGGGCAGCCTGACCTGGCCCGCCGAACTGCGCGCGGCGGTGGGCACCCGCGGCTTCGCCGACGAGGTGCGCGCGGTGATCGCGCGCAGCCGCGAGATCGGGCTCGACCCGGACGCACTGGCCCGGTTCGCCGAGGACACCGGGCGACGGGACTGGCGGGCCGCGGCCGACTTCCTGGCCGAATACCTGGACGTGATCGACGCACAGGGCGTGGTGGACTACGCCGAACTCGTGCACCGCGCGGTGCTGCTGGCCGAGCGGCCGGAGACCGCCGCGATCCTGCGCGGGCGCTACAAGGCGGTGTTCGTCGACGAGTACCAGGACACCGACCCCGCACAGGTGCGCCTGTTGGCCGCGCTCGCCGGGGACGGACGGGACCTGATCGCGGTGGGCGACCCGGACCAGTCCATCTACGCGTTCCGCGGCGCCGACGTGAACGGCATCCTCGACTTCCCGCACCGCTTCCCGCGCGCCGACGGCGAACCCGCCGACATCGTGGTGCTGCGCACCTCGCGCCGGGCACCGGCCGGCCTGCTCGCCGCCTCGCGCGTGGTCACGCAACGCATGGCGCTGAGCCGGCTGCCCGCCGATCGGGTACGCGCGCACCGCGAGCTGATCCCGTCGGTGTCGGGAGCCGAGGACCCGAGCCGGGTCGAGGTGTACACGTATCCCACGCCCGGCGCCGAGTTGGACAACACCGCCGACATCCTGCGCCGCGCGCACCTGGAGGACGGCGTGCCGTGGGGGCGGATGGCCGTGCTCGTGCGCTCCGGTGCCCGCTCGATCCCGGGCCTGCGCCGGGCGTTGTCGGCCGCCGGGGTGCCGCTCGAGATCGCCGGCGACGAGTTGCCGATCGCGGCCGAGCAGGCGGTGGCGCCGCTGCTGACCGCGCTGCACGTGGCGGCGGACCCGGCCGTGCTGGACGCGGAGACCGCGCGCGGGTTGTTGCAGTCGCCGCTGGGTGGGCTCGACGCGGGCGATCTGCGCCTGCTCGGGCGGGCGTTGCGGGCCGAGGAGCGCGCCGCGTCGGTCGCGACGGTGACCGGCACCCGGCCGTCGGCCGAGCTGATCCGGGACGCGCTGGCCGCGCCCGAGCAACTGGTCGGGATAGAGCAGCGGGTCGGCGGCGGCGCGTTGCGGCTCGGTCTGCTGATTCGCAAGGCGCGCGAGGTGCTGGCGGGCGGCGGGACCACCGAGGACGCGCTGTGGGAGTTGTGGCAGGGCACCCCGTGGCCGGGCCGGCTGGAGCGCGCGGTGTTGCGGGGCGGTACCGCCGGGCGCAACGCGGACCGCGATCTGGACGCGGTGGTGGCCCTGTTCGAGGTGGCGGCCAAGGCCGAGGAGCGGGCCGGCCACCGGGGAGCGCTGAACTTCCTGGCCGAGTTGAAGGCCCAGGAGATCGCGGGCGACCGCCTCGACGACAGCGCCCTGCGCGGCGAGGCGGTGCGGCTGCTGACCGCGCACCGGGCCAAGGGCCTGCAGTGGCGCCTGGTGGTGGTGCACGGGGTGCAGGAGGGCCTGTGGCCGGACCTGCGCCGACGGGGCTCGCTGCTCGAAGCCGACCGGATCGGCTCGGACGGGCTGGCCGAGCCGCTCTCGCCCGGCGCGCTGCTCGCCGAGGAGCGGCGGTTGTTCTACGTCGCGGTCACCCGGGCGCAGGAGCGGCTGGTGGTGACCGCGGTCGACTCCAGCTACGACGACGGCGATCAGCCGTCGCGGTTCCTGGAGGAGCTGGGTGTGCCGCCGGTGGAGGTCAAGGAGCGGCCCCGGCGGCCGCTGTCCACCTCCGCGCTGGTGGCCGAGTTGCGCTCGGCGGCGGTGGACCCGCTGGCGCCGGCCGTGCTGCGCCGGGCCGCCGCGCGCCGGTTGGCCGCGCTCGCGGACCTGCGCGACGACGAGGGGCACCCGCTGGTGCCGGCCGCGCACCCGGACCGGTGGTGGGGCCTGGTGGCGCCGACCGACCCGGGGGTGCCGATCCGGGACCCGGCGGACGCGGTACGGCTGTCCGGCAGTTCGGTGGCCAAGGTGCGCGACTGCGCGCTGAGCTGGTTCCTGGGCAGCGAGGTGCACGCCGAGTCGCCGCGCTCGGCGGCGCTCGGGTTCGGCAACGTGGTGCACGCGCTCGCCGACGAGGTGGGCACGGGGGCCACCGCGGCGGAGCTGCCGGTGCTGATGGACCGCCTCGACCGGGTGTGGGACGCGTTGGCGTTCGACGCGCCGTGGCAGTCCGAGCAGCAGAAGGACGAGGCCCGCACCGCCCTGGAGCGGTTCCTGTCCTGGCACACCAACGAGCGGCACCGCACCGTCGCGGCCACCGAGCACGGCTTCGAGGTCGAGCTGACCGCGGGGGAGTACCGGGTGGTGGTCCGGGGCTCGATGGACCGGGTCGAGCGCGGCGAGGACGGACTCGCGTACGTGGTGGACTTCAAGACCGGCCGCAGGCCGCCGACCCGGACCGAGGTCGAGGGGCATCCGCAGCTCGCGGTGTACCAGGTGGCGGTCGCCAACGGGGCGCTCGACGACCTGCCCGGCTTCGCGGACGGCCGGCCCGGCTCCGGCGGCGCCGAGCTGATCCAGTTGCGCTCGGCGGACAAGGGCGAGACCGGGCAGCCGGTGGTGCTCGCCCAGGACCCGCCGCTGCCCGAGCCGGACGGGAGTACGTGGGTGGGCGGCCTGCTCGCCGACGTGGCCGGTCGCATCATCGGCGAACGGTTCACCCCGACCGCGGGATCGCACTGCGACCGGTGCGATTTCCGCCGCTGTTGCAGTGCCCGTCCGGAAGGCCGGATGACGGTCGAGTAGCCGGATCGCCGTGCCCGGCGATACCGGGCGGGGGTGGTGGGACGTGCGGATTTTGCCATCGCCATACTCGTGCGCAGGAACCCCGCTCCCGGGTTCCGGTCCCGCATCAAGGAGTTTCGTGCGCACTTCACGCATGGCCGCGATCGTCCCCGTCGTCGCCCTCGCCCTCGTCGGCCTGACCGCCTGCGGCGGCTCGGAGCAGAAGTCGAACGCGGGCACCGACGCCAAGGCGTTGGCCGACGAGGCGCAGCGACTGCTGAAGTCGGTCCCCGACTTCAAGATGGTCGGCAGCGGGCAGGACGAGGAAACGAAGATGGAGATGGACCTGTGCATCCGCAGCGGTGCGGACATGCAGGGCACGATGACGATCGACGGCAACCGTGTCGAGGTGATCTTCGTCGGCAAGGACCAGTACATGAGGGCCGAGGCGCCCTTCTGGAAGATGATGATGGGCGAGTTCGTGCCGACGGGCATGCTCGACGAGGTCGTGTCGAAGATGGCCGGCAAGTACCTGAAGTCCCCGGTCGACGAGGAGGACGACGGCGTCTCGTCCATGACCGACTTCTTCGACGGCTCCACCGACGGGGTGACCAAGGGTGAGCCGGTCAAGATCGACGGCGTGAAGGTGATCCCGCTCAGCAAGAAGGACGACGAGGGCGAGACCACCACCCTCTACGTCCAGGAGAAGGGCAAGCCCTACCCGTTCATGGTCAAGTCGGAGGGCAAGAACAACGCCACCGCGAAGTTCACCAAGGGCAAGCAGAAGTGCGAGCCCACCGCCCCCGCCGAGTCGTTCACCAAGGAAGACCTGAAGGGGCAGTTCAAGGACGCCTGACCGGCGCACCCGACCCGGCGCGTGTCTTCAAGGCACGCGCCGGGCACCGGCCCCGCACCGCGACCGTGCCTGTCGCCGTGCGGGGCTAGTCTTCCTCGGTGCACGCCGTACTGACCGACCCGGACGACCTGTGTCGGCTGCTCGGGATCCCCTTCACCCCGGAGCAGCTGGACGCGGTGCTCGCCCCGCTCGCGCCGGGCGTGATCGTGGCCGGGGCCGGGTCGGGCAAGACCACGGTGATGACCGCCCGCGTGGTGTGGCTGGTGGGCACCGGACAGGTCCGGCCCGACCAGGTGCTCGGCCTCACCTTCACCAACAAGGCCGCCGGCGAGCTGGCCCAGCGGGTGCGCAAGGCGATCGGGCAACTGCGCGGCGGCGAGATCCCGGCCGACGAGGACGCCGGCGAGCCGACCGTGTCCACGTATCACGCGTTCGCCGGCCGCCTCCTCCAGGAGCACGGCCTGCGGATCGGTCTGGAGCCCTCGGCCCGGCTGCTCGCCGACGCGACCCGCTTCCAGCTCGCCGCGCGGGCCGCGCGCACCGCCCGCGGCCCCTTCCCCACGCTCACCGGCCGACTGCCCGACGTGGTCGCCGCCGTGCTGCACCTGGGCGGCGAGCTGGCCGAGCACCTGGTGTCGGTCGAGGAGCTGCGGGAATGGGACCGGGCCTTCGTGGCCGAGGTGGAGGCCGCCGCCAAACCCTCCGCCGCCGCCCGCAAGGCCGCCGACGCGGCCCGCAACCGGCTCGACCTGGCCCGACTGGTCGAGGCGTACGCGCGCGCCAAGAGCGGGCGCGACCTGCTCGACTTCGGCGACCAGATCGCCTACGCCGCCCGGATCGCCGGCGAGCGGCCCGAGGTCGGCGAGATCCTGCGCGACACCTACCGGGTGGTGCTCCTGGACGAGTACCAGGACACCTCGGTCGCCCAACGCGTGCTGCTCCAGGGCCTGTTCGGGCTCGGCCACCCGGTCACCGCGGTCGGCGACCCGTGCCAGGCCATCTACGGCTGGCGCGGCGCGTCGGTGGCCAACATCCACGAGTTCCCGGTGCACTTCCCGCACCGCGACGGCAGCCCCGCCGCCCGCTACTCGCTCTCCGAGAACCGGCGCAGCGGCGGCCGGATACTGAGCTTCGCCAACGACCTGTCGGCGCCGCTGCGCACCCCCGAGAGCGGGGTGGAGGCGCTGCGCGCGGGACCCGGCGCCGAGCACGAGGGCCGGACGGTCGCCGCGCTGCTGCCCACCCACGCCGAGGAGATCGACTGGCTCGCGGACCGGATCGGCACCGCGATCGGCACCGTCCTGGACAAGAACGGCGCCCCGATCACCGCCGGGGACGTCGCGGTCCTCGCCCGCACCGCCGCCGACTTCGCGGACATCCACGCCGCCCTGGTGCGGCGAGACATCCCGGTCGAGGTGGTCGGGCTGTCCGGGCTGCTGCACCTGCCCGAGGTGGCCGACCTGGTGGCGACCTGCGAGGTGCTGGACGACCCGACGGCCAACTCCGCGCTGGTGCGACTGCTGGCCGGGCCGCGCTGGCGGATCGGGCCGCGCGACCTGGCCCTGCTCGGGCGCCGGGCCGCCGAACTGGTCCGGGTCGAGCGGGCGGGCGCCGACGACGCCGACGCCCGCCTGGAGGAGGCGGTGGCCGGGATCGACCCGACCGAGGTGGTCTCGCTCTCCGACGCGCTCGCCGACCCCGGCGAGCAGTACCCGTTCTCCGCCGAGGCCCGCCGCCGGTTCGCCCGGGTGGCCACCGAGATCCGCGATCTGCGCCGGCACCTGGGCGAGCCGCTGATGGACCTGCTGCACCGGGTGCTCGCGGGCACCGGCCTGGAGGTCGAGCTGTCCGCCTCGCCGGGCGCGCTGGCCGCGCGCCGCCGGGAGACGCTGCACACGTTCCTGGATGTCGCGGCGGGTTTCGCCGACCTGGACGGCGACCCCTCGCTGACCGCGTTCCTGGCCTTCCTGCGCACCGCCGCCGAGCACGACAAGGGCCTGGACGGCAGCCTGCCCACGGCCGGCGACTCGGTGAAGGTGCTGACCGCGCACAAGTCCAAGGGCCTGGAGTGGGAGGTGGTCGCCGTCCCCGGACTGATCGACGGCGTCTTCCCGAGCGTGCGCACGCAGACCAAGTGGATCACCAACGGCCGGGCCCTGCCGCACCCGCTGCGCGGCGACGCCGCCGCGCTCGCGGTGTTGCCCGACCTGACCCCCAAGGGCTTCAAGGCGTTCGACGCGGCGATGCGCGAGCACCAGGAGACCGAGGAACTACGCCTGGGCTATGTCACCTTCACCCGGCCCAAACAACTCCTGATCGGGTCCGGACACTGGTGGGGCCCCACCCAGAAGAAGCCGCGCGGCCCGTCCGACTTCCTCACCCGACTGCGTGACCACTGCCTGGCGGGCAACGGCACGGTCGAGGTGTGGACGCCCGAGCCCGCCGAGTCGGTCAATCCGCACCTGGCCGACGTCGTCGAGCACGCCTGGCCGCTGCCGCTGGACGCGACCGCGTTGATCGAGCGCCGCCGGGCGGCCGACGCCGTGCTCGCGGAGCTGGCCCGGCGCGAGGCGTCGCGCCGGGTCGACCACGCGGCCGAGCATCCGTCGGTGGAGCCGGAATTCGGGCCGGTCCGGGGGTACGACGAGCCGGTGCCCGTCGAGGCCTACGAGGCGTATGTTCCGGACGACCCGGATCAGGGCGCGCCGCCGGAGGGGGAGCCCCCGCCGCCGGCCGACCCGGGCCCCGAGCCGCAACCGGAACCCGAGCCCGGCCCCGGGCCATCGCCGCCCTCGCGCGATCACGACGACGCCGCCGAGCACGTGGACGAGGTGCGTGCCGGGCACCCCGCCGTGGAGGGCCCGGCACCGGGGCACCACCCGGGGCCGACCCCGGACGAGCTGGCCCTGATCGAGTCGTGGGACCGGGACCTGATCCGGCTGGCCGAGGAACTGCGCCGCGGCCGGTCCGGGGTGCGCGAGGTGCCGCTGCCCGCGACGTTGACCGCGTCCCAGATGTTGCGCCTGTCCAACGACCCCGACGGGCTCGCGCGCGAGCTGGCCCGGCCGATGCCGCGACCGCCCGCCCCGGCGGCCCGGCGCGGCACCCGCTTCCACGCCTGGGTCGAGTCGCTGTTCGGCGAGCGTCCGCTGCTCGAACCCGACGACCTGCCGGGCGCGGCCGACGAGGAGATCACCGACGAGGCCGATCTGCTCGCGCTCCAGGAGGCATTCCTGCGCACGCCCTACGGTCGGCGCGCCCCACACCGGGTCGAGGCGCCCTTCCAGCTGTTCCTCGGCGGCCGGATCGTGCGCGGCCGGATCGACGCGGTCTACCGCGAGGGGGACGGGTTCGAGGTGGTCGACTGGAAGACCAACCGGGTCCACGACGCGGACCCGCTCCAGCTCGCCGTCTACCGGCTGGCCTGGGCCGAATACGCCGACGTGCCGCTGGAGAAGGTATCGGCGGCCTTCCTCTACGTACGCTCCGGGGAACTCGTCCGGCCCAGAGGGCTGCCCGGCCGGGACGAATTGGAACAGTTGTTCCTGGAAGCCGATGAACCGGGCGACGATCCGGCGCGTTGATCCGGAGGAAACCCGGCAACGGTGAGGATGGGCCGATGCGGCCGGATTCCGACACTCGTATGGTTTATGAGGATCGACACGACGGCGAACTTCGAACGGGACGGGAAACGGCACCGGTGCGCGGAACAGCACAGACGAGACGGGCACTGCGGCTCGTCGGCGTTGCGGGTGATCGTCCGCTGCTGCCGGTGATCGACCTGATCCTGCGCCTGCTGCCCTTCCTGGTGATCCTCGCGGTCGTCGTGCTGGCCGCCGCGACCCCGGAGAACGTGCACGTGGGTCCGCTGCTCGCGGTGGCACCGGCGCTGTCCGGGCTCACCCAGACGGCGCCGCGCGGTCCGCTGATCACCGGCGGTGTCGCGGCCGTGGTCTCGCTGGCCCTGGCCGCGCTCGGCCAGGGCCGGGGCGGCGGCGAACCGTACGTCACGCTGCTCTCGGTCGCGCTGGTGACCACCACCGCGTGGCTGGGCGTACACGTGCGCATGCGCCAGGAGCGCACCATCGAGGAGGTGCGCAGCGTGGCCGAGGCGGCACAGGAGGTGCTGCTGCCCCAGGTGCCCGGCACGGTGGGCCCGCTCACCGTCGGCGTGCGCTATCGCGCGGCGGCGGCCGAGGCGCGGATCGGCGGTGACCTGTACGAGGTGGTGCCCACGCCGTTCGGCGTCCGCGTGGCGATCGGCGACGTGCGGGGCAAGGGCCTCGGTGCGGTGCGCACCGCCGCCGCCGTGCTCAGCGCGTTCCGCGAGGCCGCCTACGAGGAGCCGGACCTGCCCGGCGTGGCCCGCCGGCTCTCGGCCAGCCTGGAGCGGCGACTCGGCGAGAACGACGAGGAGTTCGTCACGCTGATCCTGCTCGGCTTCCCGCCGGAGCCGGCGTGCGTGGACATCCTCAACTGCGGCCACCCCGCGCCGCTGCTGCTGCGCGCGGCGCGCGCCGAGGCGCTGGACCCGCCGACCCCGACCCCGCCGCTGGGCATCATGGACCTGCGCCGGCTCGACCTGCCGGTGTTGCGGGTGCCGCTGCTGCCGCGGGACCGGCTGCTGCTGTACACCGACGGCATCATCGAGGCGCGCAACCCGGCCGGCGAGTTCTACCCGTTGCCCGATCGGGCGCCGGACTCGCTGCCCGGCGTGGAGGACACCCTCGACCGGCTGGAGGCCGACGTGCGGCGACACGTGGGCCGACCGCTCCAGGACGACGCGGCGATGGTGCTCCTGGAGTACACCCCGGTGGTGGCCCGCCACGAGGACCTGCGCGGGGCCCGGCTCAGCGCCTGACGCCCGGGCTCAGCCCACCTTCAACTCGACCACCAGGGCGCAGTGGTCGGAGACGCCGAGGCGGACCGCCTCGGTGCGGCGCACCGAGGCGGGGCCGATGCCGTGTCCGAGCACGTGGTCGAACTGGACCCGCGGGCGGTACGACGGGTAGGTGGGCACCCGGGCCAGCGAGCGCCAGCGCACCGCGCCCGCGCCGCGTCCGCGCCGGCCGACCACCGCCTGCGGGATCCGGCCGGGCAGGTTGAAGTCGCCGAGCAGCAGTTGTGGACCGGGCAGGTCGGCGGTGGAGCGGCGGATCCGGGCGAGCTGGGAGATGTTCCAGCCGGGTACGAAGGACAGGTGCGCCGCGAGCACCGTGAACGGCCCGTGCGGCCCCTCGACCACCGCCGCGAGCACGCCCCGGGGCTCGTCCGGCACCCGGGTCAGGCCGGGCCGGCCCTGCACCCGCAGCGGCAGGCTCAGCGGCGCGGCCGGGAAACGGCGGACCCGCCAGCGCGAGACCGGCAGCCGGGACAGCAGCGCGATGCCGTATCCGGGCCCGCCCTCGCCCCGCTCTTTAGCCGCGTAGACCCGGCGCTCGCCCGGCACCGGCGGCTCCTGCGTCCACCCCGAGATCGGCGCCGGGACACCGTGCACCGAGGCCAGGAAGCGCCACTGGGACATGCCGAGCGCCTCGGCCGCGATCGCCGCCTGATCGGCGCCGCCGGAGCGCTCCTGGTGCCGGTCCACCTCTTGCAGGGCCACGATGTCGGCGTCCAGATCGGCCAGCGCGGCGCGCAGCCGATCCGGATCCGACACGCCGTCGGCGAGGTCCATGCCGTGCAGGAGGTTGAAGGTCGCGACACGCAACGTGGTCATCGGCCGACGGTAACCCGCCCGCCGGCCTGCCGTGCGCTTTCCGCCCGGCGACGGCCGCGTGCCGCCTGCGCGGGGGACGGGCATATGGTCGAATCCATGAGCATCACCGACCGCGGCGTCGTCGAATACATAGGCGCCCACGCCGACGACTTCCTCGCCGATCTGCGCACCTGGCTGGCCATCCCCTCGATCTCCGGCGACCCCGCGGCCGCGGCCGACGTCGCCCGCAGCGCGTGGTGGCTGGGCGGCGCGCTGCGCGACACCGGGTTCCCCATCGTCGAGGTGTGGGAGACGCCCGGGCTGCCGGCGGTGTTCGCCGAGTGGCCCTCGGCCGACCCGGACGCGCCGACCGTGCTCGTGTACGGACACCACGACGTGCAGCCCGCGGCGCTCGCCGACGGATGGAGCACGCCGCCGTTCGAGCCGACCGACGTCGGCGACCGGCTGTACGCGCGCGGCGCCGCGGACGACAAGGGGCAGGTGCTGTTCCACCTGCTCGGGGTGCGGGCGCACCTGGCGGCGACCGGACGCAGCACCCCCGCGGTGAATCTCAAGCTGATCGTCGAGGGCGAGGAGGAGTCCGGCTCGCCGCACCTGGCGGCGCTGCTGCGCGAGCGTCGCGACCGGCTCGCCTGCGACGTCGTGGTGGTCTCCGACACCGGGATGTGGGGCGCGGACACCCCCAGCACCTGCACCGGGATGCGCGGCCTCGCCGAGGTGCAGATCGACTTCCACGGCCCGAGCGCGGACATCCACTCCGGCTCGTTCGGCGGCGCGGTGCCCAACCCGGCGACCGCGCTGGCCCGGCTGATCGCCGCGCTGCACGACGAGGACGGGCACGTCACCATCCCCGGCTTCTACTCCGGGGTCGGCGAACTCACCGAGTACGAGCGGGAGTCGTTCGCCAAGCTGCCGTTCGACGAGAGCGTGTGGCTGGGCAACGCCAAGTCCGGCGCGGCGGCCGGCGAGGCCGGCTACAGCACCCTGGAGCGGGTGTGGGCGCGCCCGACGGCCGAGGTCAACGGAATCTGGGGCGGCTACACCGGCCCCGGTCGCAAGACCATCGTGCCCACCTCGGCGCACGCGAAGGTGTCCTTCCGGCTGGTGGACCGGCAGGACCCGGACGAGATCGAGCGGGTCGTGCGCGCGTGGGTGAGCGAGCGGGTGCCCGCCGGGATCCGCTGCGAGCTGGACTTCGGTACCGGCGTCCGGCCCTGCCTGACCCCGCTCGACCACCCCGCGCTGCGGGCGGTGGTGCGGGCGATGGGCCGCGCGTTCGACACCGAGATCCTGTACACGCGTGAGGGCGGTTCCGGGCCGGAGGCGGACCTTCAGGACGTGCTGCGCGCGCCGGTGGTCTTCCTGGGTGTCTCGCTGCCCGACGACGGCTGGCACTCGATCGACGAGAAGGTCGAGAAGCCGCTGCTGCTCAAGGGCGCCGAGGCCGCCGCGTATCTGTGGGAAGAGCTGGCCGCGGGCCGGCGCGACGCCGCGGCGGGGAGGGACGAGCGTTGATCCGCCCCAAGCCCGTCGCCGGGCAGGCACTGGCCCGATCCGCGCTCGACCGGGCGTCCGAACACCGCCTGGACCAGGCGTGGCTGGACGCGGCGTGGGCGCGGCCCGACACGCGCGTACTGGTCCTGGCGCAGGGCCGGGCGCGCTGGTCGGGCGAGGCGGGCGAACCCCGCCTGCTCCTGGTCGACTCGGCGAGCGCGCCGGTGGGCGAGCGCCGGTTGCTCGGCCTGGACGCGGCCGGCGTGGCGTACTTCGCGGTGGACGTCGAGAAGTTGCCGGAGCCCGCCGAGGACGGACACGAGGGCGGCCTGCGCGAGTTGGGCACGCTGCTCGACGACCGGGACGCGGGGCTGCTCGTGCACGCCACCGGGCTGCACCACTGGCATCGCACGCACCGGTTCTGCGCCCGCTGCGGGCAGCCGACGGAGTCGGCCGCGGCCGGGCACGTGCGGCGCTGCCCGGCCTGTGGCACCGAGCACTATCCGCGCACCGACCCGGCGGTGATCATGCTCGTGCTCGACCGGGACGACCGCTGCCTGCTCGGCCGCCAACCGCAGTGGCCCGAGCGGCGCTGGTCCACCTTCGCGGGCTTCGTCGAGCCCGGCGAGTCGCTGGAGCAGGCGGTGGCGCGCGAACTGCACGAGGAGGTCGGCGTGGTGACGTCGGCCACCACCTACGTGGCGAGCCAGCCGTGGCCGTTCCCCTCCAGCCTGATGCTGGGCTTCATGGCCTACGCGGTGGACGACAGGGTGCACGTGGACGGCGAGGAGATCTCCGAGGCCCGCTGGTTCGGCCGGGCCGAGTTCAAGGAGGCGATCGACACGGGTGAGGTGCTGATGCCCGGGTCGTTGTCCATCGCCCGGTACCTGATCGAGAAGTGGTACGGCGGCCCGCTGGACGAGGGCAACCACTGGTGAGCGCGGGGTGAACACGCTCCGGCCGGGTCGGCGACGAGTCTTCGTCGCGGACCCGGCCGGGGAGACCGTGCCGGCGCGTGTCTTCAGACCCCCGCCGAGCACCACGCCCGACGGGGGTCTGAAGACACGCGCTAGGGGGTGCGCTCAGGCGGCCAGTTCCGACACGGCGGCCTTGACCTGGGCCAGGCTCGGGTTGGTCGCGGTCCACAGCGGCGCGCCGCCGTCGGCGGGCAGGATGACCAGCGTCGGCACGGTCTGGTTGCCGCCGTTGACGCTCATCACGAAGTCGGCGGCCGCGGGGTCCTGCTCGATGTTCACCTCGGTGTAGGCGATGCCCTCGCGCTCCATCTGGCTCTTCAGCCGGCGGCAGTAGCCACACCAGGTCGTGCTGTACATCGTCACGGGGGCCGACATCGTCATGCGCTCCTTTGTGTTCGCCCGGTCCGGGAACGGCTGTCCCCAAGCCAAACGTGCGCCCCCTCGGTTTGATTCCACCGGGTTCCCGGACCTGTGCACATCGGAGCCGCTGTGCACAACCGGCCTCGGTGCGGCGCGATGCCTGAGAGGATGTGCCGATGATCGCTTCCCCCGACGACGTCCTCGACGCGCTCGATCCCGAGCAGCGGCGGGTGGCCGAGGCCGTCGACGGCGCGGTGTGCGTGCTCGCGGGCGCGGGCACCGGCAAGACGCGGGCGATCACCCACCGGATCGCCTACGGCGTGCTCTCCGGCGCGATGCAGCCCGGACAGACCCTGGCGGTCACCTTCACCGCGCGGGCCGCGGGGGAGCTGCGCGGCCGACTGCGCGACCTGGGCGTCCCGGGCGTACAGGCGCGTACGTTCCACTCGGCGGCGCTGCGCCAGCTGTCCTACTTCTGGCCGAAAGTGTTCGGCGGGCCGCCGCCGCAGCTGGTCGAGACCAAGATCATGCTGGTCCGCGACGCGGTGGCGCACTGCCGCCTGCGCGCCGATCGGGCCGAGCTGCGCGACATCACCGGCGAGATCGAGTGGGCCAAGGCCACCCAGACCGCGCCCGACGACTACCCGGGCGCGGTGCTCGCGGCGGGCCGCAAGCCGCCGCGCGCCGCCGCCGAGATCGCGCACGTCTACGCGGCCTACGAGAAGATCAAGTCCGGCAAGGGCCGGATGGACTTCGAGGACGTGCTGTTGCTCACCATCGGCCTGCTCGACGAGCGGCCCGAGGTGCGCGAGGCGGTGCAGGCGCAATACCGGCACTTCACCGTGGACGAATACCAGGACGTCAACCCGCTCCAGCAGCGCCTGCTCGACCTGTGGTCGACCGGGGCCCGCAGCCTGTGCGTGGTCGGCGACGCGAGCCAGACCATCTACTCGTTCACCGGCGCCACACCCGCCTACCTGCTCGGATTCCGCCGCCGCCATCCCGACGCGAAGCTGGTCGAGCTGGTCCGCGACTACCGCTCGACCCCGCAGGTGGTGGGCCTGGCCAACCGGCTGCTCGCGCGCGCCGGCGGCGAGGCGGCCAAGCACCGGCTCCAGCTGATCTCGCAGCGCGGCACCGGCCCGGAGCCCGACTTCGTCGAGCACGCCGACGAGCAGGCCGAGGCGGAGAGCACCGCGAAGCGCGTGCGCGCGCTGATCGACGACGGGGTGCGGCCCGCCGAGATCGCCGTGTTGTTCCGCACCAACGCGCAGTCCGAGTCCTACGAGCAGGCGCTCGCCGACCAGTCGGTGGCCTACCTGCTCAAGGGCGCCGAGCGCTTCTTCGAGCGGCCCGAGATCCGGCAGGCGATGGGCTTCCTGCGCGCGCACGCGATCTCCGGCGGCATCGACGCGGAGGCCGGGCCGTTGGCGGCCGAGGTGCGCGCGGTGCTCGGCGGCACCGGCTGGAGCGCGGAGCCGCCCGCGGGATCCGGCCAGGCCCGGGAGACGTGGGAGTCGGTGGCCGCGCTGGTCCGGCTGGCCGAGGAGTTCGCGGTCAAGCAGCCGCGGGCGTCGCTGCGCGAGTTCACCGTCGAGCTGGCCGAGCGGGCGAGCGCCCAGCACGCGCCGACGGTGGAGGGCGTGACCCTCGCGTCGCTGCACGCGGCCAAGGGGCTGGAGTGGGACGCGGTGTTCCTGGTCGGCCTCAACGAGGGCATGATGCCGATCTCCTACGCCGACACCCCGGACAAGATCGAGGAGGAGCGCCGGCTGCTCTACGTCGGGGTGACCCGGGCGCGTGAGCGGTTGACCCTGTCCTGGTCGCTGGCCCGCACCCCGGGCGGGCGCGGGCGTACGGCGTCGCGGTTTCTGGACGGGCTGCGCGGCCCCGGCGGCGGGCGCGGCGTCGGCTCGGCGCGGCCCGACGCGTACCGCTCGCCCGGCACCGGGGCGAGCCCGGGCGGGGTGGTTCGGCCCCGGCGCAAGGTTGGCCCGGTGCGCTGCCGGGTGTGCGCGCGGGCACTCCAGGACGCCGCCGAGCGCAAGATCGGACGCTGTCTGGACTGCCCGTCGGACGTGGACGAGTTCCTGCTCGGGCGACTGCGCGAGTGGCGACTGCGCCGGGCCGACGAGCACAGTCAGCCCGCCTTCGTGGTCTTCACCGACGCGACGCTCACCGCGATCGCCGAGACCCGTCCGCTCAACGAGCGCCAACTCGCCGCGATTCCGGGGGTGAGCCGGACCAAGCTGGAGCGATTCGGGGACGACGTGCTCGCGCTGTGTGCCGGCCACGACCTGGCGATCGAGCCCGATCCGGACGACTACGGGCACATTCCGGAGGTCGAACACGACCACGAGTCGGCCATCGAGGATGCCCCCGACGGGGGGTGAGATGCGAGGGGTTTCCCTCGAGTGACGAGGGCCATGCAATAAATCGTTTGCGCCTTGCTCCAAACCGCATCTACGCTCACGAGCACGGTCGGAACGTTCGACCGTGCTCGTCCATGAAACCTGGAAGCACCCCTGCGGTGTTGCCCCGAAACCCTCTCGGAAGGAGGTGAACGTCGTGATTACCAGGAACCTGAAAGCCCAGCGTCAGGCGTTCGCCGTCACTCCGGTCGTGGTGTCGGTGGGCTCCGCCAAGCTGTCGCATGCCGATCTCTCCGTGTCCACGTCCGGCTTGGCCGGGCTCCCCGTGGTGACGTCCTATGCCGGGACCGATGCCCTGATCACCGCCTCCGCGCGACTGCGTGGCAACGGCAGTGGTGTGTCCGCAGCAGCGGGCGCCTCAGGACTCGTCGGTCTGGCGGACAGCGCCGAGGGTCCGTGGCAAGGCGAGCAGGCGGCAAAGGCGCGTCGCGACGAGCGACCGTCGAGCGCGGCGGCTTGCGAGCAGGCGCAGAAGCAGGAATCGCAGCGGGCCAATGGCATGACCATGGCCGGCTTTGCCGGGAACAACGGGTATCCGTCCTGGAGGAACAGGACCTGACGAGACGTCAGGTCGGCACCCTCCAGGGCCGCGGAATCCCGAACACCGGGATCCGCGGCCCTTGTCTTTTGTCGGCTGTCAGCAAAAACCGAGTAGCGACCACCGGGGACGCGAGTCCCACGAATCACAGGAGCACCACGTGCCCCACGGCAAACCCCCCGCACCCGGCAGTACAGCCACAGCGACATCGGAGGTAGACCTGATGACCCTCACCGGTTTCGAGGACGTCGAGCAGCTCGAGTCCACGATCCCCTGCCGTTCCTACGACCCCGAGGTCTTCTTCGCCGAGTCCCCGGAGGACGTCGAGTACGCGAAGGCCCTGTGCCGCGAGTGCCCGGTGCGCGAGATGTGCCTGCAGGGCGCGCTCGAGCGCCGTGAGCCCTGGGGCGTGTGGGGCGGCGAGCTCTTCGTGCAGGGTGTCGTCGTCGCCCGCAAGCGTCCCCGTGGCCGTCCGCGCAAGACGGAGGTCGCCGCGTGACCCCCCCGGCGGGACCCCGACGCACCAGGACCAGAGATCGCGCGTACGCGCAGGAACCCATGAAGCACATTCACGACACGAACGCAGTTCTTCCCATGGACAGGAGCCGGGAGTTGCATCTGATCAACGAAGCCCTGGCGAGGGCTCGGATGGATCAGGAGCTCCGCGAGGCGGAGCTCCAACGAAGGGCGTACCACGTCCGGATGGCGCGCAGGATGCGTCGTCGGGCCGAGGTCGCCTCCATGCGGGCGCGCCGGGCGCTGGCCATCGCGGTGATGTAGTCGAGCCGGTTCGCGAACGCCGAAGGGCGGGCACCCCCACCAAGGGGGCGCCCGCCCTTCGGCGTTCGCGCGGATCGGCGCCGGGGCCGACCGGTCGGACGGTGCCTAACGACCGGCGGCGTCCGCCTCGCCCGTCGTGTTCTTCGGGGCCGGTGCGTCGGCCGGTGCGTCGGCCGGGTCGTCCTCGATCTCCTCGATCTCCTCGATGTCCTCGAACTCCTCGATCGCCTCGAGGGAGAAGTCGAACTCCTCGGCCTCGTAGTCGTCTTCGAAGCCGGGCAGCCAGGTGGCCAGTTCCTCGCGGAAGGGGGCGGTGGCGCCCAGCTGACACAGCACGCCGATGGTGCTCAGCGTGACCCGGTGGATCAGCAGATAGCTCGGCGGCAGGTTGAGCTGGCGGGCCAGCGCGGAGGCGGGATTGCGCGGGTCGCCGATCCGCGCGCCCTGTTCGCGCATCCACGCCCGGGTGAAGGTGAACTCCTCGACCTCGGCCGGTTCCAGGAACGGCAGCAGGTAGTCCAGCACCTCGCCGGCGTCCAGCTTGATCGACGGCTTGACGAAGCCCTCGGTGCGCAACACCTGCATGACGCTGTCCGCGTCGCCGTCGAGCGCGAGCCGGAAGGCCCGGCCGATCGGCTCGGGCAGCCCCTCGGGCAACCGGTTGACCGTGCCGAAGTCCAACACGCCCAGGCGCCCGTCGGCCAGCAGTCGGAAGTTGCCCGGGTGCGAGTCGGCGTGCAGCATGCCGGTGCGGGCCGGACCGGAGAACAGGAAGCGGGTGAGCATGTGCCCGGCCCGGTCGCGCTCCTCCCGGGTGCCCTTGTCGATCACCTTGGACAGCGGTGTGCCGTCCATCCACTCGGTGATCAGCACCCGCTCGGTCTGGTGCACCACGTGCGGCACGAAGATGTCGGGGTCGCCGTCGAACTCCACGGCGTGCGCGGTCTGCGCCTCCGCCTCCAGCTGGTAGTCCAGTTCCTCGGCCACCCGGGCCTTGAGTTCGGCGATCAGCGGCTTGACGTCGATGCCCGGGATCAGCGCGCCGGCGAAGCGGGCCACGTGGCCGAGCTGGTTGAGGTCGGAGATCAGCGCGTCGCCGGCCCCGGGGTATTGGATCTTGACCGCGACCGTGCGGCCGTCGTGCCAGACCGCCCGGTGCACCTGGCCGATCGAGGCGGCGGCCGCGGGCGTCTCGGAGAACTCCTCGAACAACGTGCGCCAGTCGTCGCCGAGGTTGTCCGCGAGCGCCTTGTGCACGGTGCGCGCGGGCATCGGCGGCGCCGCGTCCTGAAGTTTGGTCAGCGCCGAGCGGTAGGGCCCGGCCACCTCCTCGGGCAGCGCCGCCTCGAACACCGACAGGGCCTGCCCGAGTTTCATCGCGCCGCCCTTCAACTCCCCGAGCACCTTGAAGAGTTGTTGCGCGGTGCGCGCCTGCAGCTCCGCCGCGACGATCTCGGCCGGTCTGCCGCCGATGCGCCTGCCCAGGCCCAGTGTCGCCCGGCCGGCCACCCCCAGCGGGAGGGACGCGAGCTTGGCGGTGCGGGTGACGGCCCTGCGCGGAAGATCGCTCACGCGACCCATTGTGTCCGACTCGGCGGCGCGGCATGTGTGATGGGGCCCACGTCTTGCGCCGGGCGGGTGGCGCCGCAGTCGCAGCGCGCGTGCGGCGCCCAGCTCCGGCGCCGGGTCAGCCCGTCGGGCAGCTCGATCTCCACCGTCCCGTCCACGGTGGTGGGCAGCCCGCCGTCGAGGAAGGTGAGCACCTGGAGGGCGGCCCGGGCGGCGACCTCGGTGGCCAGCACCACGTCGCACGGCGGCTCGCCCGGACCGGGCGCGGCCGCGAGTTGGGCGAGCAGGCGCGGCCAGCCCGGATCCCGGTCGCTGCGGGCCAGGTCCAGACACCGACCGCAGGCCGAGCGGCCGACCAGGACGAACGGCCCGATGACCCCCGTGGTCTCGCGGATGTCGGCGTACAGGTGCGGCACCCGCTGTCGGACCAGCCGGGTGCCGGGGGCCGGATCCGGACGGCCCTCCGGGACCAGCACCGCGACGTCGGGCGTGCCCCGCCCGGCGGGCAGCGCGCAGCGCACCCCCGGGGCCAACCGGCGCAGCGCGGCCCGCACGGTGGTCTCCCGGCGCGGTCGCTCCGCGTCCCAGCCGTAGGCCACCGGCCCCGCGTCACCCGCCCGCACCGGTCGGCGATCCGCGGGCACCACGTGCCCGACGCCGGCGGCGGCGAGCAGCCCGGCCACCGCCGCGCCCACCCGACCGGCGCCGTGCACCGCCACCACCGCCCGCGAGCGCCGGTCCAGCGCGGCCAGGCCCGCGCCGCCGCTGCCGTGCACCAGCGCCAGTGAGGTCAGGTCCGGGCCGAGCCGGGCCCGCTCGTGCGGCAGCGCCGGCACCGGGGTGGGCCGCCCGGAGGCGTCCTCGAGCACGTCCTCCCGGGCGAGCAGGTCGAGCACCGCCGCGGCCCGGGCACGGGGCAGGCCGACGCGGTCGGCGAGTTCGTAGGTCCGGGCCAGGTCCCGGGTGCCGTCCAGGTGTTCCGCGAAACGGGTGGTGACCGGATCGAGCCCGCCCAGCAGCACCGCCCGAGCCGGGTCCAGGCCCAGTTGCAGGGTCTGTCGATCGCGCCACAGCCGGCGCAGGGCGGGCTTGAGCAGCGGACGCATGGGCGGCCTCCGGGGGACAGTACGCGCGGACGGGCGGCGACGACCGAGACCCGACGCAGCGGGCTCGACCGGCCCCAGCGTGCCCGCCGGCGACCGGACCGGGTATTTGGTTGTCCACAGCCCGCGTATGAATATGCTATTTGGAAATATTAGGCACAGAACAATGGAATGGGAGCAATCGCGCGAATAGTGCTTATACCCGCGAATATGCTCGCGAATATGCCCGCGAAAAGCGATGTGGAATATCCCCGCCGGCCCGAAGCGGGCGCGCCCTGTCGGTGCCGTCGGTTAACGTCCTGGTTGTGGTCGCGGATCCCGGGGTCGGACACGACATGCTGTCCGGAGCCCCGTACCAGGGTGCCGTCGAGGTGCGTCGCAGCGCCCGACGGAAACGAACCGTATCGGCGTACCGGGACGGGGACCGAACCGTGGTCCTGCTGCCCGGCCGCATGACGCAGACCGAGGAGAAACGCTGGGTCGGCGTGATGCTGGAGCGCCTGGCCGCCCAGGAGCGCCGCCGACGGCCCAGCGACGAGGACCTGGCCGTGCGCGCCCGGGAGCTGTCCGCCCGCTATCTCGACGGTCGGGCCGAGCCCGCGAGTGTGCGCTGGGTGGCCAACCAGAACACCCGCTGGGGATCGTGCACACCGGTCGACGGCACCATCCGGCTCTCCACCCGCCTGCGCGGCATGCCGACCTATGTCGTCGACTATGTATTGCTGCACGAGTTGGCGCATTTGCTGGTGCCCGGACACGGACCGCGTTTTTGGACGCTGCTCGCCGCATATCCGCGCACCGAACGCGCGCGGGGATATCTGGAGGGCGTCGCGGCCGTGAGCGGGTCGGCGATGAGCGACGAGGGCGACACCGATCCGGCCGCCGTCGAGCCGCCGCGCACCGGGGCCGAACCGCCGGCGCCGACCCGGGGGCGCACTCCCGCGGCCGGTGCGCGCGGCGCCCGCAAGGGCACCGCCGCTGCGGACGGTACCCGGTCGGGGACAACGCGCGATCGGGCCGCCCGCAAGCCTCGCGGCTGACCGGGATCCGGCTCGGCACAGTCGTCGCGGCGCCGGATTCGGGCGTATAGCGTGAGGCGCGTACGCGGACGGAGCGGTCGCGGAAACACGCCCGCCGGGGGGCACGAGCGGCCCGCCCGGCGCGCAGCCGTACCCCGACCGGGGCGCAGCCGATGTTGTAGCGTGCCGAGCGCGGCGGGGACCCAGGTGGTGGGCGCCCGCACCGCCGGCGGCGGAAAAGCGGGGAAGGGAGCCACACAGTGGTCGAGTTCAGGAAGGGACAGAAGTCGAAGCTGTCCGACCTGACCGCGGGGACCGATCTGTATGTCGGGGTGCGGTTGGACGCCCCCGGGCTGACGTTCGACATCGCGTGCTTCGGGTTGGACGCGGGCGAGCGGCTGTCCGACGATCGGTACTTCGTCTTCTTCAACCAGCCCAAATCGCCCGAGGAGTCGATCCAACTCCTCGGCGCGCAGGCCGGCGACACCGAGTCCTTCCGGGTGACCCTCGATCGGGTCCCGCCGCACGTCAACAAGCTCGCGTTCACCGCGACGATCGACGGCGACGGGGTGATGTCCCAGGTCGGATCCGGCTATCTGCGGATCGTGGCGGGCGGCCAGGAGGTCGCGCGCTACTCGTTCACCGGGCGCGAGTTCAGCACCGAGCGCGCGGTGATGATCGCCGACATCTACAAGAAGGACGTCTGGCGGTTCTCCGCCGTCGGCCAGGGCTTCGACGGCGGACTGCGCGCGCTCCTGGAGAACTTCGGCGGCGAGGTCGCCGAGGACGAGCCGGAGCAGGCGTCCGCGCCCGCGCCGGTGCCGCCCGGCGGCGCACCCGGATTCGCCCCGCCCGGCGCCGGCGTGCCCCCGCAGCAGCACCAGTCGCCGCCGTCCTTCGGCCCGCCCGGTGGTGGTCCGCCGCCGCCCCCGCCCGCGCCCACGCCGAACTTCGGGCCGCCGCCCGGCGCGCCCCAGCCGGTCGGCGCGATGCCGCACGGCGGTCCGCCGCCCGGGCACGACGGCCCGCCCCAGTACGGCGGCACCCCGCCGCACGGCGCCCCCGGCGGCTACCCGCCGCCGCCCGGCCCGCCGCAGTACCAGCAGGGTCCGGGCACGCCGCCGCACGGCGCGCCGGGAGGCTACCCGCCCCCGCCCGGCCCCGGCGGCTACCCGAACCCGAACCAGACGCCGCACCAGGGGCACATGGCGCCGCCCGCGCCCCCCGGCACGGGTCAGCCCGGTGGTTACCCGCCGCCGCCCGGCCCCGGGGGCTACCCGCCGCCCGGCCCGCCCGGACCCGGCGGCTACCCCGGCCAGATGCAGCCCACGCTTCAGATGCCGGTCCCCGGTGGCCCGGGCGGACCGCCGCCCGGCCAGGGCATGCCCCCCGGTCCCGGCATGCAGCAGGGCGTCGGCGTCGCGACGCCCGAGCCCGCCTTCCAGTACGGCATCGACCAGTACCGCGAGGTGCCCGCCGGCGGTCGCTGGAGCCAGCAGAACCCCAAGATGGTCCGCGTCGACGTCTCCGGCGGCAAGGTGATCGCCCGCCAGGGCGTCATGGTGGCCTACCAGGGCGACGTGAAGTTCAAGTTCCAGGGGCAGAGCCTGCGCAACCGGTTCGACAACCGGCAGACCGGCCAGTCGCTCGAACTGATGCGCTGCGAGGGCAGCGGCGAGGTGTTCCTCGCCGAGGACGCCGCGCACCTGCACCTGGTCGAACTCCAGGGCAACAAGCTGTTCGTCAACGTGGCCAACGTGCTCGCGTTCGACGAGGGGCTGACCCTGGAGCCGGCCCGCGTCGAGGGCGTGGGAATCCCCGGCGGCGCGCTGTTCGCGCAGACCTTCACCGGTCAGGGCACGGTCGTGATCAAGACCAAGGGCATCCCGCTGGTGCTGCCGGTGCAGGGGCCGACCTTCGCGGACAGCAACGCGATCGTGGCCTGGACCGGTACCCAAATGCAGGTCTCCACCACGACCCAGATGCGGCTGCGCCGTACCGCGTTCCCCGGGTACAGCGGCGAGACGGTCAACCTGCAGTTCCGCTGCCCGCCGCAGGCCAACAACTTCATCGTCGTCCAGCCCTACGAGGTGTGAGGGGAACATGGATCAGCAACTGATCGCCGCGTACGGGCAGACCGCCCCCCAGGCGCGCATGAGCGCGCACGGCCACAAGATCTGCCGGGCCAACATCCAGCCCGGCGCACCCGGTGTGCTGGCCAAGCAGGGCTCGATGATCGCCTACGAGGGCTACATCACCTTCGAGGGCTACGGCCAGGGCATGCAGCGCCGGGTGACCGGCGGGATCACCGGCGAACGTATGCAGTTGATGCGGTGCACCGGACAGGGCGACATCTACTTCGCCGACTACGGCGCGGACGTGGCCATCATGCAGCTCAACCCGGGTGAGGGCCTGTCGGTCAACGCGAGCAACATCCTCGCGTTCGACGAGAACCTGGAACACCGGATCAAGATGGTGAGCGGGGTCACCGCGAAGTTCAGCGGCAACGGCCTGTTCAACATGGAGCTGTCCGGTCAGGGCTGGGTGGCGATCACCACGCGCGGCACCCCGGTGGTGCTCAACCCCGCCGAGCGCGAGACCTACGTCGACCCCGACGCGCTGGTCGCCTGGAGCACCAGCCTCAAGGTCGGCACCAAACGCTCGATGCGCCTCGGCGGCATCGTCGGGCGCGGTTCCGGCGAGGCGATGCAGGTGTCCTTCAAGGGCAACGGCTTCGTCGTGGTGCAACCGGCCGAGGACGCCACCGACCGTTTCCACGTGCGCGGCTGACCGCGAGCCAAGGAGGAACACCGTGCAGAGCTCGCTTTTCGGCCACGCGCCGGTACACAACCCCGAGCGGTACAGCTTGCAGAACGAGCACATGCTCAAGGTCCAGCTCGGCAACGGGCACCCGGACCACTGCCTGGCCCGGGTCGGCTCGATGGTGGCCTACCAGGGCGCGATCGACTTCGACGGAAACCTGCGCAGCGGCGCCGAACAGCAGGCCGCCGCGGCCACCGGCGAACAGCTCCAGCTGATGCGCGCGCAGGGCACCGGCACCATGTGGCTGGCCAACATGGCCCAGTCGATCCACGTGCTCGACCTCGACTTCGAGGGACTGAGCGTGGACGGGCAGTACGTACTGGCCCTGGACAGCACGCTGAGCTGGAACGTGGTCGCGATCGAGAGCGCCCAGTCGGTCGCCGGCGCCGGGTCGTACAACCTCGACATCAGCGGCAACGGCAAGATCGCGCTGATGACCTCGGGCAAGCCGCTGATCATGCGGGTCAGCCACGGCGCCGAGGTGTTCGCGGACGCCGACGCCGTGATCGCGTGGAGCAGCCGATTGCAGATCAGCATGCAGGCGCAGACGAACTCGGCCCGGATCTATCGCCGCCGCCGGGGCACCGGCGAGGGCTGGAACATGGCCTTCATGGGCGAGGGCTACGTGGTGGTCCAGCCCAGCGAACTGCTCCCGCCGGTCGAGTTCATCCAGCCCGGCGGCTACCTCGCCAACCGCGGCCTCGGCCAGGACGGCGGGGTCCGCGGCAACACGTGGGGCCAGTAGCACCCGGGCCCGGGAAACCGGGAAGCAGCGACGCCGAGGGGGGGGGGCGGCCCCCCCCCCCGGGGGGCCCCCCCCCCCGCCGCGGGGGGGTGATCGGGCGGGAGAATAAAAAAAAAAAGACCCCCCACACAAAACCAAGCAACG
>NZ_JBHTVA010000043.1:0-32812 GCF_042793325.1 Embleya sp. NPDC056575
GTGTATAAGAGACAGCCTGGGAGGTGCGCCGGGGCCGCGGCCGGTTTCCGGGCCGGCGCCGGTGGGTCAGCCCACCGGGGTGCGCTCCACCGGTCCGGGCTCGCGCAGCCGACGCGGCGCGGGCTTGTCCTTCGGGGGCTTCCCGAACGCCTCGCAGACGCCGTACACGCTGATCACCAGGCAGATCAGGGTGAATCCGCCCAATGCCCCGAAGAACCCGCGCAGCGCCTCGGTGCGGTCGGCGTCGCCGGTGATCAGGATCAGCACGCCGAGCAGCGCCGCGGCGATCGCCATCGCGGCGACCGCGCGGGCGAACTCGACGACCTCGTGGCGGACCCGCTCCGGGCCCCGCCGCGGCGGTCGCCAGGGCAGTGGGCCGCCCAGGAAGTGGTAGGCCACCCGCTGGTCCACCCAGCGGATCGCCCGATGCCCGAAGACCGCGGTCGTCCCGATGTACAGCGCGGCGATCCCGTGCCGCGACCCGGCGGTGGCGCCGCCGCGCAGATCCACCACCGCGACCACGAGCAGGATCACCTCCAACAGCGGTGTGGCGTACAGGAACACCTCGCTCAGCCGCCGGCGGTGCAGCACGTAGCGGCTGAGCAGGCCCAGGGCGATCAGCACCCAGAAGCCCACCTCGCAGGCCACGATCATGGCGACGACCACGGCGATCCCTCCCTCGGGCGATTGCGGGCCCGTCCGACCCCGGGCCCGGGCGGGCGACGGCGATCTCGGACGGACCCCACCAGCCTCTCCCGGACGCGCCCGCGGCGGATCGTCGACAGGGCGGATCCCGCCGTACAGACAACGATGTAGGCGGCGCACGACACGTTGGGGTGGGCCCGGCCCGGGATCGGCGGATCCGCGCCGCGCGTGCCGGATAGTGTGCTGGGCAAGGCCGAACAGCAGGGAGAGCACATGGCGCAGGAGCAGCCGGACGGTCGGGTCATGGTCGAACTGGTGGACCCGCAGGGGAACACCATCGGCCTCGCGGAGAAACTGGAGGCACACCAGCCACCGGGTCTGCTGCACCGGGCGTTCTCGGTTTTCCTCCTCGACGAGCGGGGCCGGGTACTGATGCAGCGCCGGGCACTGACGAAGTATCACTCGCCGGGACGCTGGTCCAACACGTGTTGCAGCCATCCGTTTCCGGGCGAGGAGCCCAGAGAGGCGGTGCTGCGCCGGCTGACCGAGGAGCTGGGCGCCAAGCCCACCGTCCTCGAACCGGCCGGTCTGGTGACCTACGACGTCACCGACGAGGTCTCGGGCCTGGTCGAGAAGGAGTTCAACCACCTCTTCATCGGCCTGGTCGGCGGCGAACTCGGGCTCAACGCCGAGGAGGTCGACGACGTCGCGTACGTACCGCTCGACGAACTCGACGCGTGGCTGGCCGAGCACGACCACACCGCGTGGCTGAGCGCGGTGCTCGAACCGGTGCGCGCGTCGCTGGCGGCGCTGGCCGCACGCTGAGTCGGCACCCGAGCGGAAAGGGCGGGTCCGAAAGGCCGGGCCCGCCCTTTCGCCCGCGCCTCGTCTCTCAGGCCTGGGGCGGTTTTGTGCCCTGGTCCGGCCAGCTCGGCGCGGGCGCCGGGACGAGCGTGGCGCGATCCGGCTTGGGCGCGGCGCCGCCGAAGACGTACTCGGTGCGCAGGTGCCGCGTCGCGCCGGTGGCCACACCCTTGTCCACCACCGTCGTGCTCACCTCGGAGTACGCGGGCAGGTGCGTGGCCGGGTCCAGCCAGAACACCGCGCGCACCGGCGAGCCGCTTTGCCGGCCGAAGTTCTCGATCTGGTACGGCCCCTTGGTGAAGTCGGGGATCGTGGCCCGGAACGCCCGGAGCAACAGATCGGTGTTGGCCGCCGAGCCGCCGTTCTGCTGCGGCTTGAGGTCCACCGTCAACCGCAGCCAGGACTTGCCGTTCTGCTGCGCCGGTTCCACCGCCGAGGGGGTCAACCAGCCCGGGGCGGCCTCGAGTTGGGCGGCGAAGGTCTTCGCCTGCTCGGCGGTCAGCCCGGTCGGCAGGATGCCGTCGCCGACGTACTTGCCCTCATGGGCCATGTCCACGACACACGGGCGTTTGGTGTCGCTCCACTGCTTGAGCGCGTTGTTGTAGCTCCATTCCCGGCCCGCCTCGCACTGGGAGCGCTTGATCGGCGCGTCGGCGGCGACCTGGTAGGCGCGGTCGGTGAACGCGGACTTGCCGCCCGCGTCGTACCAGGACCACAACTCCTCCTTGACCGTCTCCTCCTTGGCGGTGTCGCCGGCCGCGGTACGCACCCCGTGGTACTCGACCACCCGCTGGGTGGTGGTCGCGGCGACGAGCGCGGCCCAGACCGCCCTGGGGTCGCTGTCGCCCGCCCCGCCGGGCGCCGGGGCGCCGGCCGACGGCCCCCCGGTGCCGCCCGCCCTGTCCCCGCCCCTGTCGTCCTTGCCGCCGCCGGAGTCGGACGAGCACCCCGTCAACACGACGGCGGCGGTCAGGCCCGCCGCCGTCCACGCGCTCCACCGTCGTCCCACGCCCCCGTGTCGCATCCACCACTCCTCGCCTCGGTCCGGCCGAACGCTGCGTCAGCACGCATACCGTACGCGTGAGCGAGCCGGGCGGAGCGGGGGCGGCCCCGCCCGGCGGGGGTGCTCAGGCCAGGGACAGTGCGGCCAGCGCCGCGTTGACGATCGAACCCGGCAGCAGGTCGTGCAGTTCGTACAGGTCCTCGATTCGGCCGGTCTGGCCGAACTGGTCCACGCCCAGCGGTACACACGGCACGCCGAGCGCCGAGCCGAGCCAGGCCAGGGTGTGCGAGGACGAGTCGTGCACGGTGACCACCGGCGCGCGGTACGGGAACGCGGTGCGCAGCGCGCCGGGCGCGGACGGCGTGGTCGCGGTGCGCACCCCCTGGCGCAGCGTGCGCTGCCAGGCGGCGTAGAGCCGGTCCGCCGAGGTGATGTCCACGACGTGCGCGGCGATGCCCTCGTCGCGCAGCTCGTGGGCGGCGGTCAACACCTCGGGCAACACCGCGCCGGACGCGGCCAGGTACACGCTCGGCGCGCCGGGCAGGTCGGGCGCCTCCAGGAGCCGGTAGCCGCCCGCGAGCACCTGCCGGCGCAACACCGCGTCGCCGAGCCGGGTCCGGGCGGCCTCGAACGGCGCCTGGTCGATCGGGCGCGTGGTGAGCCGGAAGTAGTAGGCGCCGTTGTCCGGTTCGACCCCGTGGTCCGGGCCGCCCGCGATCCGCCCCACCGCGTCGCACAGCAGCCAGTCGAGGGCCGAGCCGTAGGCGGGCTCGATCAGCGTGGTGCCGGGCAGCTCCAGGCCGATCGAGGCGGTGATGGTGGACTGGTGCGCGCCGCCCTCGGGGGCCAGGGTGACCCCGGAGGGGGTGCCGGCCACGATGAAACGCGAGCCGGAGTAGACGGCGTGGATGAACGCGTCCAGGCCGCGGCACACGAACGGGTCGTAGACCGTACCGATCGGGATCAGCGGCTGGCCGGACAGGTCGCCCGCCAGGCCGAGCTGTTCGAGCAGCAGGAACAGGTTCATCTCGGAGATGCCCAGTTCGATGTGCTGCCCGCCGGGGCCCTCGATCCACTTCAGCGCGCCCTCGCCCGACCAGGCCCGGCGCTCGGTGGGGGAGAACACGCCGGTGCGGTTGATGAAGCCGGCCAGGTTGGTCGAGGTGGCCACGTCGGGGGCGGTGGTGACCAGGTACGGCGCGAGCGCCGGGTCGCGGGAGAGGTCGACCAGGACCCGGCCGAAGGTCTCCTGGGTGGACACCGGCTTGCCCATGCGCTGATGCGTCGAGGCGGCGACCGGCACGCCCAGCGGGCCCGGCCTGGGCGCGCGGGCCAGGTGCTCGCGGCGCTGCCCGGCCAGGATGCCCTCGGGCGTGGCGGCGTCGAAGCGGTCCCACTCGGTGCGCTCGCTCAGGCCGAACTCCGCGCGCAGCGCCGCGACCTGGTCGGTGGTCAGCAGCGCGGAGTGGTTGCGCGGGTTGCCCGCGAGCGGCAGGCCCCAGCCCTTGACCGTGTAGGCGAAGACCACGCTGGGCCGGTCGGTGACCGCGTCGCAGTGCCGGTAGGCGTCGAGCAGGGCGGCGATGTCGTGCCCGCCGAGGTCGGTGACCAGCGTGTGCAGCTCGGCGTCGGGCACGTCGGCGACGGTGGCCGCGACGTCGGCCGGGGCGCCGTCCAGGAAGTGCGCGCGCACGTCCGCGTCGGCGAGGCCGAACAGCGCCTGGTACTGCTCGTTGGGCATCGCGTCGAGCCAGGCCCGCAGCGCCGCGCCGCCGGGCCGGTCGAACGCGGCCTGGAGCCGGCGACCGTACTTGACCTCCACCACATGCCAGCCGGCCGCCTCGAACTGGCCGCGCCACTGGTCGATCCGGACCCCGGGGACCACCCGGTCCAGCGACTGCCGGTTGAAGTCGACCAGCCACATCACGTTGCCCAGGCCCTGGGTGGCCGGGTCCGCGATGGCCTCCCAGATGTTGCCCTCGTCCAACTCGGCGTCGCCGAGCAGCGCGACGAAGCGCGAGGCGGGACGCGCGCCGAAGTGCGCGTCGACGTAGCGGCGGGCGGCCGCGCCGAACAGCGGCGCCGCCGCGCCCAGGCCGACCGAGCCGGTGGAGAAGTCCACCCATTCGCGGTCCGGGTCCTTGGTCCGGGAGGGGTACGACTGGAGGCCGCCCTTGGCGCGCAGCGTGGTCAGGTAGGACCGGTCCAGGTTGCCCAGGAGGTACTGGATCGCGTGGAAGACCGGCGAGGCGTGCGGCTTGACGCTGATCCGGTCGGGGCCGTCGAGGTGGGCGAACCACAGCGCGGTCATCGCCGAGACCAGCGACGCGGAGGACGCCTGGTGGCCGCCGACCTTGATGCCGTCGGCGTTCGGCCGGTCGTGGTTGGCCGAGTCGACGATGCGCGTCGCGAGCCACAGGACGCGGCGCTGGACGGCTTCGAGGACGGACAGGTCGATGCCGAGAGCGGACGCGGCGTGGTCCGTGTCGCTGCGGTGCATGGTCACCTCAAGATCGGTCGGGGTGGCCGAAGCATACGGCGATCGTCTCACCATGCGATACGCGCGCCGGGGGCGGCGGGCGGGCGCGGCCGGACCCCGGCCGCCCGGGGACCGGGGTCGGGGCGGCCGGCGTGGGCCTCTGGGCGGTCTTTGCTACGCGAAGCGCTCCCGGAGTGCGGCCAGGCCCGCTCCGTACGTGCCCTCGGCGAAGACCGCGTCCACCGTCTCCACCACGTCCGGCTCGCCCTCGTAGGTCGCCGACCAGACCACCTCGCTGCCGTCCGCGTGCGGGTGCACGGCCAGCGTGCCGACGTAGTCCGTCACGGCCAGCGGCACCTGGATCAGCCGGTAGCTCATCCGGTGCGCGGCGTCGTCGTGGCTGAGCAGTTCCTCGCGCGAGAGCACCTCGCCGTCGATCGCGAACGCCCGTATCGCGCCCGGGGTGTTGGCGTCGCCGCCGCCCTCGATCGTGCTCGGCGGCACCACCGGGTGCCAGTCGCCCAGGGCGCCGAAGTCGCCGATCACCGCCCAGACCCGATCGGGTGTGGCGGCGATCACAGCGGAACGCGAAAACTCGTGCATGAACGAGCTCCTGTCGGTTCGGAATTACGCGCGTGGAGGTGCGACGATGCAATTCGGCGCGCTTTCGGACGGGGTTTCGACCACGATTCGATCCGGGTCCGTGGCGGGTCCGCAATACCACCGGGTGGTTGGTGTCGGCCGAATAAATCACCCGGCCGATGTGGCCTGTCTCCTGGACGCGGAAACCACTTGGCGCCTAGAACCGTTGCAGGGCCGAACGGGTCACCGAACGGACGAGGCCGGAAAGGGGCGGCGGGGACGTGTTGTACGGACTTGTGCTGACGGCTTTCGCGGCGGCCATCCTGGTGACCGCCCCGCGCGTACTGCGCCGGGCCGAACGCAGCGGCTTCAGCCCCCGACACGTGCAGCGTGCCTGGCGGGCCGCCGCGGGCGGGGTGCTCGCCTCGTTCGCGCTCGCCGTCCCCGTCTACACCCCCGACCTGTGGCAGGCGCCGATGCGCGCGGCCGGATTCGACCCGCGGATCGGCATGCCGCACGTGCCACTGCCCGCGCAGATCACCGTCGCGATCCTCGCGCTGCTGCTCGTGGCGTTCGGCTGGCACCGGGGCGCGGACGCGATGCGCGACTATCGGCGCGCGCTGCGGGTGCAACTGGACCGGCTGGAGAACTCGGCGCCGCTGCTCGACGAGGAGGACGGCGGCCGGCCGCGCCTGGTGATCGTCGAGGACGAGGCGCCGCGCCTGGTGCTGCTGCCGTCCCGGCCGCCGCGCGTGGAGGCCACCACCCGGGCGTTGGACCTGCTGCGCCCGGAGGAGTTGAACGCGGTCCTGACCCACATGGCCGGGCACCTGCGCCGGCGCGACGCACAGTGGATGGTCTGCGCCGACACGTTGGCCGACGCGTACCCGGGGGTGCGCTTCTTCGCCGACTGGGCCGATCACGCGGCCGAACTGTCGGAGAAGGCCGCCGACGCCGACGTGCGCGGGTCCATCGCGCGGGCCAATCTGCGCCGGGCCATCGTCAAGCTGTCCGGGCCGGGCCAGGCGGGCGGGCCGTTCTGCCCGTGCTTCGCCTGGCCGCAGCAGCGCCAGGAGGAGCTGATCGTGCACCAGACGCACGCCGCGGCACACCCCGAGGTGGCCGTCGCGGGGGTCCGGGTGGGCGCTCCGGTCGCGTCGGCGGGGTTGCGGGTGCTCACGGCGGCGGCGCTGCTCGTACCGTCGGTGATCGTGTTGTCGCCGCACTTCCTGTACATCTGAGGCCGCCGGGGCGGGCGGGTCGGGGGCGGGAGCGCTGCGCGTAATCTGCCGCCCATGATCGACGGCGAAGTGTGGTTGCGTTCCGAAGGCGTCGAGGCGCGGATTCTGCCGGACGCCGGGTGCCGGCTCGGCTCGCTGCGGGCGCACGGGCTCGAACTGCTCCGGACGCGGGGGGAGCGGCCCGAGGAGTGGGGCAGCTATCCGATGGTGCCGTGGGTGGGTCGGATGGGTGGGGCCCGGTTCGAATTCGCCGGTGCGGTCCACGCGTTCCCCGCCGACGCGCCTCCGCACGCGTTGCACGGGCTCGGCTATCGGGCGGTGTGGAAGCAGATCGCGGGGGACGCCGGGTCGGCGACGTTCGAACTCGCGCTGACCGATCCGTGGCCGTTCGCCGGACGGGTCGAGCAGACCTTCACGATCCGGCCCGACGGGCTGACCACGGCGTTGCGGATCGAGTCCGCCGGGGAGGCGTTTCCGGCCCAGGCGGGCTGGCATCCGTGGTTTCGGCGGCGGTTGGCGGTCGGCGAGCCGCTGGAGCTGTCCTTCGAGCCCGCCTGGCAGGAGGAGCGCGGCCCGGATTACCTGCCCACCGGACGGCGGATACCGGTCGCCCCGGGGCCCCGGGACGACTGCTACGGAACCCCCGGCGGCCTGGACGCGACGCTGCTCTGGCCGGGCGCGCTGCGGCTGCGGATGACGTCGGACTGCGATTACACGGTGGTGTACGACATGCCGGTGGACCACGTGTGTGTGGAGCCGGAGACCGGCCCGCCGAACGGGCTGACCCTGCCCACCACCCACCTGGTCCGCCCGGGGGAGCCGCTGATCGCCACGACGACCTGGACATGGGCTCCGCTCGCGACCTGAGGGGACGCGGCGGGGGGTCCGGTGTCAACGGGGCGTCAACATGGGCTCGTCGACGATCAAGGGCACGGTAGGGGCGGGGTTGCCCGGTATGCGGTGGTCGTAGCGTCGGATCAGGGCTCGCGCATGGTGGCGGGGCCGGACTTCGGAGGCTGTCGTGTCGGACGTGTTGATCACCGATGAGGAACCTGCCGCTGCGACCACCGCCCGGCGCGTGCTGATCGTGCCGGTGCGGGCCGACGCCGGGGCGCGGGTGGTGCGGTGGTGCCGCGACCCCCTGGGCGCCCGGGTCCTGGTGGCGTTCACCTCGGTGACGCGGCTGCGGGCGGTGTTGGGCGTCGACCAGGAGTGGATCCGCCTCGGCGCCGGCGCGGCCCGCTCGCTCGCGACCGAAATCGGCGTCCGGAACATGCTGATCGACCCGCGCCTGTCGGCGCCGCCGGTGGGCAGCGCGTGGGTCGAGGCGGGGGCCGCCGAGGCTGCCGCGGGCGTGGTCGACGCGCGGGTTGCCCGGGTGGATTCGGCGGTGCCCGCCGCGTGGGTCGCCCAGGCCGCGCCGACCGCGTATGTCGCCCGGGTCGCTCGGGCCGCCGAGGCTGCCCGAGGGACCGGGTCGAACCGGGTCGGCGACGTGGAGTACGGCCACCCGGCGACGCCGATCGCGCCGACGAGGTCCGGCGTGTCCCTCCCGCCCGCCGCCCCCGAAGCTCCGCCCGCCCCGCTCGCGGCCCCCGCGCCCGTGACGCCCCCGCCCATGACGCCCGCGACTCCGTTCGCCCCGCCCGCGCCCGCGGCCCCTGCGACCGCCCCGCCCGTGTGCGGGTTCGCGGGTGCTTCGGGTGTGGGGAATCGGGATCCGCAGGTGCTCGGGGTGTTGCGGGTGACGTTGGTTGTCGCGGTGTTGTTCGTCGTGTTTTCCCTCTTTGCCTGATTCCTCGTCACCCGTATACGCGCACAAGGGAGTTGCCATGTCCATATCGCTTGCGGAGCCGGTTCTCGACCCGGGCGTGTGGCCTCGTTCGGCGCAGGCGCTGGGGACGGATCTCGTGGTCGGCGGGTTGCCCGCGGTCGAACTCGCCGAGCGGTTCGGGACGCCGCTGTACCTGCTGGACGAACAGCACGTGCGGGACACCTGCCGGGCCTATCGCCGCGCGCTGCCCGGCGTCGAGATCGCCTACGCGGCCAAGGCGTTCCTGTGCCGCGGCCTGATCGCCTGGCTGCGCGAGGAGGGCTTCGGGCTCGACGTCTGCTCGGCCGGGGAGTTGGAGTCGGCCGCCCTCGCCGGCATGCCCGGGGAGCGGATCATCCTGCACGGCAACGCCAAGTCCGGCGACGAACTGCGCGCGGCGCTGCGCCTGGGCGTGGGGCGGATCGTGCTGGACAACCCGGCCGAGATCGCCCGGCTGGCCGCGCTGGTGGCGCCCCGGCAGCGGCAGCGGGTGATGGTGCGCGTGGTGCCCGGGATCGAGGCCGGCGCGCACCACGCGATCCGTACCGGCGGCGAGGACCAGAAGTTCGGCTTGTCCATCGCCCGGGGCGACGCCGAGGACGCGGTGCTGCGGGCGGTGGCCCAACCGCACCTCGAACTCACCGGCCTGCACTGCCATCTGGGTTCGCAGATCGGCTCGGTACGACCCTGGCTGGCGGCCATCGGCACACTCGCCGCGTTCCTGGCCGGGCTGCGCGACCGGCACGGGATCGTACTGCCCGAGCTGAACCTGGGCGGTGGCCACGGAATCGCCTACCGGAGCGGGGAACACCCGCTGGACGTCGAGTCGTTCGCGATCGACGTGCGCCGCCGACTGGCCGGGCAGTGTGCGTTGTACGACCTGCCCGTGCCGCGCCTGATCGTCGAGCCGGGCCGGGCGATCACCGGACCGGCCGGGGTGGCGCTGTACCGGGTGCTCGTGGTCAAGCGCACCGCACACCGCGTGTTCGTCGCGGTGGACGGCGGCATGGCGGACAATCCCCGGCCGGCCCTGTACGGCGCGCGCACCACCGTGCGCCTGGTCGGCCGCGCCGGCGCGCCCGGCACCCGGCGGGTCACCGTGGTCGGCCGCTACTGCGAGTCGGGCGACGTGTTGGCCGCCGATGTCGAACTGCCCGAGGACGTGCGTCCGGGTGACCTGCTCGCGATGCCGGCCGCCGGGGCGTACCAGCAGTCGATGGCCTCGACCTACAACCTGGTCGGCCGTCCCCCGGTGGTGGCCGTCCGCGCCGGCCGGGCCCGGGTCCTGCTGCGCCGCGAGGGCATCGCCGACCTGCTCGCGCGCGACGTCGCCGAGTAGGCCGGTCCGGTTCGCCGGCTCGTACGCCTCGAGCCGGGTTTCGGATCGCCTCGATCGTGCTCGCGAAGGCGTCGGCGCCATGTCCCCTGGAGATCGCCCGGCCGACCACCGAGGCGACCGCTTCGAGCACGCCGACGTCGAGGCCGCGCCGGCCACCCGGGTCGTGATGTCCGGCAGGATGCCGAGGATGCCCCGGGCGAACGGCAGGAACTCGCTCGCCGACACCCGATCGGCGCCGACCAGCGCGAAGCCCGTGTCCCGCTCAGCAGGAGACCGCCCGCAGTGCCCACGACGGACGTCGGCACCATGACCGCGCCGTCGAGATACCCGAGGCCCACGCCCGCGGCCCACTCGGCGGTGCGCCGGGCCCGCTCGGGGTGTCCGAGGTCGGGTTGACCAGCGTGCGGCCGGCCCACACGTCGGCGCCGCCGCCCTCGGTCGCGGCGGTCGGGGTCGTGTCCGCGGCGGCGGGCGACTCGGTCCGCACGGCGCCGCGCGCGATCAGGGTGTCGGCGCGGGTGGGTGAGCGGTTCCGGACGGTGACCGGATGCCCGGCGTCAGAGCCCCACCATCGGCAGCTCCGACTCGCGGACGCCGCTCGGACCCGCCTCGACGCGGTACGCCCGGGCCTGGGGGAGCTCGGTCACGAACCGGTACGGCTCGCCGTCGACGAGGTGGATCGCCGCGCCGTCGTCCAGCGCGTAGCCGGGCGCGAGGGTGCCCGCCGCCACCGCCGCGTGGTACGCCGGGCGGCGTCCGGGTTCGCCGTCGTAGTGCGGACACACGCTGCCCCGAGCCCAGCCGAGGCCGTCCGCGAGCGGGCGCAGCCGAGGTCCGTAGGAGTCGGTGATCCCGCCCTCGAACCAGCACAGCGCGCCCGCGCTCAGCCCGCACACCACCAGGTCGCGCCCGGCGGCGCGGGCGGAGAGCGCGGCGTCGAGGCCGTGCAGGCGCCACAGCGCGAGCAGGTTGAGGGTGGAGCCGCCGCCGACGTAGATCACGTCCGACGCGGCCAGTACGTCGGCGAGTTCGGTGTCGGTGCGCTTGAACAGGCTCAGGTGGTCGAGCGAACAGTCCCAGGAGGCGAACGCGCCACGAAACCGCTCGATGTAGCTGTCGGCGTCGCCGGAGGCGGTCGGTACGAAGCACACGCTGGGGCGGGGGCGGCCGGTCAGGTCGAGGACGTAGCGGTCGAGCGCGGTCGCCCCGTCGTTCATCGAGAATCCGCCGCCGCCCATGGCCACCAGGTGTGTCGTCATCGGCTCATCCTGCCGCGTGCGCACCACCCGCGACGAGGCATTTTCCACCGGTACGGGAGCGGGCCGGCGCGCCGATCACCCGGCCCGCAGCCGGGCGGCGTCCGCCTCGGGGAGCCGGCGCACCGCTTCGCGAAACGTCACCCCGGACATCCGGGACCGGTGCGCCCCGGTCCAGGCGATCACGTAGGCCGGATCCCGCCTGGAGATCTCCCGAAGCACCCAGCCGATCGCCTTGCGGACGAAGAACTCCTTCTCGTGCAGCATCGAATCCGCGTAGCGGTCGAACCGGACCAGGTCGGGCGCGCCGGCCCGGACGCCGGGCAGCAGGGCGAGCAGCGCCGAGCGGCGAACCCAGAAGTCGGCGTCGACGGCCCAGGCGTCGGCGGTGCCGAAGTCGGCGGGCGAACGGCCCATCAGCGGGCCCGCGACCTTGTCCGCGAGCGTGTCCACGTACACCCAGCCGGCCGCCTCCCGGATCAGCCGCTCGATCGACGGCAGGTCGGCGCGGGTGAGCACGCGCAGGTGGATCCGCAGCAGTTCGATCGCCGCGAAGCGGCTCTCGTGCAGCCGCTTCGCCCACAACGCCTCGACCCAGGCGAGCAGTTCGGCCCGGGTCGGCGCGGGCCGGGCGCGCGTCGCGGCGGTCACCGTCTTGCGCAGCACCGGCACCGTGACGCCGAGGAAGTCGAGATCGCTCTTGAGATACGCCTTCTCGGCCTCGGCGCGCGCCGGTGTGCCGAGGGCCGCGAGGTCGGCGAGCAGGGCGGCGGTGGCTTCGTCGGGATCGAACATGGGCCCACCGTAGGTGGTGTGCGTCACGGTGCGCGGATGCGCGAGGTGGGCCGGTTGGCTTGACATAAAGTCGGCTTGAAGTTCGAGAATTCTCGCATTGCGATCGGGGGGAACACGTCCCGGTCCGGTCTCCGTTGGCCCCGTCACCACCGGCCCGTCTCCAACGGGCCGGCACACAACCCAGGAGTGCGGCGATGCGCGCGATGCGATTGAACGAGTTCGGTCCGGCCGAGAACCTTCGCTTCGAAGAGGTGGCGACGCCGGAGCCGGGCCCCGGCGAGGTGCGCATCGCGGTCGCCGCGGCCGGGGTCCACCTGGTCGACGTGATGCTGCGCACCGGGCGGGTGGAAGGGCCTTTCCCGGAGCCGGAGTTGCCCACCACACTCGGCCGCGAGGTGGCCGGCACGGTGCACGCGGCCGGCGCCGGGGTGGATCCGACCCTGGTCGGTCGCCGCGTGGTGGCGCACCTGGGCAACCGGGGCGGCGGCTACGCGGAGTTCGCGATCGTCGACGACCAGGCCCTGCTGCCCCTGCCCGACGACCTCCCGGCCGAGGTCGCGGTGGCGATGGTCGGCACCGGGCGCACCGCGATGGGCATCCTGGAGGTGGCCGCGATCGGCGCCGACGACGTGGTGCTGGTCACCGCCGCGGCGGGCGGCCTGGGCACCCTGCTGGTCCAGGCCGCGCACCGGCTCGGCGCGGTGGTGATCGGGGCGGCCGGCGAGCCCGCCAAAGTCGAGGCGGTGGCGAAGACCGGCGTCGACCTCGCGGTGGACTACAACACCCCCGACTGGGCCGACCGGGTGCGCGAGGGCTTGGGCGGGAGGTCGGTGACGGTGCTGCTGGAGAGCGTCGGCGGCGAGATCGGCCGCGCCGGGCTCGACCTGGTCGGCCGCGGCGGTCGTGTGGTGACCTACGGCTGGTCCTCGGGCGCGGCCATCGCCGACCTGGACGAGGTCGCCGCGGCGGCCGGGGTGAGCGTGGAGAACCCGCTGGGCCCGCGGATGACGAATCGCCCCGGCGGGATCAAGGCCCTCGCCGAGCAGGCGCTGGCCGCCGCCGCGGCGGGCGAACTCACCCCGGCGATCACCACGTTCCCACTGGCCGAGGCCGCCGCCGCACACACCGCGCTGAGCGACCGGCGGACGGTCGGGAAGGTCGTGCTGATCCCCTGACGCCGCTCGATCGTCGAGCGGCTGCCCCGCCGCGGGCCCGCCGTTCGAGCGGTGGGCCCGCGCGGTGGTGTCGGTCAGCCCGATGTGTCCCGGTTCGCCGCGCCGATCTCCCGCTCCAGCGCCGCGAGTTCCGCCTGCTCGTCGGGCGGGATCACCGCGTCGAGGTCGGCGAACCCCTCGGGCTCCCGCTCGTGCGCCAGCGTGAGCAGGATGCCCGGGCCGGGTGCACGATTCGCCGCCTGGAGCGCCGTCGTCGCCGGTCGGCGCCGCTCCTCGTACCGGGCGAGCGCGTCGACCGGGTCCGCGTGTGCGGCCAGTTCGTGCGCGAGCACCGCCGCGTCCAGGATCGCCTGCGCCGCGCCGTGGGCGCCCCTGGGGAAGGTCGCGTGCGCGGCGTCGCCGAGCAGGGTCACCCGCCCGTCCGACCAGCTCGGCAGCGGCTCGCGGTCGATCAGCGGGTACTCGTACGCCACGTCCGCGTCGGCGATCACCGCCGGCACGTCCAGCCAGTCGAACTCCCAGTCGGCGAAATAGCCCACCACCGTGTCCGGTTCGGCCGGCCGCCGCCAGTCGCCGCGCTCGGGCGGCGGACCGGCCGACGAGCGCTCGGCGACCCAGTTCAGCAGCGCGGGCCGCTCCCCCTCGGCCGCGCGCAGCGGGTGCGCGACGAAGGTCCGCACACCGTCCCCGGCGACGATCGTGGTGTGGCCCGTGAGCAGGTTCGGCGCGGGCGAGATCCCGCGCCACTGCACCCGGCCGTGCCAGGACGGCGGCCCCTCGCCCGGATACATCAGTGCCCGCCCGGCCGAGTCGATCCCGTCGGCCGCGATCAACACGTCGGCCTCGTCGGTGACGATGTTGCCGTCCCGGTCGGTCAGTTCGACCGTGACCCCGGCCGCGGTCTGCGCGTATCCGCTCAGCCGCAGGCCGGTGCGCAGCGACTCGGCGCCCAGCCAGGCCAGTTGGGCGCGTACCAGGAGCATCTGCAATTCGCCGCGATGGACCGACAGGTGTGGCCAGGCGTGGCCGGCGGCCAGGCCGCGCGGTTCGGTGTGGATCCGGCCGCCGAAACGGTCGTGGTGGACCAGTTCGGTGGTGGCCACCGAGATCTCGGCGAGGTCGTCGTACAGGCCCAGCGCGGCCAGTTCGCGAACGGCGGGTGGCGGCAGGTCGATCCCGACCCCGTGCGGGCGGATCTCCTCGACCGCCTCGTACACGGTCACGTCGGCGATACCCGCCGCGTGCAGACTCAGGGCGGTGGCCAGCCCACCGATGCCGGCTCCGGCGACGACAACGCGCACGAGTGCCCCTGTACAGGTGGAAGGGATGTTGTCGCACGCAGGGTACGCGTCGACCGCACTCGCCCGTTCGGGGGGTGTCGCCGAACCGTGTCGGGGATCGTGCGCGCGGGCCCGGACGGCGGAGCATAACGGGACGCACGGGCCACAAGGCGGCGAGAATCGGTTCATGGCCATCGCTTCGAGCAACCGCGCGAACCCCTCCGGATCCCCCGAACCCCGTCCCGACCTGCCCGAACTCCCTTATGCGGCATGGGCGGACACCCTGGACACGCTGCACCTGTTCGCACAGATCGTGGGCAAGGTGAAGCTGGCCGCGAGCCATCCGCAAAATCACTGGTGGAACATCACCTTCACGGTCGACGCCCGCGGCCTGACCACCCGCCGGTTGAACGTGGCCGGGATCGCGTTCGACATCGCGTTCGACTTCGTCGACCACCGCGTGGTCTTTCGCACCGATCGCGGCGAGGTGCGCGAGATCGCGCTCGTGGACGGGTTGAGCGTGGCCGCGTTCGACCTCGCCGTCCACGGCGTGCTCGCCGACCTCGGGATCGACGTACCGCTGCTGGAGAAACCCTTCGGGGTGCCGCACCTGACCACGCCGTTTCGCGAGGACACCGAGCACGCCACCTATCGGGCCGAGTACGCGCAGCGGTTCTGGCGCGTCCTGACCTGGTCGGCGGACGTGTTCGAGGAGTTCATGGGCTGGTTCGACGGCAAGAGCTCGCCGGTCCAGCTGTTCTGGCACTCCTTCGACCTCGCGCTCACCCGCTTCTCCGGCAAGCGGGTGGAGCCGCCGATGAGCGGGGTCGACCCGGTCACCGCCGAGGCGTACTCGCACGAGGTGATCTCGTTCGGCTTCTGGGCGGGCGACCCGACCGTCACCTACCCCGCCTACTACTCCTACGCCGCGCCCAAACCGGCCGGCGTCGAACGGCAGCCGCTGTCCCCGCGCGAGGCGGTCTGGCTGCCGGACGGTTCGCGCTCCACGCTGGAATACGACGTGGTCCGCCGAGCCGAGGACCCGCGCCGCACCCTGCTCGGCTACCTCCAGTCCAACTTCGCCGCGAGCGCGACCCTGGCCGGCTGGCCGACCGACGAACTGCGCTCCAACTGGTGCCCCACCAGCGAGCACCTGCGGGCGCTGGCGCGGGCCGGGCTGTGAGCGGCGGGGCGGCTCAGAAGCGGCCCCCGGCGCGTCTGCGCAGATCGCGCCGACGTGCCTCGCGGACCAGGGCGAAGCCGAGGACCACGGCCACCACCACGACCGAGGACAACAGCTGCGGCCGGGCGTCGGCGTCGAACAACATCAGGATCGACACCGCCGCGAGCGCGAGCATCACGAACCAGGTCAGATACGGAAAGCCCCACATCCGGATGATCAGCCGCTCCGGATCCTCACGCTCCATCCGCTGGCGCAACACCAGCTGCGCGGCGGCGATGGCGAACCAGACGAAGAGCAACATCGCGCCGACCGAGTTCAGCAGGTGCCTGAACACCTGCTCGGGCCACCACACGTTGAGCAGCGCGGCGAGGAAGCCGAACGCCGAGGAGGCCAGCACCGCCGTGCGCGGCACGCCGTTGCCGGCCAGTCGGGACAACCCGCGCGGACCCTCGCCGCGCCGGGACAGCGAGAAGGCCATCCGGGACGCGCCGTACAACATCGAGTTCAGCGCGGACAGCAGCGCGGTGAACACCACGACGTCCATCACGTGGGCCGCGCCCGGGATGCCGATGTCCTCCAGGACGGACACGTACGGGCTGCCCAGCCGGTCCGAGTCCCACGGGAGCAGTGTGGCGATGACCGCCACCGAGCCGATGTAGAACAGCAGGATGCGCCAGACCGCCGTGCGCACCGCGCGGGCCACGTTGCGGGTGGGGTCGTCCGACTCGGCGGCGGCGATGGTGACGATCTCCAGACCGCCGAAGGAGAAGGCGACCGCGAGCAGGCCGGCGATCACCCCGTCCCAGCCGTTGGGCAGGAAGCCGCCGTTGCCGGTGAGGTTGTCGAGCCCCGGGGCCTCGGTGTCCGGCAGCCACCCCATGATGGCCAGCACGCCCAGCACCAGGAAGCCGACGATGGCCAAGACCTTGACCGTCGCGAACCAGAACTCCGTCTCGCCGAAGGACCGCACCGTGAGCAGGTTCGCGCCGGTGAACACCAGCATGATCGCCAGCGAGAACACCCAGATCGGTACACCCGGCACCCACCCGTGCGCGATCGCCGCCGCTCCCGACGCCTCGACGGCGAGCACGATGGTGACCATCCACCAGTACAGCCACCCGACGGTGAAACCGGCCCACCGCCCGAACGCGGCGCCGGCGTACTCGGAGAACGAGCCGCTGCGCGGCACGGCCGCGGCCATCTCGCCGAGCATCCGCATCACCAGCAACACCAGCACCGAGGCCAGCGCGTAGGAGATCAGGATGCCGGGGCCCGCGGTGTGGATGCCGGCGCCGGTGCCCACGAACAGGCCCGCGCCGATCGCCCCGCCGAGCGCGAGCATGGTCATGTGGCGGGGCTTGAGGGCGTGGCCGAGGTGATGGGTGCCCGCGGGGGCGGGGTGGGCCGGGCCGGCCTTGCCTGCGGTGTTCGCGGTGCCGTTGATGCCTGCGGTGCCCGAGGTGTCCGGGGTGTCTGGGTTGCTCATGGTTGGCGCTGATCCTGGGGACGGGAACGGGCGTGCGGACGGTCAGTATGGCCTAGCCCACATCGCTCCCCGCAAACCCGGACAACCCCTCGATGTTCGAGCGCCCGTCCCGGCCTGGGTGTCGCCCTCTCACGCCTCCCGGGCGTCGATCGCGGCGAAGTCGGGCTCGCGGCGCTCGGCGAAGGCGGTCAGCGCCTCGATGTTGGCGGGGCTGCCGAGCAGTCGGCCGAAGGCCGCGTCCTCGCGGCGGCGGGCCCGGGTGACCGTGTCCCCGAGGCCGTCCAGGACGGTGCGCTTGGCCTCGATCAGCGACGGGATCGACTTGGCCGCCAGGATCCGGGCGTGCCGCATGGTCACCGCCATCAGCTCGTCGGCCGGACAGACCTTGAACACCAGACCCATCTCCAGGCACTCCGCGGCGCTCAGCCACTCGCTGCTCAGCAGCGCCCACATCGCGTTCTGCCGGCCGATCAGCTGCGGGAAGGTCACGCTGCTGCCCGCTTCCGGGGCGACCGCGAGTGAGGTGAACGGGCACTTGAGCCGGGCGGTGTCGGCCATGAAGGCGAGATCGGCGAAGCCCAGGACGGTCGCCCCGATGCCGAGCCCGAGTCCGTTGACCGCGACCAGGAACGGCTTGGGGAACGCCTGGAGGCGATCGACCATGCCGCCGAAGCCGTGTCGGCCCTTGACCTTGGTGCCGCTGTTGAGCTGCGCCATCTCGATCAGGTCGGTCCCCGCCGAGAAGGCCCGACCCGCGCCGGTGAGCACCACGACGGCCACCGCGGGATCGGCGGCGGCGTCGATCAGCGCCTCGGCGGTGGCGTCGTACAGCGCCTCGTTGAACGCGTTCAGCGCCTCGGGGCGGTCGAGGGTGAGGGTCCGAACGCGGTCGGCGTCCTCGATCCGGATCACGGGTGCTCCTGGTGATGGGGTGGGGTGGATGCGGTCTCGGGTTCGATGGACAGGAAACCTTACTTAGTTGACCGAGTCAAGTGTCTCGGCGATCGGGTGGTCGCGGCACTTCGAATGGGTCGGTTGTCCCGTGCTTCACGTGCGTAACGGCCCGGTGACGTGGGAAAGTCCTCGGACGGTACGTCGGGAATACGGAATGCCGCGCATATCGGGTCTTGATCCATAGCCGCTAAGGAGCCGTCGTGGAGTTCGACGTCGTTGTGGAAATTCCTGCGGGCAGTCGGAACAAGTACGAGATGGATCGCCGCACGGGACGCGTCAGGCTCGACCGCATGTTGTTCACGTCCACCGCCTATCCCGCCGACTACGGCTTCGTACATCGCACCCTGGGCGGCGACGGCGGCCCGCTCGACGTGCTGGTGCTGCTGGACGAACCGACCTTTCCGGGCTGTGTGATTCGCTGTCGCACGGTCGGGATGTTCGTGATGAGCGACGAGAAGGGCCCGGACGAGAAGGTGTTGTGTGTACCCGCCCGCGATCCGCGGCGACACGCGATACAGGACATCGCCGATGTCCCGGCCTTCCAATTGAACGAGATCGCGCACTTCTTCGAGGTGTACAAGGACCTCGAACGCGGCAAATCGGTGGAGGGTTCGCACTGGGAGGGGCGGGACGCCGCGGAGAAGGAGATCGTGGCGGCGTATGAGCGGCGCGAACTGGACGCGGGGGAGTGGCCGTTCGAGGGGCGGTGAGGGCGCGGGCGACCCGGCCCGACCGGGGTCGGTCGGACCGGTCGGGCCGGGTCGGCGGCGTGGATGTGTCGGCCGCGTCGGGTGCTTCGAGGGGCTACGCCCGGTGTACGACGCGGCCCGCGACCACCGTCGCGGTGACCGGGAGTTCCGGTAGGTCGTCGGGTGGGCAGGTCAGCGGGTCGGCGCCGAACACGGTCAGGTCGGCCCGGCAGCCGACGGCGATCCGGCCGGCCACCCTCTCCTCGCCCGCCGCGTAGGCCGCCTGCGTGGTGTAGCCGGCCAGGGCCTGGCGGGCGGTGAGGCCGGCCGAGGCCCCGTACGCGGCGCGGTCGATTTCGCCGGCCGGGCGCCGCAGTTGGGCGCCGGCCAGGGTGCGTCGCGGGTCGAACGCGGCGACCGGCCAGTCCGAGCCGAGCGCGACGTGCCCGCCGGCGGCCAGGATGTCCGCGCAGCGCCAGGCCCGGGCCGCCCGCTCCGGGCCCACCCGGCGCGACCAGTTGTCGGAGTGGTCGGGCAACGACCAGTCCATGTGCGTCGGTTGCATCGACGCCACCACGTCAAGGGCGGCGAAGCGCGGTACGTCGGCGTCGCTCAACACCTCGGCGTGTTCGATGCGATGCCGGGTGCCGAACGGCGCGGTGTGCTCGGCGTATACGTCCAGGGCGCGGGCCACCGCCCGGTCGCCGATCGCGTGTGTCCAGGCCGGCAGGCCCGCGTGGGAGGCGATGGCGACCGCCTCGGCGTAGCGGTCGAAGTCCTTCCACTGGGATCGGTGCGACTGGCCGCAGCAGTCCGGCTCGTGCAGCCACGCGCCTCCGCCGTCGATCGCGCCGTCGGCGAAGAACTTGATCGCGGCGAGCCTGACCAGCCCGTCCGGCCCGCCCAGGGACCGCAGTTCGCCGATCCGCTGGGCCAGGTTGTCCACCTCGCCCGGCGGGCACCACGGGGCGAGGTGTACCCGCATGCTCAGCCGCCGCTCGGCGTCGAGCCCCGCGAGGGTGTCGACCGTGCCCGGCGCGTCGTCGAGGATGTGTACGCCGGTGACCCCGTGTCGGTTCTGCTCGGCGAACAACTCCTCGACCCGGGCCAGGATTTCGCCGCGCGGCATCGGCGGCACCGCGCGATGGCCCAGGAAGCACGCGGTCATCTCGTGCAACTCGCCGGTCGGACCACGCTCGTCGCAGACGATCTCGCTCCGGTCGGCGAACTCGCGCGGCCCGGTCAGCCCGGCCAGGCGCAGCGCGGCCGTGCTCAGCAGCGCGGTGTGGCTGTCCGCCATCCAGACGAACGCGGGCCGCCCGCCCACGGCGGCGTCGATCAGGTCGCGGTGGATGGCCCGACCGGCGAACGCGGCGTACTCGCCGCCGAAACCGACCACCCAGTCGTCCGGACCGCACGGCGCGGCCTGTTCGGCGAGGCGGCGCCGCACCTCGGCCAGGGTGACGGCGCCGACCAGGTCGGCCCCGCGGGTGCTGCCGGCGCCCATCACGGAGTGCTGGTGACAGTCCGTCAGGCCGGGAGTGACGGTGTGTCCGGTCGCCTCGACCACCTCGGTGCGCGGGCCGATCAGCGCCCGCGCGTCGGCGCCGAGCGCGACGATCACCCCGTCCCGGACGGCGATCGCGTCCGTGACCGGTCGGTCCCGATCCATGGTCAGTACGTGCGCGTCCGGCACGACGAGGTCGGCGGTGCTCATGCGGTGCTCTCCACGGGGGTCGAGGGTTCGGGGTCGGTGCCGCCGTCGGCGAAGCTCGCGCTGATCCGCACCCTGTCCTGCGGGCGCTTGACCAGCAGGTACAGCACGCCGGTGCCGATCACGACGGCGATGCCGATGACGGCGGCCCACACCTGGTAGGCGGGGGCGCCCGGCGGCGCGAGGATCCTGCGCGGCCAGGCGATGTTGACGAATTCGAAGGCGAGCCAGGCGACGGCGAGCACGTTCAGCGGGGTGCCCCACCGGCCGAGCCGGACCAGTCCCGCGGGTGTCCAGGTGCCGCGCAGTCGGGCGATCAGCGCGGCCACCGCGATCAGCAGGAACTGGAGATAGATGGCGGCGCTGCCGAAGGTGATCAGGCTGCCGATCGCGGAACCGTCCAGCGCGAGGAGCAGGGCCGAGCAGCTGATCGCCGAGGTGATCAGCAGCGCGCCCACTGGGGCCTGCCGCCGGTTGATCCGGCGCAGCGCGCGGGAGGCCGGCAGTACGTCGTCGCGGGAGACCGAGTACACCGCGCGGGCGGCGGACGCCTGGGAGGCGAGCGCGCACGCGACGAAGGCGATGATCACCACCACCACGAAGGGTTTGGCCGACCACGAGCCGAAGGAGTTCACCACCGCGGTGGTGACCGGGTCCAGGTCTTCACCGTGCACCACCCCGGCCGGGTCGGGATGGGCCAACTGCACGGCGACGGCGTTGAGTACGACCAGACCGCCGACGCTGGTCAGCGTCCACCAGATCGCGCGGGGCACCTGCCGGGCGGCGTCCCTGGTCTCCTCGGACGAGGCCACACACGCGTCGAAGCCGATGAACGCCCAGCCGCCGACCGCGAGCACGGTGAGCAGGGCCGAGGGGGTCGAGCCCCCGGACAGTGCCTGTGCGCCCATCGTCTCGGTGAGGATGCCGAATCCGTTCTCCCGGAAGAGCAGCAGCAGCGCCAGACCCACGCCGAGCGAGGCCACGGCCTCGGCCGCGATGCCGGCGGCGAGTACCAGGCGCAGTACGTCGATGCCGAGCACGTTGACGGCGGTACAGCAGAGCAGGAAGAGCGCGGCCACCGCGACGATTCGGCCGGGCGTGGGCTCGGCGTCGAACAGGGCGAAGAACCAGGGTGCGCCCAGATAGACGATCGTGGTGTTGGCGAACACCACCGCGCACAGCGCCACCCATCCGGCGAGCCACGCGTAGGTGGGCCCGAGCAGGCGACGGGCCCACTGGTAGGCGCCGCCGGCGATCGGATACTGCGAGGCCAGCTCGGAGTACACGCACATCAGCAGCGCCTGGCCGAGCAGCGCCACCAGGAGCACCCACACCCAGGCGGGGCCGGCGACGGTGGCGCCGACCTGGACGACGGCGTACAGGCCCACCACGGGGGAGACCGTCGCGAAGCCGATGGCGAGGTTGCCCAGCATGCCGAGGCCGCGCTTGAGCTCCTGCTCGTAGCCCAGCTCGCCGAGCCGTGCGGCGTCGTGGTCGGGCGCCTTGCCGGCGGGGGTCGGTGGGCGAGAAGTGCCGTGGTTCATCGGGACCTCGCAACGGGAACGAATAAAACTTACTTAGTTAGTTTGAGGACCATAGCTCCCGGCCGGGTGTAGGGGAAGGGGTCGATTCCGGCTAGGTTGGCGACGCGGAGTGACCGACGACGGCGCTCGCGAACGGCACGAGGTGAGCGCACGATGGGTCGACCCAACCACCCCAAACTCGACCGGGAACTGATCGCCCGTGCGGCGGTGGACCTTGTCGACGAACACGGCATGGGCGCGCTCACCATGCGGGCGCTGGCCGGCCGGTTGGACGTGCGGGGGCCGTCGCTGTACAACCACGTGTCGTCGAAGGAGGAACTGCTCGACGCGATCACCGTGGTGATCACGAGGGAGATAGACCGCGCCCCGCTGGACGACCCGGACTGGCGGGTCGGCATCACCGCCTTCGCCCGCGGCTACCGCGCCGCGTACCTGCGCCACCCCGACGCGCTCCCGGTGATCGCCCGCCGACCGGTGTCCACGGAGCAGGCCCTGTCGGCCTACGACGCCGTCGCCCGCACGCTGATCCGGATCGGCCTCCCCGCGGCCGAGGCGGCCGAATTCTCGGCGGCACTCGACTACCTGGTGGTCGGGTCGGTGATCGAGACGTACGAGGAGGGCTTCACCCGGCCGGCCGAGGAGTACGGGGCCGAGTACCCGTCACTGGCCCGCTCCCTGGCCGCCGGCGACCGCGACACCCTCAACACCCGCGGCTTCGACACGGGCCTGCGACTCCTCCTGGACGGCCTGGCCGCGCGCCTGGAGAACTGACCCCGCGGGCCGCCGGTCGAGGCGGGCGGGGCGGGGGCCGTGGTGTCGGCGTCGGGCGCGGGGCGTTGACACCTCCGTATTGAATGCCGTTCAATCTGGATTGAACGGCATTCAATACGGAGGTTCGTATGCGGCTGACGCCCACCGAGCGGGATCGGTTGCTGATCTTCACAGCCGCCGGGTTGGCCCGGGCGCGGCGTGCCCGGGGGCTGCTTTTGAACGTGCCCGAGGCGGCCGCGTTGATCGCGGACACGGTGTGTGAGGCGGCTCGGGACGGGGCGCGGCTCGCCGACGCGATCGAGGCCGGGCGGTCGGTGCTCGGTGTCGCCGATGTGCTGCCCGGGGTGGTGGACGTGTTGGCCGACGTCAAGGTCGAGGCGGTGTTCGACGACGCGACGCGACTGGCCGTGGTGACCGACCCGTTTCGCTCCGGCGAGGGTCTGCCGGCCGGTGCGGGTGAGGTGCACTGTCACGGGCACGGTTCGCGCTCGGGGGCGGTTGCCGCGCCGGTGTCCGGGCCCGGCTCCTTGGGGGACGACGCGCCGGGGGCGGTGATTCCCGGTGGGCCCGCGGTCGATCCGTACGTGGACGCCGATCTGGTCCCGGTGCCGGTGACCAACACGTCCGAGGTACCGATCAGCGTCACCTCGCACTTCCACTTCTTCGAGACCAACCCGCGCCTGCGCTTCGACCGGGCGGCGGGGTACGGCCGTCGGTTGGCCATCCCGGCCGGTTCCACCGTGCGGTTCGATCCGGGCGCGACGGTCGAGGTACGGCTGGTGCCGATCGCCGGCGCGCGGGTCGCGATCGGCTTCGCGGGGCTGGTGGACGGGCCGTTGGACGCGCCGGGCGCGCGTGAGGAGGCGCTGCGTCGGGCGTACGCGTGCGGATATCTGGGTGCGGAGCCGGCCGGCGGCGCGGCTTCGAGCTCCGGGGCCGATCCGGCGGCGGACTCCGGGAAAGCGCCCGGCTCCGGTGCGATGTGGGGTTTCGGCGACGGTGGGGAACGGGGTGCGCTGTGAGTGGCGGTGGTGATGTGATGGATCCGCGTGACTACGCGTCCACGTACGGGCCGCGGGCCGGGGACCGTATGCGGCTCGGGGATTCCGGGCTGGTGATCGAGATCGAGCACGACTCGGCGCTGCCGGGTGACGAGTTTCTCGCGGGCTTCGGCAAGACCGCCCGGGACGGGCTGCATCTGCGGGCGATTCCGGTGCGCGACACCTGCGACGTGGTGATCTCCAACGTCGTGGTGATCGACGCGATCCAGGGCATTCGCAAGGTCTCGATCGGCATTCGCGAGGGGCGGATCGCCTCGATCGGGCGAGCCGGCAACCCGGATACCCAGGACGGCGTCGAGGTGGTCGTCGGCACCGGCACCACGATCGTCAGCGGCGAGGGGCTGATCGCCACCGCCGGCGCGATCGACACGCACGTGCATTTGCTTTCGCCGCGGATCATGGAGGCGTCGCTGGCCTCCGGGGTGACCACGCTGGTCGGCCAGGAGTTCGGGCCGGTCTGGGGTGTCGGGGTGAACTCGCCCTGGGCGCTGCGGAACGCGTTCGCGGCGTTCGACGCCTGGCCGGTCAACATCGCCTTCCTGGCCCGGGGTTCGTCGTCGGGTCGGGGGCCGCTGGACGAGGCGTTGATCGAGGGCGGGGCGTCCGGCTTCAAGGTGCACGAGGACATGGGCGCGCACGCCCGGGCCCTGGACACCGCGTTGCGGGTGGCCGAAGACCACGACGTACAGGTCGCGTTGCACACCGACGGCCTCAACGAGTGCCTGTCCGTGGACGACACGCTCTCCGTGCTGGACGGGCGCACGATCCACGCGTACCACATCGAGGGGTGCGGCGGCGGCCACGTGCCGAACGTGATGCGGATGGCCGGAGTGGCCAACGTGATCGGCTCCTCGACCAACCCGACACTGCCGTTCGGACGGGACGCGCTCGGCGAGCACTTCGGCATGATCGTCTCCGCGCACGGGCTCAAGACCGACCTGCCGGGCGACGCCGCGATGGCCCGGGACCGCATTCGGGCCGGGACGATGGGCGCCGAGGACGTACTGCACGACCTCGGGGTCATCCCGATCACCTCGTCGGACGCGCAGGGCATGGGGCGTGCGGGCGAGACCGTGCGGCGGACGTTCGCGATGGCCGGGAAGATGAAGCTGGAGCGTGGTGCCGAGCACGAACGGCACGACAACGCTCGGGTCATGCGCTATATCGCCAAGCTCACCATCAACCCGGCGATCGCGCACGGCCTCGCGCACGAGGTCGGCTCGATCGAGGTGGGCAAGATGGCCGACATCGTGTTGTGGCAGCCGCAATGGTTCGGCGCGAAGCCGCAGTTGGTGCTCAAGAGCGGCTTCCCGGCGTACGGCGTGGTGGGCGATCCGAACGCCTCCACCGACAACTGCGAACCGCTGGTCCTGGGCCCGCAGTTCGGTGCGCACGGGGCGGCGCCGGCCGAGTTGTCGGTGGCGTTCACCTCGCAGGCCGCGGCGGCCGCGGGCGGCGACCTGATGCCGACCCGGCGCCGCCGGGTGGGCGTACGGGGCACCCGGGGCATCGGCCCCGCGGCGATGATCCACAACAACCGCCTGGCGGAGGTCCGGGTCGCCGCGGACACCGGTCTGGTGACGATGGACGGCGAGCCCGTGATGTCGCGGGCCGCCGAATCGGTGTCGTTGAACCGGCTGTACTTCCTGTAGCCGCCGTAGGTCCCGTGGTTCCCGACGAAGGACGAAAGAAGCAATGACATGACGAACACGCCCGTCGCCGACGGCTTTTCGATGCCGGCGGAGTGGGTGCCGCACGAGCGCACCTGGATGGCCTGGCCCAGCCGCAACGAGACCTTCGCCGAGGAGGATCTGCACACCGCACGCGCCGCGTGGGGCCGGGTGGCCGGCACGATCGCCCGCTACGAGCCGGTCACGCTGATCACCGACCTCGGCGAGTCGGACACCGTGGCGCGCTATGTCGACCGGCCGCTGACCGTGCTGGAGAAGCCGCTCGACGACGCGTGGATGCGCGACATCGGGCCGACTTTCCTGACCGACGGCCGGGGTGGCATCGCCGCCGCCGACTGGGTGTTCAACGGGTGGGGCGCCCAGGAGTGGGCCTCGTGGGAGCACGACCGGCACATCGCGGAGCATGTGATCGAGGCGGCGGGCGTACGTCGTTACGTGTCGCGGATGGTCAACGAGGGTGGCGGCATCCACGTCGACGGCGAGGGAACGGTGCTGATCACCGAGACCGTGCAACTCGACGAGGGCCGCAACCCCGGGTGGACCAGGGAGCGGGTCGAGGCCGAGCTGAAGGCGTTCCTCGGGGTGCGGAAGGTGATTTGGCTGCCGCGCGGACTCACCCGCGACTACGGCCTGTACGGCACCCGGGGTCACATCGACATCGTCGCGTCGTTCGCCCGACCGGGCCTGGTCCTCGTCCACGTGCAGCCCGATCCGGCGCACCCGGACCACGAGGTGGGCAAGGAGAACGCGGCTCTGCTGCGCGCGGCCACCGATGCGAAGGGGCGTGCGCTCGAGGTGGTCGAGATCCCCGCGCCGACGGTGCTCGAAGCCCACGACGACTGGGTCGACTTCAGCTACATCAACCACTATGTGGCCAACGGCGCGGTGATCCTGTGCGCGTTCGACGACCCTCGGGACGAGGAGAACGCCGCGACGTTCGGCAAACTCTTCCCGGGCCGCGCCATCGAACTCGTGGACGCCCGCGACATCTTCGCCAACGGCGGCGGCATCCACTGCATCACCCAGCAGCAGCCCAGGGTCTGACGGGCACGCCGGCCGGCGTCCGGTCGGCGCGTGGCCGGCCGGCGGTCAGTGCCGTGGCCGCGGGTGTGGGTTGCCGGGGGCGGCAGCGGGTTCGCCCGGGGTGGTGGGCGGTTCGGTCGGCTTCGGGGGCGGGCCGGTGATGGGGCGCCCGCGCTCGCCGGCGCCGAATGCGGCGAGGGCGAGCAGGAGTATGGCCAGGGCGACGGCGGTGACGGTCGGTATGTACCAGCCGGCGTCGGTCGCGGGTTCGGTGAGCGCGGCCAGCGCCGCTATCCCGCCCGCGTAGAGGAGGGCGCCCGCGAAGGCGGGTATGCCGCGCCGACCGGCGCCGGCGGCGACCGCGCCCGCGATCAGCGCGAGCAGTAGCAGCAGGCCGGACAGGCCGATCAGGGACGGCCCGAAGTCGTCCCCGGTGCAGCCGCGTTGCCCGAAGTCGTCGCACGAGCCCAGGGCGGCGGCGCGGATCGTGTACGTCCCGATCAGCCAGCCCGCCGAGGTCGCTCCGGCGAACGGGAGGAGCCACCCGCGAAGGGAGGTCGGGACGGGGTGGGACGCCGGTGCGTCGGTGCTCATGGTCGGAGGCTAGGCGGCGTGCGGGACGCGCGGATGAACGGCCAGGAAGCGTGGAGTGAAGGCTGCGTGGCCCGGCGGGCGAGCGGACCGGGTGGGCGGGGAAGGGACCGGGACAGGGCGGGGACGGGGCGGGATCGGGACCGGAATGGAGCGGTTCGGGGTTCCGGGTCGCCGCGGTGGGTCGATCCCGGCCCCTCGGCCTCCCGCCCCCGCCGGCCGGCCGGGTCAGGTCTTGAGCGTCGCGCCGTGTGCGGCCGCGAAGGCGGCGATCCGGGTGGCGAAATCCGTGTCGGCGGCCGTGATGCGGTCGCCGGCGTCGTGGGTGGTCAGGGCGAAGGTCAGGGTGCCGTAGAGGATGGTGATCCGGGCGTGGTGGTTCGCCTGGTCCTCGGCGGCGGCGACGGTCGCGTAGAAGGCGGGTACATCGCCGCGGGCGCAGGCGTACGTCGCGGTCAGTTCGCCGTCGGTGACCTGCCAGCCCGGGAGGTCGGCGAGGGCCTTGGTCAGTTCGGCGTCGGTGAGCGGCTGGGGTGCCACGGTGGGTCCTCTCGTCGGACGTGGGCGCGGACGCCGGGGGCGCGGACCGGGAACCGGCTCCGGTCGCGTCACCGGCTCCCGCCAGTATGGCGGCGTCGGTTCGCCGGGCGCGGTATTGAACGACGTTCTAACATGGCGGCAGGCGAGGTCCGCCGTCGAACGAACCAGGGGTGCTGAGCATGACGGGGACACGGCGCAAACGGCTGGCGCAGCCCAAGGAGGTGGTGCTCCGGGCCGCGATGGACGCGATCGCCGAGCACGGGCTGGCGCAGCTGACCATGGCGGGCCTGGGCAAGCGGATCGGGATCAGCGGCGGCCATGTCGCCTACTACTTCGGGTCCAAGGAACAACTCCTGGTCGAGACGCTGCGCTGGAGCGAACAGGGGTTCGCCGAGCGGCGACGGGCCCTGCTGGGCGCGACCGAGGTGCCGCGCGCCGAGCGGCTGGCCGGCTACATCGACCTGTACCTGCCCGACGAGCGCGCCGACCCGCGCTGGACGTTGTGGCTGGAGGTGTGGACGCGCTCCCTGGCCGACCCGGACGTGCTGGCCGCCGGCGTGGAGATCGAGGGCCCGTGGATCGCCGATCTGCGGGCGATGATCGCGCCGCACCCGGATCCCGACGGGTACGTGTTGCGCCTGCACGCGCTGCTCGACGGGCTGGCCACTCGGATCGTGATCGGCGCGCCCGGGCCGTCCCGGGCCGAGATGGTTCGGCAGGCGACCGGGTTCGCGGTACGCGAGGCGGGCGTCGAGCCGGGGGCCGAGCCGGGGGCGGATGCCCGTACGGACCACACGAACAGGTGATCCGCGGCCGAATTCCTCCCGTTCGCCGCGGCCCGGTCGCATTGTGGACGGATGAAGTGGTGGCAGAACCCGAAGCTGCTCGCGGTGCTCGGCACGGTGTCGGCGGTGCTGGTGGCCGTGGGTTTGGCCCATCGCGACGGGCCGGTCGAGACCGGTCCGGCGTCGGGCGAGGGGGCACCGGTCGGCGCGGTCGCGGAGGTGTCTCCTTCGGTGCCCCCTCGAGCGTCCCCGAGTGCCCCGGCGGCTCCGGCGGTTCCGAGCCACGCGGCGTCCGCGAGTCCTCGGGCGACGAAGGTCTCGTCCGTGCCGAGGAACGTGCTGCCCGATCTGGTCGGCGCGGACCTGCAGGAGGCGTGGGACGGTGCGCGCCGGGCCGGCTACCGGTTCGTCACCTCGCACGACGCGAGCGGGCGGGGGCGGCGGCAGTTCATCTTCAGCAGTTGGAAGGTGTGCGACCAGAGTCCCGATCCGGGACCCCTGGACAAGGGACTCCGGGTCGAGTTGGGCGTGGTCCGACACGACGAGAAGTGCCCCACCGGTGCGGCGCCGACCGCCGAGCCCAAGGTGGTCGACGGCCGGATGCCGAACCTGGTCGGGCGCAGCGTCATCGTCGTCCGACGCGGCCTGCGCGGTGACGCTCACGTCGACGTGGACGACCTCGGCGGCGGGCGGCCGGTGCTGATCGAGACGCACTGGGTCGTGTGTACCCAGCGACCGGCCGAGGGGCAGCCGGTGCCGGACACGGTGGGGGTGGGCGTGGTGAAGTACGGGGAACGCTGCCCGAGTTGAGGCCCGGGCGGGCCGCCGTCGGTCAGAGCTGCAGCGCCTCGCGGGCCGGGTCCACCAGCTTGCGTACCGTGCGGCCGTCGGCGAATCGGCCCAGCGCCGTCATCGTCCAGATCGGTCCCTCGCGGACCAGCTTGCACATCAGCACACCCGTGCGCGGTTCGGAGCCGGACAGCTCGAAGCGCACCAGTTCGGTGTCGGTGGTGTCGTCGACCAGGCGGCAGAAGGCGCGCGAGACCTCGGTGAACTTCTGGCCCAGGAACGAGTTCACGGTGAAGACGAGGCCGGTGACGTGCGGCGGGAGTGCGTCGAGGCGGACCACGATCGACTCGTCGTCGCCCTCGCCTTCGCCGGTCAGGTTGTCGCCGGTGTGCTTGATCGCGCCGCCCAGGCCGGACAGTTTCATGAACCACACCGCGACCACCTTCCTGCCGTGCGCGTCGAAGGCGATGCAGGAGGCGTCCAGATCGATGCTGCCGCCGGACCTGGCCGGGTCCCAGCCCAGTCCCATGCGCACCCGGGTCAGCGGCGGTGCGCCGGTCTTGACCAACGACACCGACTGGTCCTTGCGCAGGCTGACGCGGCCCTTGTCGAGGTTGATCGGCGTGTCGGTGCGGGTGGTGGCGACGCCGCCGGTGGGCAGGGGGGCGGTACGGGCCTCGACCGGGGCGGGCGTCGGAGGCGGGGGCGGCGGGGGCTGCGTCGTCACCGGGCGGCGGGGGATCGGCGGCGGGATCGGCGCGGGCCTGGGCGGCTCGTGTGGAAGCAGCGGGGCGACCGGCGCGGTCGGGGTGTCGTCGTACGCCGGGGGCTCGGGGCGGGTGGGCGGCGCCGGCTGCGGGCGGGCGGGCGGCGGCGGGGCCGGGTCGTCGTCGACGGAGACGCCGAAGTCGGTGGCGATGCCCGCGAGTCCGTTGGCGTAGCCCTGGCCGACCGCGCGCACCTTCCACACGCCGCCGCGCCGGTACAGCTCGAGCAGCACCAGCGCGGTCTCGCGGCCCAGGCCGTTCGGAGTGAACGTGACCAGCGCCTCGCCGGACGGGTCGCGCACGGTCGCGGTGGGCGGGGTGGTGCCGCCGAAGGTGACCGGTGCGCCCGGGCCGCCGTCCAGGCTCAGCGTCACCATGACCGTCTGTACGTCGGCCGGCACCGCGGCGGTGTCCACGTGCACCGCGGCCGGTCGACCGGGGCCGGCCGCCAGATACCGGACGCCGGGCCCGTTCGGCTGGTTGTAGAAGACGAAGTCGGCGTCGGAGCGCACCTTTCCGGTCCCGGCGAGCAGCAGCGCCGATACGTCCACCGGCGCCGCGAAGGCGACCTCCACCACCACGGCGGCCACCGCCAGCGGGCAGTTGCCGCCCTTCGAGAGCGTCACCGACATGCGCACCCCTCCGCTTCACGGACCCCACCGGGCCGGCCGGTACGACATTACCGACGCCGGCCCCCCACCGCAGCGAACCGGCCACCACCCCCAACCCCGACCGCGACCCCGGGCGTTCGACCCCCGACCACCCCCGACGCGCACCCCCTGCCCCCTCGGCGGCCCGCCCGCTTCCGCCGCCGGCCCACGCCGTCCCTATCGCCGGATCAGGCCCGCGTCGTATGCCAGCAGACCTGCCTGGGTGCGGTTGGCGCAGGCGAGTTTGGTGAGCATTCGGGAGACGTAGCTTTTCACCGTGGTTTCGCTGAGGAACAGGCGTTCCGCCGTTTGGGCGTTGGACAGGCCCTCTCCGATGCAGGTCAGCACCTCGACCTCGCGTTCGGTCAGGGACGCGACGGCGAGGGCGGCGCGTTCGCGGGCGGCGTTGCGGCCGGAGGAGGCGGTCACCAGGTCGCGGGTCACCGCCGGGGACAGGACGGTGTGGCCGTCCATCGCCACCCGGACCAGGCCGATCAGGTCCTCCGGCGGGGTGTCCTTGAGCAGGAAGCCGGCCGCGCCCGCGTGCAGGACGCGCAGGATGTACTGCTCCAGCCCGAACGTGGTGAGCACGATCACCCTGGGCGCGCCCGGCAGGTCGACGATCTGTTCGATGGCGGTCAGGCCGTCCACGCCCGGCATGTGCAGGTCCATCAGGATCAGGTCGGGCCGATGGCGCAGGACCGACTCGACCGCCTCGGCGCCGTCGTACGCCTCGCCGATCACCTCGATGTCGTCGGCCACGCCGAGAATCGTGCGCAGGTGGGCGCACACCATACGTTCGTCGTCGACGAGCAGGACGCGGATCATGCGGGCTCTCCGGTGGTCGTGGTCGTGGCGCCGGCGGGCAGTATGGCCAGCAATTCGTAGCCGCCGTCGGGCAGTGGGCGGGTGCGCAACGTCCCGGCCACCAACTCGACCCGCTTGCGCAGACCGAGCAGGCCGCTGCCGCCCGAACCCAGGGCGACGTCGACCGCCCGGGTGGGAGCCGAGTTTCGCACGGTGATCCGGACCTCGTCGCCCACGTAGTGCAGGCGAATGTCCACCCCAGCCCCCGGCGCGTGTTTGTGCACGTTGGTCAGCGCTTCCTGGACCACCCGGTAGGCGGCCCGGCCGACCACGGGCGAGGTCGGGTGCGGCTCGCCGAGGGTGACCAGGTCGACCGGGATGCCCGCCGAGCGCGAATCGGCCACGAGATCCGATACGTCGAGCACCGCACGCGGGCCGACCACCACCGAGCCCACCTGCCGCTCCGATCGGGTCACCGCGACCAGCCCGCGCAACTCCTCCAACGCCTTGCACCCCACCAGGCGCAACTCCTCCGCCGACGCCCGTACGTCCTCATCCCGGGCACGGGTGCGCAGCGCGCCCGCCTGGAGCACCATCAGGCTGACCCGGTGGGTGATCACGTCGTGCATCTCGCCCGCGATCCGGGCCCGCTCCTCCATCCGCACCCGTTCGAAGCCCAACTCGCGCTCCCGAAGCACCCGTTCGGCCCGATCCGCACGCAGGCGGCGGCGCGCGGCGACGTAGAGGCCGAGCAGGACGGGGACCGCCGCGAGGCTCGCGGCGGCGACGACGTCCAGCGGCGCCGGCCGGTTCCACGGTTGTGTGGCCGCCACCACGAGACCTCCGATCAACCCCCACGCGCGCCGTCGGTCCTCGACACAGGCCCCCGCGGCATAGGCCGCGAAGTAGAGCGCGTGCGTCGGATACACCAGGCCCACCGCACAGATCGCGGCGCCCGAGCCGAACGGCGCACGTCTGCGGTACAGCAGCAGCGCACCGCTCAGCACCGCGCTCGCCTGGTGCAGGTACGGCCAGCCGACCAGGCCGGCGTCGCGTCCCATGCGCAGCGTCAGTCCCAGGGCGACGGCGATCGCCGCGACCAGCACATCGAACCCGAACGAGCGGCGACTCGCCCACCAGGCGCGGATGCTCACCATGTCACGGTAACCGGCGCCGGGAGCGGGTCGCACGAACGGCACCGGCGGTGGGGGGGGGGGGGGGGGTGGGGCCCGCCCCCCGCCGGCAGGGGGGGGGGGCCACGGTGCCGCGGGGCGGTCTGGGGTGGTGTGCCGCCA
>NZ_JBHTVA010000043.1:32822-92105 GCF_042793325.1 Embleya sp. NPDC056575
CCAGACGGCGGGTTTACAAAAACTTAAGCCTACCGGGGCGGGGGTGCGCTTCCCGCCCCACGCCCCCGGGTGGTCCGCCCCATCCTCTGGCCCCCCCCCCGCGGCAGGTCATGGGACCGTCGATCATCGGCCGGTGGTCATTCCGTGGAGATCGCGGCCAACACGTTCATCCGCGAGGCCCGCAGCGCGGGCAGCAGGGCGGCGAGCAGGCCGACCACCCCGGCGCCGACGACCACCGCGGCGATCGTCCCCCACGGGATGGTCAGCACGTCCAGGCCCTGCGAGGCGAGCATGCGCTGCGCCGCGACACCCCAGCCCACCCCGAGCGCCAGCCCCAGGACCGCGCCGAACACCGCGATCACCGCCGACTCCAGGCGGATCATCCGCCTCAATTGCATCCGCGACATGCCGATCGCCCGCAGCAGTCCGATCTCGCGCGTGCGCTCGATCACGGACAGCGCCAGTGTGTTCACCACCCCCAGGATCGCGATGATGATCGCCAACCCGAGCAGGCCGTAGACGAGCCGCAGAATTATGTTGGTCTGATCCTGCACGGTCTGTTTGTAGTCGGCCTGATCGCGCACTTTCACCTGCGGGTAGGGCTTGAGCGCGGCCTCCAGCGCGGCCCGTACGGTCGAACTCTTGGCCCCGTCGGCGACGTTGGCCATGATCACCGAGTCGAGCAGGTCCGGGACGAGCTTGGCCAGCGTGTCCAGGCCGACCACGCCGGAGCCGGCGGCCGCGAGACCGATGCCCTCGTCGTCGATCACCGCGCCGACCCGCAACTCGGCGGTCCGGCCGTTGGGCGTGCGCAGCGTCACCGTGCCGCCGACGCCCAGGTCGTGCTTGTTCACATAGGACTTGGGCAGCGCGATCCGCCCCGGGGCGAGCCCGTCGGGGGCGGTGCCGGCGGTGTACTTCTGCTTCAGCATCGCGTCGATGCCCGGATCGGCTCCGGTCACCGTGATGGTCTCGGACGATCCGTTGAACAGCACCTTCGCCTCGGTCTCGCGCTGGCGCACCACGTTGCTCACGCCGGACACCTTGCGCACCGTCTCCGCCACGTCGTGCGTGAAGTTGAGCCCGCCGTCGCTTTCCAGGGTGTAGTCGGCACCCAGGCGCTGGTCGATCTGCTTGCCCACCGAGTCCTTCATCGACGTGGCCACCACGGACAGCGAGGCGACCAGCGCCACGCCGATCATCAGTGCGGCGGCGGTGGCGCCGGTGCGGCGCGGATTGCGCAGCGCGTTTTCCCGGCTGAGCCGGCCGACCGTGCCGAACAGGCGCGGGAACGCCCCGGCCAGCCACGGGATCACCGCGCGGGCCAGCACCGGCCCGAGCACGATGAAGCCGACCAGGGTGCCGATCAGGCCACCGGCCAGGGCGAGCCCGTGCGCCGCGTCCAGCTTGGTCGCGGAGGCGCCGACCGCCAGGCCGATCGCGCCGAGCACGGTGACCGCGGTGCCGCCGACGGCGCGCCCGCGCAGCGACTTCGCGGGCGGCGCGCCGGCCTCGCGCAGTGCCGCCATCGGGCTGACCCGGGCCGCCCGGCGCGCGGGCAGGTAGGCGGCGACCAGGGTCACCACGACTCCCACCGTGTAGGCGATGATCGGCGTCGCGGGTTCGATCACCAACGGGGCGCCCTTGAGGTCGACCCCGAGTGACTTCATCAGCGTCAACAGGCCCTGGGCCAAGCCGAGTCCGCCGAGCAGGCCCAGCGTGGAGCCGACCACCGCGAGCAGCGTCGCCTCCACCAGCACGGAGCGGTTCACATCGGCCCGACCGGCGCCGATCGCGCGCATCAGGCCCAACTCGCGCGTGCGCTGGGCGACCAGCATCGAGAAGGTGTTGAAGATCAGGAATGTGCCGACCAGGAGCGAGACACCGGCGAAGCCGAGCAGTGCGTACTTGACCACGTCGAGCGCTTGACCCAGGTCGGCCGAGGCGGCGTCGGCCTCCTCCGCGCGGGTCCTGACGTCGACGTCCCCGCCCAGCTTGGCGACGACCCGCGCCTTCAGCTCCTTTTGGTCCACGCCGGGCTCGGCGGTCAGCGACACCGACGTCACCATGCCCGGCTTGCCGAGCAGCCGATCACGGGCGGCGACGCCGTCCAGGAACAGCATGGTCGTGCCGGGGTTGATCGTCTTGAAGTCGGCCAGGCCGACCACGGTCGCGTCGAACGCGCCGGGCGCGGCGACCACGTGCACCTTGTCGCCCAACCGCACCTTGTTGTGGTCGGCCGAGTCGCTGTCCAGGATCACCTCGCCGGGACCCTGCGGCGCCTTCCCGTGCTCGAGCACGACGGGGGATTGCTTGGTGGGGAACCAGTCGGCGGCCTGCACCTGGGGATCCGAGGTCAACCCGACCTTCTTGCCCTTGCCGTCGATCACGATCACGTTGGTGACCGTGATGTCGGGATGCGCGTCGGCCACGCCCGGCACCGAACGGGCGGCGGCCACGATCGAGTCGGGCACGGTCGGCTGCTGGCCGCTCTTGCCGAGCCGGTCCTCCCGGAACTCCTTCTTCGGCTTGACCGTGACATCGGCCGCGGCGGTGCGCGAAAGGTCGTGGAACGTCTTGCCGATCGTGTCCGTGAACATCAGCGTGCCGGCCACGAACGCGACCGAGAGCAGGATCGCCAGCGCGGACAGGACCATGCGCGCCTTGTGGGCCAGGAAGCTGCGGAGCGTCGCCTTGAGCATGTCGGCGCCTCAGTTCGCGGAGCGGGCGAAGCGCTGCATGCGCGCGAGCACGGTGTCGGAGGTCGGCGACAACATCTCGTCCACGACTCGGCCGTCGGCCAGGAACAACACCCGGTCCGCGTAGGAGGCCGCGTTCGGGTCGTGGGTGACCATCACGATGGTCTGGCCCAGGTCGTAGACGCTGCTGCGGAGGAAGCCCAGCACCTCGGCGCCGGAGCGCGAGTCGAGGTTGCCGGTCGGCTCGTCGCCGAAGATGATCTGCGGTTTGCTCGCCAGCGCGCGGGCGCACGCGACACGCTGCTGCTGGCCGCCGGACAACTCGCTCGGTCGGTGCCTGAGCCGATCGCGCAGGCCGACGGTCTCGATGACGGTGTCGAGCCAGGCCCGGTCGGGCTTGACCCCCGCGATGTCCATCGGGAGCGTGATGTTCTCCAGCGCGGTGAGCGTGGGCAGCAGGTTGAACGCCTGGAAGATGAAGCCGATCCGATCCCGCCGCAGCCGGGTCAGGTCCCGGTCCTTGAGCCCGGTGATCTCGGTGTCCCCGATCCAGCTGTGGCCGGAGGTCACCGAGTCGAGGCCGGCCAGGCAGTGCATGAGGGTGGATTTGCCGGACCCGGAGGGGCCCATGATCGCGGTGAACCGGCCGCGGCCGATCTCCACGTCGACCTCGTCGAGCGCGACCACGCGGGTCTCGCCCTCGCCGTACCACTTGCTCAGCGCCCGGCAGCCGGCCGCATTGCCCTTGGCCCGATCCTCGTGATCGATGCGCCGGTACGCGTCGAGTTCGGCGGGCCCGCCCGACGGGGAGGTCGGGGTCGGGGGGCGCCGGCGGTTTCCGGGAGACATGCGGGGTGCTCCTTGCGGTGGGGGTCCTGACTACCTCCCCAGCCTTCGCCCCGGGCGGGTGCGCCCGATAGCCGCGAACGTGGCCACCGCCGTCACTAAAGTTGCATCCAAGATTTCCTTTGTTGTCGAAAAGTCGCCCGACCTCACGCCGTCGACGTCAGCCGGGCCAGCACCAACCCGCCCACGATCAGCACCAGCGCCGCAATCCGTCCCGCACTCAGCGTGTCGTGCTGGATCGTGATGCCGAGGGTGATCGCGCCGACGGTGCCGATCCCGGTGAACGCGGCGTACGCGGTGCCCACCGGCAGGTCCCGCATGGCCACCGACAGCAGATACACCGCCGTCGCGCCGAGCACGAAGCAGATCACCGTCGGCAGCGGCTTGGTGAATCCCTCGGTCGGCTTGATGCTCTGCGACCACACGACCTCGACGAGGCCCGCCGCGAGCAGGATCAACCAGGCCATCAGTGCCCCTCCACGAGTGCGCGTCCCAGCTCCGCGGCGCGCTCCAGCGCCTCCGCGTGCGAGGAACGGTGCTGCTCGAGCCGCTCGGCCAGCGCCGGGTCGACGAGCGAGTTGGTCAGTTCGGTACCGAGCACGATCGCGTCCGTGACGGCGTAGTGCCCGGTGAAGAAGTCCAGGAGATAGCGCGTCTGGTGGTCGAACGGCGCCCGGGGGGTCCCCGGCAGGTAGGACCCACCGCGGGCGGAGGCGACCACGAAACGACGCGGCGCGAGCGACATCTTCGGGAAGGTGACCTGGTCGATCCACGCCTTGAGCTGCGCGGACACGCCGAAGTTGTACATCGGCGCGCCGATCAACACGACGTCCGCGGCGACCAGTTCGGCCAACAGCGGCTCGACCGTGGCCCATGCCTTGCGCTGCTCGGGCGTACGCACGGCCCGCGGGTAGTCGGCGATCGCGGTGATTCCCTCGCGCAACATCGTGTCGCAGATCTCGGTCCACGCCTGGTCGATCGGCGGGACCGGCCGTGCGGTGAGGTCCCGGTAGGTGTACTCGGCGTCCGACCGCGCGCCGCGCCAGGCGTCGGCGAAGGCGGCGCCCAGGGTCCGCGAGAACGAGTCGGCGCGGGCGCTGGAGTCGAGGTGGAGCAGGCGAGGCATGGTCACTCCCGAGGTCTAAGTGGACGGGCTGTCCGCTTCATGGGTGAGACCGTAACAGGCAAGCGGACATGCCGTCCACTTAACCGATCGCACCGCCTCGGGTCGTCCTCGGATAAATGGACGCGGCGTCCACTTGCTGGTTAGGGTGGGGATCATGACGAAACGCACCGACTTGCTCACCGGTCTCCCGGTCGCCGCGGACGGTGCGGCGCCGCCACGGGAACGTGCGGACGCCGCCCGCAACCGGGCCCGTGTGCTGGCCGCGGCCGAGGAGCTGTTCGCGACCGGCGATCCGGCCGAGGTCACGATGGAGGACATCGCCAGGGCGGCCGGCATCGGCCGCGGCACGCTCTACCGCCGCTATCCGGACCGGGCCTCCATCGCCCGCGCCCTCCTCGACGAACACGAACGCGCGTTGCAACACGAAATCCTGCGCGGCGCACCGCCGTTGGGCCCGGACGAGGCGGACCCGGCGGCCCGCCTGGCGGCCTTCTACGCGGCGATGGTCGACCTCCTGGAGCGGCACGTACACCTGCTCCTGGGCGCCGAGACGGGCAGCGCCCGCTACCGAACGGGCGCGTACGCGTTCTGGCACACGCACGTACGGGTCCTGGCCGCGGGCACCGCAGACCCGACAACCCTCGCCGACGTGCTTCTGGCCCCACTGGCCCCCGAGCTGTACCGCCGCCAGCGCGACCAGCACATCGAACCGGCACGGATCAAGGCGACTCTGGCGACCTTGGCGCACGCGATGTTGTCGGCGGCTCCGGGGGAGGAGTCGGCGGCGACGTAGCCGGGTGAATCCGCGTGCGATCCGGAGCGTTGGTCGACGTGCTCGGGCGGCGGCGGTGCAGGTCGGGCGGACAGGTCCCGGGGCCGGGGTCGCGGGGTGAGCGCGACGGGGCGGCGGAGTCGCAGGGTGTGCGTGTCGGGGGGGCGGAGGCGAGGGGTGAGGGTCCGGTCGTCGGGTCGGGGCGACTCGGACGTTGGGCGCTCATACTGGGTGCCACGGCTTGGAGTGCACGGTCGATGTGGGGATCGGGGCGGAGCGCGGTGGATCCGGTGCAGGGGCGGTTGTTGGCGACGGCGATCGGGGGCGCGTTGCGGCGGTTGACCGCGCCGCCGGCGGGGGCGCGGCTCGTGGACGCGCCCGTGCGGATGGGTGGGAGGGTGGCGCGGCGGCGGGAGCGGCGCGAGGTGCGTACGGCCGACGTGGATCGGCTGACCCGCACGCTGACCCTGCGACTGGCCGATGTCGAGCCGGACTTCGCCCGCTTGGCGCCGGCCGAGGGTGAGCGCATCGTCGCGGCGGTCGTGCGTACCCTCGACGGCACCGTGACCATGGACGACGTCCAGGCCGCGGGCCTGGATCCGGCCGCGCTGCGGGTGCGGATGGAGGCCCGTGTCGAGGCGTCGGCGGAGCGCTCGGCGCCGCTGTACGGCGTGTTGCTCGACGAGTGTTGCGTGCAGATCGTGGACTTCTTCACGAAGCAGCCTGAGTTCCTGGCCCGGACCATGGTCGAACAGGCGTCGGGGCAGGCCGAGTTGTTGCGCCGGGTGCCGGAAGCGGAGTCGATGGACGAGGAGTTCGCCCGACGCTACTGCGCCGGCCTGCGGGCCAAGTTGGACCAGGCCAGGCTGTTCGGGGTCACCGAACTCGATCCGGAGGACAGCACATACGAGTTGACCACGGCTTACGTGAGCCTCGTGGTGCAGACCCGTCGCGACCCGAGGCCGCTGCGGCGGTGGGACGACGAGACCGCGCAGGCGGACACCACGCGCAGCCTCCTCGAAGACGCCCTCGCCCGCCGCGACCGCATGGTCCTCGAAGGCCCGGCCGGATCGGGCAAGAGCACGTTGCTGCGCCGGCTCGCGGTGCACGTGGCCTCCGGCGATCTGCCGGACCGGCTGGCGTCCTGGTCCGGGCGGGTGCCGTTCCTGTTGAAGCTGCGGGCGATGGTGGTGGACGACCGGCTGGTGCTGCCGAACGTCGCCGACTTCGTCACCGCGTCCGGGTCGACGCTCGGCGGCGAGCAGCCGCCGGGGTGGGCGGCCCGCCGGCTGCGGGCGGGACGGGCCGTGGTCTTCGTCGACGGCCTGGACGAACTGCCCGACGAACACCGGGCGGACGCCCTCGACTGGGTGGAACAGCTGTGTGTGGACTATCCGGACGCGGCCTACCTGCTCACCTCCCGACCCCGAGTGTTGTCCGAGCGGCGGCATCGACGGTTCCGGGAGGCGGGCTTCGTCGCCGGTGAACTCCAGCCCATGTCGAGCGCGCAGGTCGAGCTGTTCGTCGACCGCTGGCACCGCGCCCAGCCCGGAGACCCGGACGATCTCGCCGCCTGCGCCGAGCAGTTGAAGCACACCCTGGACAGCCGCCGGGACCTGGCCCGACTCGGTACGAACCCGCTGCTGTGCGCGCTGATGTGCGCCCTGCACCGCCACGCCGACCAGGCCCTTCCCGAAGGCCGCACCGAGTTGTACCGCTCGGCGATGGCGATGCTGCTCGGCGGCCGGGAACGAGCGCGGCGCATCTCCACGAGCCGGGTGCGTCTCCAGCCGACGCAGATGGAGAAGGTACTGGCCGCGCTGGCGATGTGGATGACCCTCAACGGCCGCCGATCGATCCCGGATCGGGTCGCGACGTCATGCGTGGCCGACGTGCTCACCCGATTCCGCCAGACGATCGAACCGCCCTACACCGCCCGGGAGGTGCTGGACAGCCTGGTCGACCGCAGCGGCCTGCTCCAACAACCGGAGGCGGACGTATACGAGTTCCGGCACGCGAGCTTCCAGGACTACCTGGCGGCACTGGAGATCATCCGATCGGAACACGTCGACCATCTGATCAACCACGCCCACGACCCGCTCTACCACGACGTGTTCATCATGGCGGTGGGTAGGACGCAGGACGACCCACCCCGGCAGCGAGACTTGCTGGACGGGCTGATCACGCGGGCGGACAAGGACGAGAAGCACCGTGCTCGCTTGTGGCTGCTCGGCGCCGCGTGTGTGGCGGGTGCGAGCATGGTGGATCCGGAGCGAGCGCGGAGATTCCGGGACGAGACCTCCGATCTGTTGCCGCCCATGACGTGGACGGGAGCCGGTCATCTGGCCGCCGCCGGCGAGTTCGTCGTCGATTTGCTCGTCGACCTGACCCGAGATCGGCAGGTCTCCGACAGCGAGGCGCGCGCCATCGTGCGAACCGCCGAACTGATCGGCGGCGACCAGGTGATTCCGCTACTGACGCGCTTCCGGGGCCGGACGTCTGCGTCGGTTCGGTTGGCGCTGATCGGAGCCTGGGATGCGGTGTCGGATCGGGACCGATACTACGAAACAGTCCTGAAGCACGTAGATTTCCGCAACTGCGGCGTGCAGGTTCAGGATTCGGCGATGCTGGAAGCATTGTCGGGTCGCACGGACGTGCGGACTGTGCTCTTGTCTGCCGGGATGTCGGAGATCCCGGTACAAAGCCTGTCCACCTTGCCGAAGCTCGAGATGCTCGGCGTCGGTGACACCCTGATCACGGACCTGAGCCCGCTGGTGGCGCTGCCGCGCCTGACGGAGCTGAGGCTGGGACCTACTCAGCTCTCGGATCCGATGGTGTTGGCCCGACTCCCCTGGATCGGCAGCCTGTACTGCGGCCACCCGTCATTCGAAGACTTGGGGCTGCTGCCGGATGCGGAGCATTTGCGGCATCTCTACCTGCACGACACGCTGATCACAGACCTGTCGCCGCTGCGGAAATATCCGAGGCTGGAGACTCTCGGCATCGTGCGCACGCGTGTTCGCGATCTGAGTCCGCTGCGCGGATTACCCGACCTCACACGTCTGTTCGCCGATGGGTCCCCGGTAGGGGACATCTCGCCCCTGGCAGCGTCGTCTCGCCTGACCGAGCTGGGCATCTGTGACTGTCCCACGACCGATCTGACCCCCCTGGTCGATCTCCCGGCTCTGGACTGGCTCCGGATCGACGAATCCCAGCGACGGCACCTGGGTGCTCTCGGTGAGCATGTCGCGAGGGGCCGAATCACCCTGGACGTCTCAGCCGGCATGTCGCGCACCTGACGCCTCCCCGCCGCACCTCACCCCTCCGACGGCGTAGCCACCCGCAGCCGGTTCCCGTCCGGATCCCGCAGACGCACCTCCCGCGCCCACGGCTGCTCCTCCACCACCACGCCGAATTCGCGGGCCACCTCATCCACGTCGGCGACCCACACGTACACCAGCGTGTCCGGGGTCGCGTCGCCGGTGTGTTCGCTGAGAAACAGCTTCACATCGCCCCTCGCGACCTCGACGAAGGCCGGCAGGTGCGGCTCGAACCGATGCTCCCACTGCTCGACGAACCCCAGACGGCCATACCAGGCAACGGACACGGCGGCATCGACCACACGCAAAATCGGGATGACCTGTTCCCTCATACCGCCCACCCTCGCACCCCACTCCGACATCCGACCGGTTCCTCGCCGAGTGCCGTGTCATCCGAGGGCCAGAGGGTAACGGCTCGGCGGAGGCAGCGGGCGGCCCGCTCGGTGCCCATCACACTCACCATCCGCATCCGTGGAGGACCCATGGCCATCGCGTCCGTCAATCCGGCGACCGGGGAGATGATCGAGGAGTTCGCCGAGATTGGGGAAGCCGAGATCGATGCTCGGATCGGGCGGGCCGATGAGGTGTTTCGGGGGCATCGGGGGGACTCGTTCGAGTCTCGGACTCGGTTTATGCGGCGGGCCGCCGATCTGCTGGATGCGGAGCGGGATGAGGTTGCGGCGGTGATGACTGCCGAGATGGGCAAGACGCTGGGTGCCGCTCGGGCCGAGGTGGGCAAGTGTGCTCGGCTGTGTCGGTTCTATGCGGATCGGGCGGCCGGGTTTTTGGCGGATGAGCCGGCCGATGCCGATGCCGTGGGGGCTCGGCGGGCCTATGTGCGGTATGAGCCGCTCGGGCCGGTGTTGGCGGTGATGCCGTGGAATTTTCCGTTGTGGCAGGCCATGCGGTTCGCGGCGCCCGCGTTGATGGCGGGTAACACCGGGCTGCTCAAGCACGCGTCGAACGTGCCGCGTACCGCGCTGTACATGGGGGAGCTGTTCACCCGCGCCGGGTTTCCCGAGGGGGCGTTCCAGACGTTGTTGATCGGGTCGAAGCTGGTCGAGCGGGTGTTGTCGGACCCGCGCGTGGTGGCCGCGACGCTCACCGGCAGCGAGGGGGCCGGGCGGTCGATCGCGGCGATCGCCGGGCGCGAGTTGAAGAAGACCGTGCTCGAACTGGGCGGTTCCGACCCGTTCCTGGTGTTGCCCTCCGCCGATGTCGAGGCCGCCGCGCGGACCGCGACCACGGCTCGGACCCAGAACAACGGGCAGAGCTGTATCGCGGCCAAGCGGTTCATCGTGCACACCGACGTGTACGACGCGTTCGCCGAGGCGTTCACGGCGAACATGGCCGCGCTCCGGGTCGGCGACCCCACCGCCGAGGGCACCGACGTCGGCCCGCTCGCCCAGGAGCAGGGGCTGCGCGACGTCACCGCGCAGGTCGAGGACGCCCGGGCCAAGGGCGCCCGGATCCGGTGCGGCGGCGAGCGCCCGGCCGGCCCCGGCTGGTACTACCCGCCGACCGTGGTCGCCGACCTGACCCCGGACATGCGGATGTACACCGAGGAGGTGTTCGGGCCGGTCGCCGGGCTGTACCGGGTCGCCGACCTCGACGAGGCGATCGACCTCGCCAACGCCACCGCGTTCGGCCTCGGGGCCAACGCCTGGACCACCGACGAGGCCGAACAGGCCCGCTGTATCGCCGAGTTGGCCGCCGGGGCGGTGTTCGTGAACGGCATGGTCACGTCCTACCCCGAACTGCCCTTCGGCGGGATCAAGTCCAGCGGCTACGGCCGCGAACTCGCCGCGCTCGGCATCCGCGAGTTCTGCAATGCCAAGACGGTCTGGGTGGGTGGCGGGTGAGCGGGCGCGCGCTCGCGCCGGCGAGGCGCGTCGGCGCTACCGCTGCCGGATCACCGCCTCCTGCACCACCGAGGCCACCAGTACGCCGTCGTGGTTGTAGAACTCGCCCATCGCCAGCCCGCGCGCGTCCTGCGCGGACGGGGACGCCTGGGCGAACAGCAGCCACTCGTCGGCCCGGAACGGCCGCAGGAACCACACCGCGTGGTCGAGCGAGGCCATCTGGAGTGTCGCCGGGTTGGTGATGTACGGCTTCGCGGCGGTGCCGGCCAGGGTCAGGTCGGACATGTAGGTCAGCCCGCACACGTGCAGCAGCGGGTCGTCGGGCAGCTGCTTGGCGGCGCGCATCCACACCCGCTGGTGCGGGATGCCGTCGACCATGTGGGTGCCGGGCGAGCGGTCCTCCGGGACGAAGCGCAGGTCCATCAGGAGCCGGGTCTGCGACTCCTCATAGTGCGCGCGCTCCTCGGCGGACAACTTCTCGTACGGGTCCGGCAGGTCCTCCGGCAGCGGTACGTCGGGCATCGCGCGGCGGTGTCCGGGGGTGTCCTCGGCCACCTTGAAGGACGCCGACAGGGTGAAGATCGCCGCGCCGTGCTGGACGCCGGTCACGCGCCGGGTCGCGAAGGAGCGCCCGTCGCGGACCCGGTCGACCTGGTACACGATCGGCGCCGTGGTGCTGCCGGGTCGGAGGAAGTAGCTGTGCAGCGAGTGCACGTGCCGCTCCGGGACCACCGTGCGGCCCGCGGCGACCAGGGCCTGTGCGGCGACCTGGCCGCCGAAGGCGCGCAGCGGGGCGCCCGCGTGGCACCAGCCGCGGAAGATGTTCTCCTCGATCTGCTCCAGCCGCAGCAGGTCGAGGAAGGTCTCGGCCCGGCCCGGGCCCTCGTCGGCAAGATCGTGTTCGCTCACCCTGCCCATGATGGACTACGGCCGCTCGGGCCGTCGCTCAGCCCGTCGCCGGCCGCCCGCCCCACCCGTCGCTCAGCCCGTCGCGCTCAGGAGGGCCTTCACGATCGGTCCGGCCGACTGCCCGCCGGTCACGCCCCCCTCGACCCAGACCGCCACCGCGATATCGCCCCGGTAGGCGACCATCCAGCCGTTGTTGGGCCGGCCGCCGCCGACCTCGGCGGTGCCCGTCTTGGCGCCCACGTCGCCGCTCAGGCCGCCGAGCGAGGCGCGGGCGGTGCCCTCGGTGACCACCGCGCGCATCAGTGTGCGCAACTGCCCGGTCACGGCGGGGGACAACGAGTTCGGGGCCCGCCACAGGCCCTCCTGGTCGGTGAGCAGGTGTGGCTGGCGGAAGGTGCCGGACTTGGCGGTGGCCACCACCGAGGCCATGGTGAGCGGGTTCATCTGTACCTGCCCCTGGCCGATCATGTTCGCGGCTTTCATGGTGTCGTTCGACGCGGCGGGCACCCGGCCGTCGAACGAGACGATCCCGGTCTTCCAGTCGCCGCCGATGCCGAAGCAGTCGTGCGCCATCGTGGACAGGTCCGCGCCGGTGAGCTTGCCGGACAGGTTGGCCATGGTGGTGTTGCAGGACTGGGCGAAGGCCAGCTTGAAGCTGCCCTCCGGGAACGCGCGGCCCTCGGAGTTGGTGAACCGCATGCCGCCCGCGTCGGCCGATTCGGGGCAGCCCACCTTCTCGTCGGGGCCGACCACGCCCTTGGACAGCAGCGTGGCGGCCGAGACGATCTTGAACGTCGAGCCGGGCTGGGTGGTGGCCAGGAAGGCGTTGTTCTGGCCGGCGGCAGGGTTGTTGGCCACCGCGACGATCTCGCCGGTGCTGATCCGCACCGCCGCCAGCGACGCCGTCCGCGACTCGCCCTCGACCGCCCGCTCGGCCGCCGTCTGGAGGTGCGCGTCGAGCGTGGTGCGGATCCCGCCGTCCCGGGGCGCGGCGGTGACCGGCTCGCCGAGCGTGGCGAGTTCTTTGACCGGGGCCCGGGTGGCGGCGTCGACCAGTCGGACCACGCCGCCCGGCTTGGCCTGCTCGCCGGGCTTGGCCTTGCTCGCCAGGCCGGTACGGATCGCGGCCAGGGACGGGTTGTCGGTCGGGGACAGCGCCGTACCGTCCTTCGCCCGCAACACGTCGCCGCCCACGCCGCCCTGGTTGGGCGCCAGTTCGAGCGAGGTGCCCGAGGTCAGCTCCGGGTGCGGGGTGGCCGGGGACCAGGCGACCAGGTAGCCGCGATCCGCGCTCCTGGCCACGTCCAGGGACCCGGTGTACGACCAGTCGCCGGCGGATCCGAGGGTCAACTTGGCGGTGAACGGCACCGGGACCGTCCCGTCCGGCCGCGCGGAGGCCGGCTCGCCCGCGGTCAGCGTGCGGGCGGTGACCTTCAGCCCGTCGTTCAGGGCCGGCAGCGCCGTGGACGCGGCGGTCGCGTCACTGGTGAGCCGGGCCGCGCGGGTCCAATTGCCCGCCTGCCATTCGCCGAGGAATAATCGCGCGGCGTCGAGCGGGCTCCGCTCGCCCCGAGCCGCGGTCTCGCTCGACCGCGCGGTCGGGGTCGAGACGTCGTCGTCCTTCAGGAACGAGTAGGCCCCATAGCCGGTGCCGAGGACCAACACCAGGGCCAGGACCAGGAAAATCCAACCGCTCCGGCGTCTGGCCCCGCCGTGGTCCGCGTCGTCGTAGCCGCCGAATCCGCCGTACTCGCGGTCGTCGCGCTCTTCGCTCCGGTAGTGCTCTGCGTCGTGCATGCCCACCCCCATGCGGTGCCGCCGACTCCGGCGGCAGGGGCGTGAGTTTACGGGCCCGCCAAAGAGTCGGTGGGCATCAGGGCCCTTTTGCCCCCGAGAGGAAAGCGCACGTGTTCGAATGACGAGCCGTTCGGCGGCCCGGGGCGGACGCCCCGGGATCACGTCGTCAGCAGCGTCGCCAGCCGGGTCGTCAGCTCGTCGGCCCGCACCGCCATCACCCGGAACGACTCGATCGGCTCGCCCATCGGGTCGTCGAGTTCGTCGGCGGGACGGGCCAGTCGGCTCGCCGGTCGCCGCGCGTCCACCCCGGCCACCCAGTCGGCGAGCGGCAGCGCGCCGCGCGGACCGAACGCCTCGCCCAGGCGCACCAGTTCGCCGAGCAGGAAGGTGCGCGGCAGGGCGTCGGCGGCAAGGGCTTCGATCGCCCAGTGGTGCTCGCGGGACATCCCGATCACCAGGTCGGCGGCGCGCAGCAGCTCGGCGGTGAGCTTGCGGCTGCGGTGCGCGGGCGGGTCGATGCCGTGCTCGATCAGTACCAGCGCGCTGTTGTCCGCCATCGGCCGGGCGTTCCAGTCGATGGTGCCCGCCGAGGACACCTCGCTCGGCAGCGCGGACCCGGCCAACCGGCCGCGCAGCATGGCCTCGACGACGGGGGAGCGGCAGATGTTCCCACTACATACGACCAGCACCGATGCAGTCACGCTGCGGATCCTAGAAGGCCGCGAGCGCGGTCCTCGGGTCGCCCCCGGGGCGGATCCCGGGCGGATCCGTACGGGGATGACGGGTGATCAGTAGGCTGACCGCGCTGAGGGGGCCAGGAATCGGCGCAGTGAATGGGGCGAGGGCTTGTTCGGGATCATCCGGCCGTGCCGGCATCGACTGTCGGAGAAGTTGCAGAGCGAGTGGATGGCGCACCTGTGCGGCATGTGTCTGGCGCTGCGGGACGACCACGGGCAGGCGGCGCGCGTCGCCACCAACTACGACGGGTTGATCATCTCGGTCCTGGTCGAGGCGCAGTCCGCCCGGCCGACCGCGGACGGGCGGCGCAAGGCCGGTCCCTGTCCGCTGCGCGCGATGCGCCGGGCCGAGGTGGCCATGGGCGAGGGGGCGCGGCTCGCGGGCGCGGTGTCCCTGGTGCTCGCGTCGGCGAAGATGCGCGACCACATCGACGACGGCGACGGGGTGTACCGGCGGCGCGCGGTCGCGGGCGGCGCGCGCCGGGTCGCCGAGCGCTGGGCCCGGCAGGGTGCGGGCACCGCGCTCGACGTGGGCTTCGATACGGCGGTGATGGTCGAGGCGGTGGACCGGCAGGTCGAGGTCGAGGCGCTGGCCGGACCGGGCGTGTCGGTGCTGGTGGTGACCGAGCCGACCGAGACGGCCACCGGCGCGGCGTTCGCGCACACCGCGGTGCTTGCCGAACGGCCGGACAACGCCGAGTCGTTGGCCGAGGCGGGACGGTTGTTCGGCCGGCTCGCGCACCTGCTCGACGCGGTCGAGGACGTGCACGCCGACCGGGCGGCCGGCGCGTGGAACCCGCTGTTGGCCACCGGGACCGGGCCGGACGAGGCGTACCGGCTGTGCCGCGACGCGGCGACCGGGATCCGACTGGCCCTGGCCGAGGTCGAGTTCGTCACGGGCGCGCTCGCCCACCGGCTGCTCGTGCACGAGGTCGACGAGGCGATCGACCGGTCGTTCCGGCACGCGGGCTTCCCCGTCGAGAACCCCTCCTGCGCGGTCGGCGGCAAGCACGGCAGTGGCTGCGCCAAGCACGGCGAGCGTGCCGAACCCCGGTTGGCCGCACGCCCCGACGGGTCCTGGCCGAACCAGCCGCCGAACCGGACGCCCACCCAGCCGCCGCCCGGCAGCCCGTACGACCCGAACAGCCCGTGGGGTCCGCCCGGCGGCCCCACCCCGCCCCCGCCGCCGCCCGGCGGGCACAACGTGTTCGTCGCCTGCGCGATCTGGGCCGGGTTGTGCTGTACCTGCCAGTGGTGTTGCCGGGAGACCTTCGAGGACCCGTGCACCGGTCAACAGCGGCAGGGGTGTTGCCACAAGTGTGACTGCGGGGACTGCTGCGACGGATGCGACTGCTGCGGCAGCTGCTGCGAATGCGGCGAATGTTGCTCGTGCGACTGCGGTTGCTGAGCGCGCCCGACCACACGCGGGCGCTCGCGCGGATCTTCGCGCGGGCGCTCACACCGTCCCGCTGCCGAGCGCTCCCGCCGGGCACGCCGTATCCGACAAGGCGCAGGAAAACCGCGAAAATCCCCGAACTGGCATTCGATGGGAAAAACGCCCAACCGTAACGTCTTGGCAAAGCATCTTCGGTCCGATTGACCCTGCTTTCGCCGCCCAACCACGATCGGCGATGACCGGGTGTCGTGTGATCGGCACCCGGTGTCACCGATCTCGGGCCGGTTCCGCCGGCCCGATGCCGTGTGCTCTCCGGGGCACGCGGCAGACGGGAGGGGGCCGTTCATGCACGACACGACGCACGCGACGCACCCGAAACGCCCATTGCCCCGGATCGCCGAACTGCCCGGCGGCGCACCGGTACGAGCCAAACAGGCACCGGCCGACCCGGTGTCGCGGGACCGGGTCACCCTGGTCGTGCCGGCCCGCAACGAGGCCCGCAATCTGCCCTGGGTGCTCCAGCAGATACCCGAAGGCGTCGACGAAGTCCTGCTGATCGACGGGGACTCCACCGACGCCACCTCGCTGATCACCCGCCGCTACCTGCCGGCCGCCCGGGTCATCCCGCAGTCCGGCCCCGGCAAGGGCAGCGCCCTGCGCACCGGATTCCGGCACGCCACCGGCGACATCATCGTCACCATCGACGCCGACGGCAGCATGTCGCCGCACGAGATCCCGCACTATGTGCACTTCCTGAGCAACGGCTACGACTTCGTCAAGGGCTCCCGGTTCGTCGGCGGCGGCGGATCGCTGGACCTGACCGCGGTCCGCAGCCTCGGCAACCACGCGCTGACGGCCCTGGTCAGCCGGCTGTACGGGTATCGGCTCACCGATCTGTGCTACGGGTTCTGCGCGTTCCGCCGGTGTTTCCTGGAGCACCTGGACCTGCGCTCGACCGGCTTCGAGATCGAGGCCGAGATGATCGTCCGGGCCCTGCGCGCCGGACTGCGGATCGGCGAGGTACCCAGCCTCGAACTGCCGCGCCGGAGCGGCCGATCCAACCTCAACGCGCTCCGCGACGGACACCGGGTGCTGCGCACCGTCCTGCGCGAGCACGCCGGCGCCCGCCCGGAGCGAGCGGGGGAGGACGCTTGACGCCCCGCCGAGATCCCGAACCCGACCCGAGGCCGCTGATCCCGAGGCAGCGCCCGGCCGAACCGAACGCCCCGCTGCCCGGCCCGCGCCCACCGGCCACACCGACCCCGATCGCCATCCCGCGCCCGGCCTCGCCGACCGCCGCTCCGCCCGCGGACGAACGGCCCGCGCCACCCGCCGAGTCCGCCGCGCCCCCCGCCCCACCCGGCCCGCCCCCCGACCTCGTGCACGTCCGGGTCCTCGACCTCGTCGCCGACGCCGGGCCGAGGTTGAGCACCCCGGACGGCACCCCCGCCGACTGCCCCGCCGGCGCCGTACTCGCCCTGGTCCGGCACGCCGGCACCCCCGTCGGCCTGCTCGACCTCGAACTGCCCACCCCGGGACCGGATCGGCTGATCGCCCGCGCGACGGCCCGCTTCGGCACCCCCGCCGCACCCGACCACGCCCCCGGCCCGCCCGCCCCGCGCGGCACGCCCCGGGTCAGCGTGATCGTGGCCACCCGAGAGCGGCCCGAACTGCTCGCCGCGTGCCTGCGCACCCTGCTGTGGCAGACCTACCCCGACATCGAACTGATCGTGGTGGACAACGCCCCCACCACCAACCGCACCGCGAGCGTGGTCCGCGGCGGTTGCGCCGGTCCGGTGCGCTACGTGCGTGAACCGCGCCCGGGACTGGCCCTCGCGCACAACCGGGGCATCGCGGTGGCCACGGGCGAGCTGCTCGCGTTCACCGACGACGACGTCCTGGCCGACCCCGGCTGGGTCGCGGCGCTGGTCGCCGGCTTCGCCCGCGCGGGCCGGCCCGCGTGCGTCACCGGCCTGATCCTGCCCGCCGAACTGCGCACCCCCGCGCAACTGATGCTCCATCACCACGGGGGCTTCGCCAAGGGTTTCGAGCCGATCCTGTACGACCCCAAGGCACCGCCCGCCGACCCGCTGTTCCCGTTCACCGCCGGCCGCTTCGGCTCGGGCGCCAACATGGCCTTCCGGGCCGACGTACTGCGCGCGATGGGCGGCTTCGACCCGGCCACGGGCGTCGGCACCCCCGCGTGTGGCGGCGACGACCTGCTCGCCTTCTTCCGCACCATCGTGCGCGGACACCGCATCGGCTACGAACCCGGCGCGCTGATCTGGCACCGACACCGGGCCGATCGAGCCGCGGTGGCCGCCCAGGTGCGCGGGTACGGCACCGGCCTGGGCGCCTACCTGACCGCCGCCGTACTGCGCGAGCCGCGCACCCTCGGCGCGCTCGCCAGACGCGCCCCCGACGGCATCCGGTACGCCCTGGCCCGAACCCGCGCGCCCGGGCGGCCCGAGGTCCCCTGGCCCGCCCGGCTGGCCACGCTGGAGCGCCGCGCGATGGCCGCCGGCCCCCTCGCGTATCTGCGCTCGCGCTTACGGACGCACGGCGTGCGCACGCCCTGGGAGCAGGCGGAGTCCGGCCGGTGATCCAGGCCGGGCTGCGCCGGTGGGCCCCACCCCGGGTGGACCCGCTGCTGCGCAACGGGCATGTGCTGACCGTGGGTTCGCTGGTGACCTCGGCGTTCGGCGCGGGCTACTGGGCGCTGGCCACCCGCTGGTACGGGGACGCGACGGTGGGGCGCACCTACGCGGCGGTGTCCGCGATGATGCTGCTCTCCGGGCTGGGCCAACTCGGCCTGGCCAACGTGCTCGTACGCTTCCTGCCGCAACCGGGCGCGGACCGGCGCGGGCTGATCCGCACCGCGTACGCCGCCGCGTTCGGCGCGACCCTGGCGGCCGTCCTGGGCTTCCTCGCGCTGATCCCGCTGTGCGCGCCGGGCCTGGGCTTCCTGCGCGAACCGGCGGCCGGCTGCTGCTTCGCGGCGACCACGGTGGCCTACGCGCTGTTCGCGCTCCAGGACGGCGCGCTCACCGGCCTGCGCCGACCCGGCCTGGTGGTGGGCAAGAACAGCGGCTTCGCGATCGCCAAGCTGGTCCTGGTCGCCGCGCTGGCCGCGGTGTTGCCCACGCTCGGCATCCTGATGTCCTGGACGCTGGCCCTGGTGTCGACCCTGCTGGTCGTCGACACCTGGCTGTTCGCGCACCTGCCGCCCGCCCGGAAGTCCGTGCGGGCGGCGGGCGTCACCTCGGGTCCCGACCCACGCGTCACCTCGGGTCCGGCCGCGGGCGACGACCCGCGCCCGCCGGCCCGGTACCGAACCCCGCACTCCGGCCCGCGATTTCGGCCCGGAGCCGGGATCGTGCGGTACGCCGGGGCGGACTACCTCGGCACGCTGTGCTGGCTCGCCGCGACCACCGTGCCGCCGATCATCGTGCTCGAACGCGTCGGCGCCCGGGAGAGCGCCTACTTCTCACTGGCCTGGGTGGTGGCGAACACGCTCTACCTGGTCGGACTCAACATGGGGGCGTCGCTGCTCGTCGAGGCCGCCGGCGGCACCGCCGGGCTCGCCGCCGGCTGCCGGCGCGTGTTGCGCCACACCGGGGCGCTGCTCCTGCTCGCCATCGGCGTCCTCGTCCTCGGCGCGCCGCTGGTGCTGCGCGTGTTCGGCCCCGGCTACGCCCGCGACGGCGCCGGGCTGCTGCGACTGCTCGCCCTGTCCGCGCTGCCGCACCTGGTGGTCGCGACCGCGGTCAGCGCCTGCCGGGTGTTGCGCCGGATGCGCGTCGTGGTCGCCATCCAGGCCGGCCTCGCGGCGACCGTACTGACCCTGACCGTCGTCCTGTTGCCCGCGCTCGGCCTGCTCGGCGCCGGCATCGCCTGGCTCGGCGCCCAGACCGCGACCGCGCTCGTGCTGCTCGCGGCCCGCCGGACCTGGCTCCCCACCCATTCCGGGAGGCCCGCATGACGGAGACCCCACCGCGCACCAGGCGCCTGGCCTGGGTGGCCATCCGCGCCGAGGAGGCCGCCGCCAAGCGGGCCCTGGTCCGCGCCCTCGGCGCCGGCCCCGCCGTCGAGCGCACCCCGCCGCGCCCCACCCTGACCGTGGTGGTCTGCGCGTACACCATGGACCGCTGGGACGACCTCACCGCCGCGCTCGACTCGCTCCGGGCCCAGGACGAGGCACCCGCCGAGGTCATCCTGGTCGCCGACCACTGCCACGAACTCGCCGCCCGCGCGAGCGCCGCGTTCCCCGACGTCACCGTGCTGCGCAACCGCGGCCGACGCGGCCTCTCCGGCGCCCGCAACACCGGCGTCGAGGGCGCGCGGGGCGACGTCGTGGCCTTCCTCGACGACGACGCCGTCGCCGAACCCGACTGGACCATGCGCCTGCTCGACGGCTACGCCGACCCGAACGTGCTCGGCGTCGGCGGCCGGATCCGGCCGAACTGGGACACCGGACGCCCGACCTGGTTCCCCGCCGAATTCGACTGGGTGGTCGGCTGCACCTACCGGGGCATGCCCGAACAGGCCGCGCCGGTACGGAACCTGATCGGCGCCAACATGTCCTTCCGGCGCAGCGTGCTGCTCGACGTCGGCGGCTTCCGCACCGACCTGGGCCGCGTCGGCACCCGCCCGCTGGGCTGCGAGGAGACCGAGCTGTGCATCCGCGCCGCGGCCCGACACCGCGGCGGCGTGCTCGGGTACGAACCGGCCGCCGTGGTCCGCCACCGCGTACCCGCCGCGCGCGGCACCTGGCGCTACTTCCGGGCCCGCTGCTGGGCCGAGGGCCTGTCCAAGGCGGCGGTCAGCCGGCACACCGGCACCGGCCGCGCGCTCGCCTCCGAACGCTCCTACCTGGCCTCGACCATCCCGCGCGCCCTGGTGCGCCCGTTCGCCCCGGAACCGGGTCCGCCCAAGGCCACCATCCCCGCGCTGGCCCTGGGCGTGCTCACCACCGCGCTCGGCTACGCCGCGGGCCGGGCGCGCGGTCTGGGCCGGGACCCGCTGCCCACCCCCGCCGCGCTCGCGTTCCGCGCGTTCGGCCGGCTCGCCCTGCCGCTCGCCGTACTGCTGTGGATCCTGGCCATGCGGATGCCGGTCGCGGTGGACCGGATGGGCGGACTCGGGCTGCTCGACGTGCTGCCCGCCCTGTACTGGTGCGCGCTGGCAGTGCTCACCGTCGGCTTCGCGGTGAGCCTGCTCGACCGCACCGCCCGGACCCGGCGCTACGCGCTGTACACCGGTGCCCTGGTGACCATGCTGCACGCCACACCGGCGGTGTTGTACGAGCACCTGCGCTACGCGTGGGCCTGGAAACACGTCGAAGTGGTCGACCAGTTCCTGCGCACCGGCCGAACCCTGCCGGACGCGGGCGAGTTGGCGCCCTACCACCAGTGGCCCGGGTTCTTCTCCGCCGCCGCCACGGCCGTGCGCGCGTCCGGCGCGCCCGACGCGCTGACCATGGCCACCTGGTCGCCGCTCGCCTTCGACCTGCTGCTGATCGGCCCCCTCGTCCTGCTCTACCGCACGCTCACCCGCAACCGGCGGATCGTCTGGGCGGCGGTGTGGATCTACTTCGCCACCGCCTGGGTCGGCCAGGACTACTTCGCCCCGCAGACCTTCGCGTTCGTCCTGTACGTGACCATCCTGGCGCTGGTCCTGGACCGCGAGCGGCGCCCGCTCGCCACCGTCGGACTGTGCGCGCCACTGGTACTCGCCGTGGTGACGGCGCATCAGCTCACCCCGCTGATGCTCGTCGTCGCACTGGCCGCGCTGTCCTGCTCACGCGCCCATCGGCCCGTCGCCCTCCCACTGCTCGGGCTCACCGCGGTGGCCGTGTCGGGCTGGGACCTGACCGTGGCCCGACCCTTCCTGTTCGAGCAGTTCGCATCCTCCTGGGCCCAGTTCGGCGACTTCAAGGCGAACGCGCATGCCGGCATGGTCAATCTGGGCAGCGCCGAACCGGGCCAGGTGCTGGTCGCCCGGGTGGACCGGGCGCTGACCGCGGGCGTCGCGCTGCTCACCGCCGCCGCGCCGATCCGCTGTCCGCGCCTGCGCCGCTCGCCCGCCATGTTGCTGGTGTCGGCACCGCTGCCGCTGCTCGCGGCCGGTGCGTACGGCGGCGAAATCATCTTCCGGGTCTACCTGTTCGCGCTGCCCGCCGCCGCGTTCCTGATCGCCGGATGGCTCGCGCCGGTGTTCGGCGACCGGGGCCGGCCGCGCCCGCGCGCGGTGTTGCTGCCGGTGTTGTTCGCGCTGTTGCTCACCGGATTCGTGTTCGGCTACTACGGCAAGGAGCGCCAGAACCACTTCGACGACGGCGAGATCGCCGCCCGGCAGTGGCTGGCCCGGGTGTCCGCGCCCGGCGACCTGATCGTCGCGGCCAGCAACAACTTCCCCGGCGCCTACGCCGACTACGAGCAACAGCGACACCGCTGGTTCGCGATGGAGACGCCCGCGCTGCGCGAGGGGGTGGTGCGCGACCCGGTGGCCGGGCTGAGCGCGCTGGCCGACGAGTATCCGGGCGAGACGGCGTACCTGTTCCTGACCGCCGGCCAGCGGGCCGAGTGCGAACAGACCGGACTGCTGCCGGCGGGCACCCTCGGGCGCATCGACCAGGCGCTGTCCACCGCGCCCCGATTCACCCTGCTGCTGCGCGACCGGGACGCGGTGATCTACCGGATCGGCCCACGACCGGGGCCCGTGCGATGACCGGCCCGACCCGGGCCCTGTGGCCCGCCGCCGCCGGGTGGTCGGCGTTCGGCGCGCTCGAACTGCCCGCCGAACACCCGCTGCGGGTTCTGGTCGTGGTCGCCTTCCTGGCCGTCGGACCCGGCTACGCCCTCGCCGGCGAGGGCGCGACCGTCCTGGCCACGGCGGTGACCTCGGTGGCCGCCAGCGCGGCGCTGTGCGCGCTGACCGCCGAGGCATACCTGCTCGCGGGCGCCTTCTCCGCGCCGCGCGTGATCGGCACCCTCGCCGGCCTGACCACCACCGCGGCGCTGATTCGCATCGTCGTGCGTACGCACACCTCGCGAGAGGAGCATCGATGAGATCCGAGGCCGCGGTACCGGTCCTGCTCTACCACGCGGTACGGGACGACCCGCCGCCGTGGATCGCGCCGTTCACCGTCACCCCGGCCGAGTTCGGCCGACACCTGGACCGGGTGTCGGCCAGCGGCCGGGTCCCGATCGGCCTGGACCGGTTCACCGAGGCCCTGCACGGCGGTCGCGACCTGCCCCGGGAGAGCGTGCTGATCACCTTCGACGACGGCTACGCCGACTTCGCCCGGTACGCGCTGCCGCAACTGGTCGAACGCGACCTGCCCGTGACCCTCTACGTCACCACCGACGCGCTGTGGCCCACCCCGAACCCGGTACTGCCGCCGGCCGCCATGCTCACCTGGCGCGAACTGCGCGGGATCGCCGACGCGCCGGGCCTGACCATCGGCGCGCACGGCTGCACGCACCGCGAACTCGACACCCTCCCGCTCGAATCGATGCACCGCGAGATCGCCTGTTCGCGGCAGCGCCTGGAGGCCGAACTGGAGCGCCCGGTCACCTCGTTCGCCTACCCCTTCGGCTACAACGACGCCGCCGTGCGGGCCGCGGTGCGGCACGCGGGTTTTCGCACCGCGATGGCGGTACGCGACGCGCACAGCTCGCGCGAGGACGACCCGTGGCGGATCTCGCGGCTGATGGTGCGCGCGGACACCGGTCTCGACCGCCTGGACGCCTGGCTGGCCGGTGCCGGCCCCCGGGTCGCGCCGTTTCGGGACGGGCTGCCCACGCTCGGCTGGCGGGCCTGGCGCCGGATCAGGGCCCGCCGGCGCGGCCGGCCCGATCCCTGGCACGAGTACTCCGACCCGGTGGCAGGCCGGGCCGGTTGAGGTGAGCGCCCGACCGGGGCCGGCGCGCGCGGGTTCAGCGCTCCCAGACCCGCACCGCCCGGATCCGCATCTCCGCGCCGGTCACCGTGTCGGGGACCGGCTCCGGGTAGCCCATCGCGAGGGTGAACAACACCTCCATCGGCTCGTGCGGGACATGCGCCCGGTCGGTCACGGCGAACACCCGCTCGCCGTCGATCGACCACGTCACCCGATCCGGCCGCCAGTCGAGGGTGAACCGGTGGAACCCGCCGGCCCAGTCGCGCTCGGGGGAGGCGTGCGTCTGTGCGTCGGGCCGGCCGTCGGTCCCGGTCCAGTGCACCGTGGCCCGGGCCAGGCCGTCCAGGCCGATCAGTTCGACCACGTCCAGTTCGGGAGGGGTGCGTTTGGCGGCCGGCATCAGCCAGAACGCCGGGAACGAGAACGGCTCGCGAGGCAACCGCAGTTCGGCCTCGACCCGGCCGTAGGTGAAGGTGAACCTCGGCCGACCCGACCAACTCGGCCGCCCGGTGGACAACATGCCCGAGACCCACGGGTAGGCCACGCCGTCCGAACCGGTGGTGGGCCGCCGCGCGGCGGTCAGGATCGCCTGCCCGTCCCGCACCCGGACCTGCTCGGGCAGATACCACTGCTGCTCGTGGTTGCCCGCGTTGGTACAGCCGGCCACGTTCCAGTCGTAGCACGTCACCCAGCGTTCGGCGGCGAGCGCCGACCCGGCGAAGTCGTCGGCGAACAACAACCGCGGCCCGGCCGGCGGCGCGGACTCGCACCCCGCGAGCAGCACCACCGGCAGCACGACCGGCACCACCGCGGCCAGCCGGCGGCGGACCCGCATCGCTCGACGCGTCCCCATCGAACCCACCCACTCTCCTCAGTGCCGCCGCCGGCGCACGGCCAGGGCGAGGGCGCGCACCGCCGTGACCGCCGCCGGCAGCGGATCGTCCAGGGCCAGCCAGGCCGACTCCACCCCGCCCCACCCCGGCGCCCGGCCGGGTGGCCGGGCCACGCCGCAGCGCCCCCGGTAGGCCGCGAACGCGGCGAGATCCAGATGCTCGGCGACATAGCGCCGACCCTCGCGCTGGTCACCCGGGGGAATCGGCCGCCCGGTCAGGTCCAGATGCAGCGCGCGCACCACGTCCAGGCCCCGCGCGGTCTCGAACATGCGGAACTGGGCGCCCACCCGCGGGTTGAAGTCGACCAGCTTGTAGCGCCCGTCGCGCAGGTCGAGCCGCCAGTCCAGATCGGCCGGACCCCGGTAGCCGAGCGCCCGACACAGCCGGGCGGAACGGCGGGCGAGACCCGGGTTGGCCAACGCCCGGGCGTACGTGGTCACCCCCGCGTGCGGCGGCCAGGAGCGGAGCTTGAGCCCGGTGAACACCGGCGCGCACCGACCGTCCGGCGCGGCGTACAGATGCACGATCCAGTCCTGTGCCGCCTCGCGCGGCACGTAGGTCTGCAGCAACACCCCGCGCGGCTCGCCGACCAGCGCGAGCAGCGCGCGCCGGTCGCGGACCAGCGTGGTGCCCGGCACCACCGGCGCCCGCAGCCGATCCCACGGCGCGAGGTTCTTGACCACCACCGGGTAGCCCAACTCGGCGGCGAACGCGGTCAGTTGTTCCCGGTCGGCGGGGAAGCGGGTGTCCGGTGCGGGCACCCCGTGGGCCAGACAGCGCCGGTAGAGCCCGCGCTTGCCCGCCAGCCCGGCGGGCAGATCCGGATCGATCTTGGGCAGCAGGAAACACTCCGCGAGGCGGTCCTGGGCGCCGGCGGCCAGCAGCGCCGCCTCGTCGTCGGTGGGCACCAGGACCGCGCGGGCGGGCAACCGGCGGCCGATGCCGAGCAGTTGCTCCACCAGCGTCCGCGGGTCCTCCAGGCCGGTGGTGGGCCACACGTGCCGCCGACTCAGGTGCCGGGACAGGGCGGTGGGGGTGTACGCGTCCTCGACCACCGCGTGCACCGGCACACCCGCACGCCCGAGCGAGCGCACCGCGCCGACCGAGCCCTGGTGCAGCGGATAGCGGCCGACCTTGAACAGCAGCGCGGGCACCGAACGATCCAGCTCGACTCCTCGGACAACCATTTCGTCGCCTCCCCGTCCGGACCTTTCTAGCAGCGCGAACCGACTTTTCACCGGATAAGCCAATAATCCACTCGAATATCCGAAGGGCACCGCCATGACCGTGGCCATCGTCGGAGCCGGCCCCTACGGCCTCTCGCTCGCCGCCCACCTGCGCCAACTCGGGGTCACCGCCCGAGTGTTCGGCGAACCGCTGGAGAGTTGGCGGCGGCACATGCCGATCGGCATGCTGCTGAAATCCAGGCCCGACGCCTCCTCGATCGCCGCGCCCAGGCCCGGATTCACCCTGGCCTGTTTCCAACGCGCCCGCGGCGAGCGCCCGCTGACGGGCGATCAGCCCGTGCCCCTGGAGCTGTTCGTGGCCTACGGGCGGTGGTTCGCCGAGCGCCTGGTCCCGGACGTGGAGCGCGAGCGCGTCACCGGCATCGAGCCGGCCGGGCACGGCTTCGTGCTCACCCGCGACCGCGGCCCCGACCTGGCGGTCGACGCGGTGGTGCTGGCCACCGGCCTGGCCGCGCACCGCTACGTGCCGGCCGTGCTCGAACACCTCGGCGACGACCTGGTCTCGCACCCGGCCCAGCGCCCCGACCTGGCCGAACTCGGCGCCGGCCGGGACATCGTGGTGATCGGCTCCGGCCAATCGGCGCTGGAGAGCGCCGCGTTGCTGCACGAGGGCGGCGCCGCACGGGTTCGGGTGTTCGGCCGGGCCGAGCACATCCGGTTCGCCGCCCCGCCCCGGGCCCGGCGGCTCACCCCGGACTCGCCGCTGGGAGCCGGCTGGACGATCGCCGCCGCCGCGCGGGGCCCGGCCGCGTTCCGACTGCTGCCCGCCTGCGTCCGGATCGATCTGGCCCGGCGCATCCTCGGCCCGTCCGCCGCGTGGTGGTTGCGCGATCGACTGGACGGGCGGGTCCCGGTCCGGGACGCGCAAACCGTCACCCGGGCCCGGCGCGAGCCCGACGGGCGGGCGCGGATGTGGCTGCGGGATCGGACCGGCTACCAGCGCGAGGTACACGCCGACCACGTGCTCGCCGCCACCGGCTACCGGGTCGACCTGGCCGCCCTCGGCTTCCTGACACCATCCGTGCGGCGCCGGATCGCCACGGTGGGCGGACTGCCCGCGCTCGACGCGTCGTTCGAGACCACCGTGCCCGGCCTGTACGTCACCGGCCCACCCGCCGCCGCCACCTTCGGCCCGGCGATGCGCTTCGTCCACGGCGGCGAGTTCGCCTCCCGCCGACTCGCGGCGGTACTGGCGGCCCGATTCCAAGGGTGACCGGGCCGACGCGGCGGGACCCGGCCGATCGCCCAGGCGCCGGACGGGCGCACGGCCCGTCCGGCGCGACCGCGATCAGTGCGTGTGCGGCTCCAGGCGGACCACGATCGACTTGGACGTCGGCGTGTTGCTCTCGTCGGCCGTGCTGTCCAGCGGCACCAGCACGTTGGTCTCGGGGAAGTAGGCCGCACAGCAGCCCGCGGCGGTGTCGTAGGACACCACCCGGAACGCCTCGGCCCGCCGCTCCGACCCGTCGTGCCATTCGCCGACCAGGTCGACCAGCGCGCCGTCGGCCAGACCCAGGGCGGTCAGGTCGACGGGATTGACGAACACCACCCGGCGACCCTGCTTGATCCCGCGATAACGGTCGTCCAGACCGTAGATGGTGGTGTTGTACTGGTCGTGCGAGCGCACCGTCTGGAGGATCAGCCGACCCTCGGGCACCCGCAACACGGCGAGTTCGTTGCGGGAGAAGTTGGCCTTCCCGGTGGTGGTCGGGAACCGCCGCGCGTCGCGCGGCCCGTGCGGCAACACGAACCCGCCGGGCTCGCGCACCCGGCGGTTGAAGTCGGTGAAGCCCGGGATCACCCGCTCGATCCGGTCCCGGATCAGGTCGTAGTCGCGTGCGAGGTCGCGCCACGGCACCGACACCCGGTCACCGAGCACCCGTTCGGCCAGCCCGCAGACGATCGCCACCTCCGAGCGCAACCGCGGCGAAGCCGGCGGCAGTTTGCCGCGCGACATGTGCACCGCGCTCATCGAGTCCTCGACCGTGACGAACTGGTCCCGCTCGGTCCGCCCCAGGGTGGGCAGGATCAGCGCGCGCCGCCCGGTGACCGCGTGCGAACGGTTGAGCTTGGTGGACACCTGCACGGTCAGCCGGGTGGCCCGCAGCGCCGCCTCCGTGGCGACGGTGTCCGGCGTCGCCGAGACGAAGTTGCCGCCCACCGCGACGAACACCTTCACGCTCTCGTCGCGCATCGCCCGGATCGTGTCCACCACGTCGTGCCCGTGCGCGCGCGGCGGCGCGAAGCCGAACTCCTGCTCCAGCGCGTCCAGGAACGCCGGCGCCGGCTTCTCGTAGATGCCCATCGTGCGGTCGCCCTGCACGTTGCTGTGCCCGCGCACCGGACACACCCCCGCGCCCGGCCGGCCCACATTGCCGCGCAGGAGCAGGAAGTTGACCACCTCACGGATGGTCGGCACCGAGTTCTTGTGCTGGGTCAGGCCCATCGCCCAGCACACCACGATCCGCCGCGAGCCCAGCACCCGCCGATGGATGCGCTCGATCTGCTCGCGCGAAAGCCCGGTCGCCTCCAGCACGTCGGCCCACGGCGTGGTTCGCACGTCGGCCGCGAACTCCTCGAACCCGTGCGCGTATTCGTCGATGAAGTCGCGATCGAGCACGGTGCCGGGCGCGGCGTCCTCGGCTTCGAGCAGCAGCCGGTTCAGCGCCCGGAACAGCGCGAGGTCGCCGTTCACCCGGATCTGCGCGAACTCGTCGGTCAGTTGGGTGCCCGAGCCGAGTACACCGGAGACCTTCTGCGGATTCTTGAACCGCAACAGACCGGCCTCCGGCAGCGGATTGACCGCCACGATCGAGGCGCCCGCCTGCTTGGCCTTCTCCAGCGCGGACAACATCCGCGGGTGGTTGGTCCCCGGGTTCTGACCCACCACGAAGATCAGGTCGGACCGGTACAGGTCCTCGAGCGAGACACTGCCCTTGCCGACCCCGAGCGTCTGGGTCAGCGCCGAACCGCTCGACTCGTGGCACATGTTGGAGCAGTCCGGCAGATTGTTGGTGCCGAACGCGCGGACGAACAACTGGTACACGAACGCGGCCTCGTTGCTGGTGCGGCCCGAGGTGTAGAACGCCGCCGCGTCCGGCGAGTCCAGCGCCGCCAACTCCTCGGCGACCACGCCGAACGCGTCCTCCCACGAGATCGGCGCGTAGTGCGTGGCGCCCTCGGCGAGATACATCGGCTCGGTCAACCGACCCTGCTGGCCCAGCCAGTAGTCCGACTTGTCGGCCAACTCGGCCACCGGGTGCGCGGCGAAGAAGTCGGCGCCCACCCGACGTACCGTGGCCTCCTCGGCGACCGCCTTCGCGCCGTTCTCGCAGAACTCGGCGACGCTGCGGTGGTCCGGCTCGGGCCAGGCACACCCGGGGCAGTCGAAGCCCTGCTTCTGGTTGACCTGCACCAGGGTCAGCAGGCTGCGCTTGACGCCCATCTGGCGGCCGGCGTGGCGCAGCGACCAGGCGACGGCCGGCAGCCCGGCCGCGTACTCCTTGGGCGGCCCGACCACAAGCCCCTCGTCGCCGACGTCGTCCACGGGCGGCTTGCTGACCATGCGGGTGCTCCTGCGGCTCGAAGCGGTCGTATCGACACGGCTCGACACGACCCTGATGACCCGTACGTTACGCCCCCGGGTCCATCCCACCGCAGCTCAGCGGCCTCGGAGCAGCACCGTCCCGCCGGCCGCCCCGTCCAGGCTCTCGGTGCGCAGGCGCTGCGGGGCCACCCCCAATTCGCCGGTCAGCCGGTGCGCGGTGGCCCGTACCAGGGCCGCCGACCCGCTGACGAACACGTCGTGGTCCGCCCAGTCGCCGTACCTGGCCAGCACGTCGGGCAGCGCGCCCTGATCGCCCGCGAACGAGCGGTCGTGGGTGACCGCGGGGATCACGTTCAGCCACGGGTACACGTCGGCCATCGCCGACAGCGCGCCCAGGTCGTACAGGTCCGCCCGGTACTTGGCGCCGATGAACACGTGCGCGCGGTGTGCCAGCTGACGCTGCGCCATGTGCTCCACCAGCGCCTTGATCGGCGCCAGGCCGGTGCCGTAGGCCACGCACAACGTTCGGCGCAGCGTCTCGCCGCGCAACACCAGGCCGCCGCGCGCCGGGCCGAGCCGGATCCGGTCGCCGACCCGGGCCCGGCGTACCAGCGCGTTGCTCACCCACCCCGCCGGCACCGCGCGCACGTGCAGCTCCAGCCGGCCGTCGACGCGCGGGGCGTTGGCGATCGAGTAGTGCCGCCACACCCTGGGCCACCACGGGGTCTCCACCGTGACGTGCTGGCCCGGATGGTAGGGCAGCGGGCGATCCGGCTCGACGGTGATCACCGCGATGTCCCGGCCGCGCGGCTCGTGGGCGGTGATCACCGCGTCCCACCAGGCGGGCGCGTCCTCGGCGTCGTCGGCGGCGGCCTCGATCATCACCGCCGCCGCCCACGTGTACACCTCCACCCACGCGGCCTGAAGTTCCGGCGTCCAGCGCTCGCCCAGGTAGCGGGCCAGCGCGCCGATCAGCGCGCCGCCGACCGCGTCGTAGTGCTCGTCCAGCACTCCGTACTTGCGGTGGTCCCGGCCCAATCCGCGCAGATAGCGGCGTAACTCGTGCGGTTCGTCGCTGCTCCCGCCGACCCGGAGCAGCGCGGCGAGCAGGCGATCGCGCTGGTGGTCCATGGCGGGCGGGAACAGCGCGCGCAGGTCGGGGCGGCGCAGGAACAGCAGCGCGTAGAAGTGCGAGACCAGATCGTGCGCGGCGGGCGCGACGGCCTCGAGGCTGCCGCGGAGCAGATCGGCCCGGGAGGGGTCGGGACTTCCGGACATGACGGACCGCATCCTCGTGTGCTCGGAGAGCGATCCGACGGCCGGACATGTACCACCGAAGCCGGAAACCGCCGGTCGCCCGAAGGGGAAGTGACCCGACGGTATGCGCTGGTCCGATTGCGGAGGGTGGGTAATGCGGTAAGCCCGCCGCGGGCAACCGCGACGGGCTTACGCTTGAGGATTTCTTGCGCCGTGTGGGTGACACGGCAGCCGGGCTCCGGCCGCCCGGCGAGGGGCGGTCTCCCGCTGTGGGTCAGGGCTGGTATCGGCCGAAGGTGCCCGCGATCTTCGCGTCCTGGTCGGCGCCGACGACGACCGGGTCGGCGCCGCCCAGCACGTTCTCGGCGAAGTCCTTGAGCGGAGCGGCCGTCCAGCCCGGTGCCGCCGGGTACGGCTTGCCCTGGGCGAGCGCGGCCAGCGTCGCGGCCCGAGCCGGGTTGGCGGCGCCCGAGGTGGTGGTCAGCCCGCCGAGCGCCGGTACCGTCTCGTTCTCGTTCGCCCAGCGCTCCTGCCACACCGACGAGGACATCACCCGGAGCAGATTGCTCGCCCCCACCGGATGTTCGGTCTTCGCCGACACGGCCAGCACGCCGGCCCACACGCCGACCGTCGCGGGCTTGCCGGCGGTGGTCCCGGGCATCGGGAAGGCGCCCAGGTTGCGGGCCGTCTCGGGGGAGGTGCGCAGCAGTTCGGCCACCACCCAGTCCGGCTGGATCGCCATCGCCGACTTGCCGGCGGTGAGCACGGCGATGATGTTGCCGGCCGGGTCCTTGTACTCCTCGACGTTCTTCGGCGCGCTCGAATAGGACTGGAGCTTTTGGAAGAACGCGATGCCCGCGCGGCCCGCGTCGGTGTTCAGGCGCCCGGCCCAGCGCTCGTTCTGCGGCACGGCTATCTCGCAGCCGCTCGCGAACAGGCACGCGGCGATCGCCTGCCAGGCCCGGCCGACCAGGTGCAGCGCCTCGAACTTCGGGTCGCTCGCGTAGTGCTGCTTGAGCTTGTCCAACTGGGTGATCCACTCGTCGCGCGTGGTGGGCACCACGAACCCGGCCGGATCGCACAGCCGCTTGTCGTACAGCACGACCGGGGCGTACACGTCCATCGGCAGCGCGTACAGCTTGCCGTCGAGGGTGCAGGCGGCCCGGGCCGCCGGATGCCAGGAGTCCGCGTTCAACCGCTTCGCGTACGGCGTCAGGTCGAGCAGTGTGCCCTGCTTGACCCGGCGGGCCAGGCTCGGGCTGTCCACCTGGAAGAGGTCGGGGCCGTTGCCCGCGGCGAGCGCGGTGTCCAGCTTCGTCTGGTCGATGTACTCCTGGACATCGCTGCGCACGGTGCCCAGCGGATCCGCCTTGACCAGGGCGGCGGTCAGGTCGGTGGTGGTCTTCGCCTGGTCGACGCCCGGGGTGTAGATCTTCTCCAGCCACACGGTGAGCGTGTACGGGCCGCTCTCGGTGGTGGGCGGTTCGGGCAGGGCCGGCGGCCCCGGCGGCACCGGTGCGGGGGTGGTCGGGTTCGGCTTGGGCGGCGGGGCGGCGCTCTTGTCGTCGCCCCGGGTGAGCAGCCACGCCGCGACCCCGCCGCCGGCCGCGACGGCCGCCGCGACCGAACCGGCCACGATCACCCGGCGCCGGGAGGTGCCGGCGCCTGCGGCGGGCTGCGGGGGTTGCGGGCCCCAGCCGCCGGGCGCGCTCGGGTACGGCGGCGGGCCGGGGTATTGCGGGGCGGCTCCCGGGTACGACGCGCCCGCGCCGTACCGCGCCCCCTGGGCGGGGGGTTGCGCGGGCTGCCCCGCCGGGTATTGCGGTGCCTGGTTCGGGTATTGCGGGGTCTGGGCGGGGGGTTGCGCGGGCTGCCCCGCCGGGTATTGCGGTGCCTGGTTCGGGTATTGCGGGGTCTGGCCGGGGGGCTGCGCGGATTGCCCCGCCGGGTATTGGGGGGCCTGGCCGGGCGGGTAGTTCGGCGCGGCGCCCGGCGGCGGTTGCGGCACCGTGCCCGGCGGAGGCTGCGCCCCCGCCGGGTACCCGGGTGCCTGGCCGGCCGGGTGGCCCGCCGGCTGTTGCCCCGCCGGTTCGCCGGCGTGCCGCACGGGAGGTCCGGCCGGCTGTCCCGGAGGCGGCGGCACGGCCATCGGGGCGTACGTGGGCCGAGGCGGTGGTTCGGCCGACGGGTCGTCGTCCCTCGACGCGGGTGGTTCCTCGTTCCACGACGACACGGTGCGGCTCCTCCGAGAGTGGGCGACCGGCATGGCCGGATGCCATGCCTGCGCAAACCCTAGGTGGCGCGGCGATCCCTGCCGGCGGCGAGATCCGTCACGTGGGGTCGACGCCGAATTCGCGGGCCACGATCGTGTTCGCCGCGGCCGCCGCCGCCAGCGGGTCGGTGCCCGCCAGCGTCTGCCGGGAGAGTTCGGTCAGCGGACGCTCCGACCACCCCGGGGCGACGGGATACGCCCGACCGCCCACGGGCAGCGCGGACAGTGCGGCCTGGATCATCGGATTGTCCGACGGCACCGCTCGATCCAGGCCGCTGCGGACCGGAACCAGACGGGCCTCCGTCGCGATCCGGGCCCGCCAGCGGTCGGTGGCGACCAGGGAGAGCAGGTCGATCGCCGCCTCCTTGAACAGGCTGGCCGCCGACACCGCCAGCACCGTGCCGCGCACCCCGACGGCGGCCGGCTTGCCCGCCGTACGGCCCGGGATCGCGAACGCGCCCAGCACCGGGCGCAGCGCCGGATTCGCCGCCACCACCGCGTCGTACAGCGAGGCGTCGGCGATCACCGAGGCGACCCCGCCCTTGGCGACGCGGGTCGTGGTCGCCGGGTCGTCGTTGCCCGCCCCGACCGCGTCCGGCGCGTACGACTGGAGGTGTCGGAAGAACCGGGCCCCCTCGACCGATCCGGGCAGGTCGAGCGTGCCGCGCCAGGCGTCGCCCTCCTGTACCGCGATGGTTCCGTCGTCCTCCCACACGCACGAGGCCAACACCGGCCAGGCCCCGCCGGGTACGTACAGCGCGCGGTAGTCGGGGTTGGTCGCGTTGGCCTGGCGCAACTTCTCCAGGTCCGCGACCCAGGTCACCCGGTCGGTCGGCACGCCCACCTGCGCGGCCTGGAACAGCCCCTTGTCGTAGAGCACCACGGGCACGCCGGCGCCCAGCGGCAACGCCATGATCCGGCCCCCCGAGGTGACCGCGGCCCGCACGGCGGGGAACCAGCTGCCGCCGTCGAACCGGCTCTGCAGCGGGGTCAGGTCCATCACCAGGTCGGCGGCCTTGAACCGGGCCAGGGCCAGCAGGTCGAGTTCGAACACGTCGGGTCCGCGGCCCGCGCGCAGTGCCTGTTCGAGGGCCTGGGTGTAGCCGGCCTTCGGCTGTACCCGGGTGCCGATCCGCACCCCGGCGCCGGTGGTGCCCAGTTTGCCGAATTCCAGGCCGAGTTCGCCGAGCAGCGCGGCGGGAACCAGGCTCTCGGTGGTCCAGACGGTGAGTTCGCGGACCGCGCCGGGCACGGCCGGTCCCGGCGTGTGTGCCGTCGGACTCGGCGCCGTCGCCGACGGCTTCGGGGCGGTCTTGGCGGTCTTGTCGCCGCCCCGGCTCAGCGCCCATGCCGCACCGCCGCCGCCCAGGAGGGCGGCGCCTGCCGCGACGGCGAGGAAGCCGCGGCGGGACTTGGCCCGGGAGGAGCCGGCCGCCCGGTGTGCGCGGGTGGGCGGTTCGCCTCCGGCGGGCCCGGCGGGTTCGGTCCGGGCCGCGCGGTGGGTCCGGGCCGGTGTGGTGGTGGACGGCGCCGGTTCCGGCTCGGGGGCGGGCGGCGCGGCCGGGGAGGGGACGGGCGTGGGCGTGGGCTCGGGCTCGGCCGGCGGGGTCGCGCCGGGCGGCGGGGCCGGTACGGTGTCGGCCGCGTACGGCTCGCTGCCCGGCATCGGCTCGGGCGGCTCCCACGGGTTGGCCACCCGCTCGGCCACCCACGTCGCGGTGGCCGCGGGCAGCCAGCTCGGGCCGGGAGTGCCGGCCGCGACCCGGGCCACCTCCTCCGGAGCGGGGCGCCGGTCCGGGTCCTTGACCAGGCAGGCCGCGATCAGGTCGCGCAACGACGCGGGCACGTCGCCCAGTTCCGGCTCGCCCTCGGCGACCCGATCGGCCGGCGAACGCTCGTCACCCCGGTCGAACGGGCCCGCGCCGGTCGCGGCGAACACCAGCACCGATCCGAGCGAGAACATGTCGCTCGCCGGACCCACCGTCAGATCCCGTACCTGCTCCGGCGAACGAAAGCCGGGGGAGTCGAGCACGGTGCCGATCACCACGCCGTCGGCGGTCACCGACGAGCCGAGCGAGGCGTGCGCGATCCCGACGTGCGGCAGCCGGGGGCCGTTCGGATCGAGCAGCACCGCGCCCGGGTCGAGCCGCCCGTGGTACAGCCCGGCGGCGTGCAACAGGCCCAGCGAGGCGGCGAGTTCGCCGGCCAGCGTGCGCAGCGAATGGCCGGGGAGCAGGCCGTGCCGACGGACCGTCTCGGCCAGCGTCGGACCGGGCACGTGCGTGGTGGCGTACCAGAGTTGCCGGCCGGTGGTGTCGGCGTCCAGGAGCACGGCGGTGCCGGGACCGGGCAACCGTCGTGCGGCGTCCACCTCTTCGCCGAAGCGGGCGCGGAAGGCGGGATCACGCCCGAGGTCGGCCCGGATCACCCGCACGACGACGGGGGCGTCGTCGGGCGCGGCGCCCAGATAGGTCCGAGCCGTGGTCCCTTCGCCGAGCCGGCCCACCAATCGGTAGGCGCCAACGCTCGAAGGGTCCTCGTCGTGCAGCGGCCGCATGGCAGAAACTCCGTTTCGCTCACCGGTGTGAACGGTGCCGAAGTCTGCCATGAAGCGCGCCCGCTTCCGGCCACCCGTTCGGCGGCACCCCCGCCGAGCCCGTCATATCCGTAAAACACCGGGCGGCGCGCCCGCGAGCGGCCCGTCCGTGCGGCACGGGACCCGCGCGACGCCGCGGGCGGGTCCCGCCACACCTATCGCGACCGGGGCAGCCCCAGCCGGTGCTCCGCGATGTTGTTGCGCTGGATCTCGCTGGTCCCGCCGTAGATCGTGGTCACCGGCGCGTCCCGCGCGGCGTGGTCGACGAACCACGCCTCACCCGGCTCACCCAGCAGCCCCTCGGGGCCGGCCATGTCCAGGCACGCCTCCGCCGCCCGGTTGTACGCCTCGCTCGCGTACAACTTGGCGATCGAGCCCTCGGTGGTGGGCAGGCCGCCCGCGCTGGCGATCAGCGCCGGGCGCAGCGCGAGCAGCGCGGTGATCTCGTTGTCGATCGCGATCCGGGCCAGCCGCTTGCGCACCGCGGTGTCGTCGATCGCCCCGGTCTCGCTCGCCCACCGGGTGAACCGGCGCAGCAGCGACACGCCCTGGTTCATGTTGCCGAACACGCCCCGCTCGTAGGCCAGCGCCACCTTCATCACCTCCCACCCGCCGTGCACCTCGCCCAGCCGCCAGCGGTCGGGGACGCGGACATCGGCGAAGTAGGTGATGTTGGTGCGGTCGCCGCCCATCGTCTCCACCGCCTGGAAGGAGATGCCGGGCAGGTCGGTGGGCACCAGGAACATGGTCAGGCCGCGATGTTTGGCCACGTTCGGGTCGGTGCGGGTCAGCAGGATCACATAGCCGGCCTCGTGCACGAGCGTGGTGAACATCTTCTGCCCGTTCACCAGCCACACCGGCTCGTCCCGCGGGTCCCCGGGCACGCGCTCCGCGCGGGTGGCCGCCGCCGCGACATCCGATCCCGAGCCGGGTTCGCTGTAGCCCAGCGCGGCGATCGCCTCGCCCCGATGGAACCGGGGCAGTACCTCGGCCAGATGGAACGCGCTGCCGATCTGCTCCACGACTCCCGCCACCAGCATGGTGTTGGCCAGCCCGTAGAACGGTGCGTCGGCCAGCCCCAGTTCGTCGAAGAAGACGTACAGCTCCAACGGGTCGCGCCCGCCGGTCCGGCCGGGCCCGGCCATGCCCTCGGCGATCACCCCGGTCGCGGCCAGCGCGCGGTGGAACTCCCAGTCGTGGAAGGTGCCGGTGCGCCGAGCCCGCTCGATCATGTCCTCGGTCAGGTGCTCGGCGACGAAGCCCCGGATCCACCGCCGGAACTCCTCGACCGATTCCTTGGGCCGAAAGTCCATCAGACGCCTCCCACCGCTCCGAAGAGATCGTCGGCCAACGCCCGGTACTCCTCGTCCGGATCACCCAGGACCAGCGGCCAGCCCCGGGCGCGCCGGAAGTAGAGCTGGATGTCGTATTCGAGGGTGACGCCGTATCCGCCGTGGAAGTGCACCGCGCGATAGGTCGTGGTCCGGGCCACCTCCGTCGCGGCCAGGAACGCCATCACCGCGAGCCGGCCCGCCTCGGCCGGGTCGCCCTCGTCCGCGCACCACGCGGCGCGCGCGGTCAGCAGCCGGATCCCGTCCAGCGGCCCGACCAGATCGGCCAGCCCCTGCTGGACCGCCTGGAACGCGCCGATCGGCTTGCCGAACTGCTCGCGCTCCAGCGTGTACGCCACCGCCGACTCCAGCGCCCGCTCGGCGAGCCCGACCAGTGTGGCGGCCGTATACAACTGCCACTCCCGGCGCAGCGCGGCGTGACGCCGGGCCGCGTCCTCGCCGCAGGCCAGCACCACCCGCCCGCCCCGGTCGTCGCGCACGTACCGGTCGGCCAGCGGCGCCGCCGCGTGGTTGACCGGCCCGCTCATCGGCGCCTCGCCCCGTACCGCGACCAGTTCGTCCTCGTCGAGGGCCACCACCACGTCCGCCACCGCGCCGCCGGGCACCAGTCGGGCCAGCCCGTCCACCGTCGGCCGCAGCGCCGGCGCCGCGATCAGCGTGCCGTCGGCGACCCCGGCGCACCACGGCGTGTCGAGCAGCAGCCGGGACGCGGCCAGGTGTGCGCTCAACGGCACCGGCGCCAGCACCCGACCGGCCTCGTGCAGCGGCAGGACCAGATCGGCGCGGCTCGCACCACCACCACCGGCGCCTTCGGGCAGCGCCATTCCGGGTACGCCCATCGCGGCCAGGCGCCGCCACAGATCGGCCGCGAAGCCGAGTGGTTCGGCCGCGCGTACCACGGAAATCGGGCATCGGTCCGTGAAGAACTCCGAAAAGGCGCTCCGTACCGCCTTTTGATCTTCCGTCGGTTCAAGATCCACCGGCGACCTCCGTTCACACCTCACCGCTCGCACGAGCCGGCCGGCGCACGCTAGCCGGTGTCGGCGCACCCTTCCATGGCATCGCGGGGGCGAAGTGACCGATGTGCCGGAGATCTCGATCCCATGACATTACTTGCCGGTAGCTGACTGGCGGGTTGCTCTTTGCGAAGATCGGCTGCCCGAGTGACATCCGACGAGAACAGCTGCTTTCCGCCGTACGGTCCTGGGGGATCGAGCCGATCACCCATACGATCCGAGGAACAACGGAAAGCGAAGGGAGAGCCCGCTGTGCGTGCATATCGCCACGTGGCGCTGGTGTTGATCGCCTTGCTGGGTGCGGCCCTGATCATCTTCCCGCTGGCCGCCGGCCTGCCGAAGAAGACGCAGGCCGTCGACGACCTGACCAATGCCTTCCGGCCCGCCTTCACGCCGCAGGCCATCGAGCAGAGCCGGACCGACCTGGCCACCATGAACCAGATGCTGGAGCAGCTCCAGGCGGAGACGCTGCCCGGACTCGCCCAGCAGGCCGGGATCCCCACCCCGACGCTGATCAACGTGATGGGGCAGACCACGCCCGAGGTCGGCAAGGGTCTCAAGGAGATCCCGACGATCATGCCGCGGTTCAACAAGCTCGCGGGCACGATGGACGCGCAGGCCGGGAACTTCCGCCAGGCCGACGACATCCCCACCGCGGACGCGCCGAACACCGCGGTCACCTACCTCTATCTGATCCCGGGCATCGTGCTGCTCGTGGTGGGCGCCGGCGGGCTGCTGTTCTCCTTCGTCGGATCGCGCGCCGTGGTGAGCACGGTGTGCCTGGTGATCGCCGCGGTGGTCGGCCTGGGCATGGTGGTGGGCACCCTCGCCACCGGCGTGATCGGCAAGACCAAGGCCTCCGAGAAGATGTTCACCGCGTTCCGGCCGACCTTCACCGACGCCGGGTACAAGCAGGCGCACGACGACCTGGACACGCTGGGCAAGATGGCCGTCGGGATGAAGACCAGGTCCATCCCGTCGATGGCCGCGCTCCTGCGCAAGCCCATCCCGCAGTTCACCGCCGAGCTGGCCACGCAGTACCCCAAGGTCGGCAAGGGCCTCGCGGAGACCGACCGGATCCTGGCCAAGTTCAACGCCCTGGTGGAGAACATCGGCGCCAACATCGACACCTTCGACAAGGCGGACAGCATCCCCAACAAGGACACCGAGGTCTCGGTGATGCCGTGGCTGCTGCTCGGCCCGGGCGCGGCGGTCTTCCTGCTGTCCGGCGTCGCGCTGGTGATCCAATTCACAGGGCGCGGCAACGCCTCCACCGACCCGAACGCGGGGGCGCCGAGGCAACCGTCCGGTGCGGCGGTCTGACCCTCGACGGCCACGCGGTGGAACCGTCCGTCAACCGTGTGTCTAGGTTGTCCGGATTATTCCTGATGTAGGACCAAAAGAAAGAAAAGACTGGTTCCCTGAATGTCCGGGAACCGGGTGTAAAGCGGCCCTTGGTCGAACGAAATGCACGTGCATCGGCGCGGTGCAGACGCAGAAATCGTCGATGCACGTGCATCCGGTCTTGCAGTTGGGGTCGGCATCCTCATAATGAAGTGTGTGCATGTGCACGCGCATGTGCATGGACGCTCTGTGAGGCGAGTCCTCTGGCGGCGTTCCCAACAGGCCGGGGACCAGTACCCGCTCGGAGGCACGGATGACCGTCGCGAGTCCCGCAGGGTTCCGGACGTCGACGTTTCAGTGGATGGAGCCTCTGGCCGGGGATATGGGCCCAACATCCGATATCGCGATACAAGCCCTCGCCGCACGTCGCGAGTCGGTCAAGGCCGCTCGTGACTTCACGCAGTCGGTGCTCGCCGGCTGGGGCGCCGCCTGTCTCGAGGACGACCTCGCCCTGGTCGTGTCCGAGCTCGTCACGAACGCACTGTGTCACGGTCTGGGTGCGGGCCGCGACGACGCGACGGATGTCGCGCACAACATCCAACTGGCGCTTTTGCGCAAGGGCGAACGTGTCATGTGTGCGGTGCAGGATCCGGGCGAGAGCCTGCCCGAGGCCCAGGCCGGCGGCGAGGACGAGGAATCGGGCCGCGGGCTGTATCTGGTGGGCTGCTTCAGTGATTCCTGGGGCTGGTTCCCGCTGAACGGTATGGGCCGACGCACCGGAAAGGTCGTCTGGGCCATGTTCGAGATACGCGGCTGACCCACACGTTCCGCAATATGGGGACCGCATTGCGTGGCGACATTACGTTGCAGCGAAGCGGCGAGTTTTAATTCACATTCGCCGGCGGCAACGAATGCGGCGGTATCCGAGTCACCCGGCGCCAAGCGTTTACCCGTCGATCTCGTCGACGGGTTTTCTGCATTCTTACGCCCGTTTCGTCCCCGCCGGCTTAAGCAGCTTTTACGCTTCCTTTGAAACCTTGAGGAATGCATGAGCCCTCACGTGTGGGTGAACTCCGGCTGCGCTATCATCGCCGTTGTACGCTGCAAATGCATGGTCAGATGCACGTGCATGCGTAAGTCGGACCGGTTTTGGAAGAAATTGCGACGGACCGGGACGAAGGAACGACACGTGCCGCAACCGGGGGGCGGGCGACCGCCGTCGGGTCGCTCGGCGAGAGGTCCAGGAGAAGCGTCATGCAGGCAACGCACAACGGGGTATCGGCGACCGCGCTCGACGGGGTCACCTGGCAGAAGAGTCGCCGCAGCAACTCGCAGGGAAATTGCGTCGAAATGGCCGCGCTGCCGGACGGCGACGTCGCGGTCCGCAATTCGCGTCACCCCGACGGGCCGGCGCTGATCTATACGCGCGCCGAGATCGAGGCGCTCATCCTCGGGGTCAAGGACGGGGACTTCGACAACCTGCTGGCGTGACGACCCGCCCGGGGCGCTCCACCCGGGTGGGTGTATCCCCGGCCGCGGCGGCCGAGGGACGGGGCGACCGTGTCGGTCAGTTCTCCTTCAGGATGCGCTGGAGAAGATCCACGCTCTTGTCCGGCGGCATACCGTCCACGCTCAACCGGTCCATCACCTCGGTGTACGCGTCCACCTCGTCCCGCTTGTCCAGATAGAGCGCGCTGGTGAGCTGCTCCAGGTAGACCACGTCGGGGAGGTCGCTCTCCGGGAAGCGCAGCAGCAGGAACGGACCACCCTCGGCCGCGTGCGCGCCGAACCTGAACGGCATGATCTGGATCGTCACGTTGGGCAGGGCGGCCATCTCGATCAGATGCCGGACCTGATCGCGCATCACGTCCCGGCCGCCGATCGGGCGACGCAGGGCCGCCTCGTCCAGCACCACCCAGAGCCTGGGCGGCTTGTCGCGGTAGAGGATCGACTGGCGCTGCATCCGTAGACCGACGCGCCGGTCGACCTCGGCCGCCGACGCCGAGGGTTGTCCGGCGATCACCACGGCCCGCGCGTACTCCGGCGTCTGGAGCAGGCCGGGGACGAACTGCACCTCGTAGGTGCGGATCACCGAGGCGGCCTCCTCCAGGCCCACGTACACCTGGAACCAACTCGGCAGGATGTCGTTGTAGTTGTGCCACCAGCCCTGGGCGTTGGCCTCCGCCGCGAGGCCCAGGAGGGCGGCCCGCTCGGTCTCGTCGCCCACGCCGTACATGGTCAGCAGATCAGCCACGTCTCGCTCCTTGAAGCTGACGCGCCCCAGTTCCATTCGGCTGATCTTCGATTCGGAGGCGCGGATCTCGTAACCGGCCTCCTCCCGCGTAATGCCCTTCGCTTCGCGCAGACGGCGAAGCTGGGAACCGAGGAGAATACGGCGAACCGTCGAGCCGCTCCCCGGCTGCGTTGCGGGCATCTGCTACCTCCGGCTGAATGGACCAGCGCATAGTATGCCGGCGCGTTGCCACGCGTCCTCGGATCATGGTTACAACAGCACTCTCTTGACGATGTGCCACCACCCACCCGGCTCGACCATGTGCCGCACACTCGGCTTGTCATGTTCGGGCTCCGGGCCCCAGCCGCCCATGCTCGCACAGGTGATACCACCTAATCGATGCCGTGGCACCGCGAATCCCCCTCTACTGCCGGGTAATCCGGAAGTTTGCGACGAACCGACGGCCCGATACACACGCTGCGCGCGCGGTTGGTGACACGCGTCGCATCCTGCGCCGAGCGAGTGACGTGGGCGCACTCGTGCACTCGGGTGAAGCGGCCCGCATCCTTTCGGCCGAACTCGCCGCCGAAGGCGGCACGAAAGCACCCCGGCGCCCGCGCCGAGACCACCCGAGAGGACGCCGACGACATCCGATTCCCGCTGTCGGACGGGCTGTCTACGGTCTTCACATGTCCTCCCCGGTACATTCCTTCACCTATCTGCGGCCGTCCGCGCTCGGCGCCGTCGACGGCTCCCCCTCCCTCGGCCTGCAGACCTGCGGCGGGCTCGGCTCGCGTGGCCTGACCCCCTTCCCGCGCTTCTTCTCCGGTTTCCTGACCGCGCCCGAGGCGGCGGCCGGCGGCCTGCTCGCGGTCGCCGACGTCGCGGCGGCGCGCTACTACCAGCCGCTGCGGCCGGGTTCGCTCGATCCGGTGGTCACCGGCAACGGGGACCGGCTGCGCTTCGAGTCGTTCTCCGCCTGCTGCGGGGTGCACGCGCGCCTCGACGTGCTGCCGGCCGGCATCGACGGCGAGATGTTCGGCACCGGCACCACCAACGTGGACGTCAACGCGCCGCTGCGCGAGGCGCTGGCCCGGGTCGGCGGCGCCGATCCGCTGCACCTGGCGGTCGGCCCCGACGACGTCACCGTCACCACCTTCGACGGCCCCGTGGTGGAGAAGAAGGTGCCGCTGCCCGAGCGCTGGCTGCGCGGCTTCGCCGAAGTCCAGGTCATCTCCGGCGGGTTCGACCTGCGCGCCGAGGTCGGCGCGGGGGAGGCGGTGCGCTTTCTGCGGGCGCTGCCGCGCGGCTCCCGGCAGGCGCTGTGGGCCGTCCCGGCCGGGCGTTCGTTGCGGCTGACCGCCCGCCCCGTGCCGGGCGCGGTGTGCCTGCCCGGGCCCGATCGCCTCCAGGCGCTCGCCAGGCTGCTGCGGCACGCGCTCGCACTCCGTATATACGGACCCGCCGTGCAGGCGCGCAGCACGGCCGTGTCGTCCGCCTGGGAGGTCGAATTGCCCGGCATGCGGCTGACGTTGACGCTGTCCCCGGATCCGGCCCGCGGCTTCTCCGGCGAGGGCGCGGTGCTCACCGGCCTGGCGAGCGGGACGAGCGGCGCCGACGCGGACCTGATCTCCGCCCTGCTGGCCTGGGAACCCCGGGTCGAGATCGGCGAGTTGGCCGCCCGCTCGGGTCTGGACGCCGAGCGGGTGCGGGCCGCGCTGGTGCGCCTGGGCACCTCGGGCCGGATCGGCTACGACGTCGCGGAGGCGGCCTACTACCACCGCGAGCTGCCCTACGACACCGGCAGCGTGGAGCGGATGAATCCGCGCCTGCGCGACGCGCACGCCCTGGTCGCGGCCGGCGCCGTCACGCTCACCGGCGGCGGCGAGGAGGCGTCGGTGCGCAGCGGGGACCGCACCTACGGCCTGCGGTTGGCCGGGGACGGCAGCTGCACGTGTCAGTGGTGGGCCGAGTATCGCGGCGGGCGCGGGCCCTGCAAACATCTGCTCGCCACGCAGATCGTCCGCGGCCGGGCTGGGGCCGACACCGGCGGCGGGCCGCACGGCGGCGCGGACCCCGGCACCGCGATCACCACCGGCACCGCGAACGGCGGCGCCGGCGCGACCGCAGCCCAGGAGGCGAACCGATGACCGGCACCACATCCACCGGCACCCGGCCCACCGGCGCCGGCCCGGCGGGCGGCGAGTCCGCGCGCGAGCCCCTGACGTGGGAGCGGGTGCTCACGGTCGTGGACGCCCCGGAGCGCCACCAGGACGACCCCGCGCCGATCGTGGCGCTGTTCGCGGGCCGCACCGAGGCCGAGCGCCGCGCGCTGGTGCCCGCCTACAAGGAGGCGGTCCGCCGCCGCCGCGACGGCAGCCCCGAGGTACGCCCGCTGCGTCCGCTGCGCCACGTCGGTGTCGCGCTCCTCGGCGGCCCCGCCGGCATCGCCCAGTGGCTGCTGCGCGAGGACATGGCATGGCCCGAGAAGTTCGGCCAGGAGGCGATATACACGATCCTCGCCGAGCGCGATCCGGCCTGGATACCCGACATCGCCACCCGCATGGCCGCCCGGCTGCCGCTGGATCCGTGGGGCAACCAGTGGCACGTGGTCGACGCCCTGGTGCGCGGCGCCGGGTTGCCCACGCCGACCACGCCGGGCTTCGTGCTGCGGTGGATGTTCGAGGTGGCCGGCCGGTGGCGCGGCTCCGGGCGTGCGCTCGCCGAACACCTCGCCGCCGACCGCTACTTCCCGGACCTGCTGCCCACGCTGTTCGAGGTCGCCGGGGTCGGGCAGAACCTGGACACCCCCACCACCGGACCGAACGCCGTGCGGCCCGGCTGGGACACCGCGCTGGCCGCGCTCGCCGACGCGAAGACGATCGAGCGCGACGTGGTCCTGGACGGCTGCCTGTCCCGGCTGCTGCGCGGCGAACGCCCGGGCGCACTGCGCGGGTTCGTCCGCCTGCACGAGGCGCTGGCACCCACCGACGACGAGCTCGCCGCCCGCGCCGAGGGCTACCTCCGGCTGCTGCCCGACGCGCCCTCCACGGTGGCCGCACTCGCCCAGGCCGCGCTGCGCCGGGTGGACGGCGCGGACCTGCTCGATCCGGAGCGGATCGCCGAGGCGAGTCGCAGTGTGCTCTTCCGTGCCGAGAAGACCCTGGTACGGACCCAACTCACCTGGCTGGGCGCGGCGATCAAGCGGCACCCGGAGCATGCGGGCACCCTGCTCGCCACCGCCTGCACCGCGTTCGGCTCACCCGCCGGCGACCTCCAGGAACGCGCCGTCGCGCTGATCGCCAAGCACGTACGCACGCTGCCGCCCGACCAGGTCGACCTCGTGCTCACCGAGGTGCGCGACGCGCTGCCGACGCTCGGCGACGCGATCCGCCCCGAGGCGGCCGCGCTGATCGGGGAAAGCGGGGCACCCGAGCCCGCGTTCGTCGTCCCGCTCGGCCCGCCGCCACCGCGCGAGCTGCCGCCGCCGATCTCCTCCACGGCCGAACTGGTCGAGGAACTGGCGGTGTTCTTCGGGAGCACCCCCAACCCGTGGGTCAGCCCGCGCGGCCAGGCCACCGACCCGCTCGCGGTGGAGCGGATCGTGGCCGCCCTGCTGCGCGAACACGCCCGGGACCGCGAGGCGCTGCACACCGCGCTGCTCCCGCTCACCGAGCAGCACGGGCACATCGTGCACCAGCAGTGGTTCGCCCAGCAGGTCCGGGGCGCGGTCGGCACCATGGTGGCCGCCGCCACCGGTCACGGCAACCGACAGGGCTGGTTCCGCAGCCTGTTCGGCAAGGGCGACGCGGCCGAGCACGACCTGATCCCCGGCGAGAAGCGCGACATCGAGCGGATCGCCCCGCCGCAACGTTTCCTGCTCGCCCGGCTGTACGAGGTGGGCACCCGGTTGCGGGTGCCGCACTCCGGCCCCTACCTGGCCGAGATCGCCGACGCGGCCGGCTTCGTGGACCCCGAGGCCCTGGTGGCCGGCCTGGAGGAGTGGGAGGCGTCCGGACACAGCCCCTGGCGGCGCGACGTCGACCAGGCGCTGCTGCGGCTGCCGTCGCACCTCGACCCCGCGCCGGTCGCCCGTGCCGGCTGGCTCACCTCGCCCGCGGGCCGGCGGGTGGCCCGGACGATGGCGGCCGGCGGGCCCGCCCCGGGTCTGATCGGGCGCGGTCGATTCGACCGGATCCACCGCGAATACTCCGCGCCGAAGGGCGGCTGGATACACAGCGACGGACCCCTGGCCACGGTCGCCCCCGGCGACCCGGACACCGTGCCGGAGACCGCGTGGGCGCTGTACGGACTGGCCGACCCGGGCGCCGCCGCACGCACCTCGGCCTGGTCCGAGGACTCCGGGCCGGACCTGCACTGCTGGCCGCTGCTGCTGCCCCGGGACCGGGACGTGATCGCGGCGCACCTGGCGATCTGTACCCAGCGCGGCATCGACGGCACGAGCCGGGGCGCGGAGGTGCTGCCGGCGCTGGCCGAGTCGTTCGGTGCGCTGGGCCCGGGCATGTCGTTGGCCCTGGCCTACGCGCTGGGCGCGCAGGCCGCCGAGGACCGCACCGGCGCGGTGGACGCGTTCGTGACGCTGAGCGCCCGGGACGACGCGTGGGACACCGAGGCGCTGGGTCGCGATCTGGGCGAGGCGGTGCGCACACGCGGGCTCAAGACCACCCGCGTGGTGGCCTCGCTGCGCGACGCGGCCCGGGCGGGCGCGACGGGCACCGTCTGGGGCACGCTGAGCGGCTTCCTGCCGGACCTGCTCGCCGGGACGAAGGCCACCGGGCTCGGCGACGTGCTCGCGCTCGCCGCGGAGACCGCGGCCGGCTCGGGCGCGCGGGGGGTGTGCATCCCCGGCCTGGCCGAACTCGCCGAGCGCAAGGGCTCGTCCCGGGCGGTGGTGGAGGCACGGCGGCTGCGCAAGGTGCTCGACGGCGACACCGGCTGAGGCGCGCCGGGTGCGCGGTGCCGGACGGGTCGGGGTCGATCCGTCCGGCACCGCGGCGCCGGCTCGCCGGACCGGTGCCCGGCGTGCGCCCGGGGCGGGTCAGTCCTCGTCGAGCGCCTTGACCCGGGCCAGCGTGATCCCGTCCGCGACCGGCAACATCACCGGCTCCACCCGACGGTCGGCCTTCACATGCTCGTTGAACGCGTGCACCGCCGCCGGCGTCGGGTCGCCGTTCGGCTTGAGCACCTGCCCGTCGTAGAGCACGTTGTCCGCGATCAGCAGACCGTTCGGCCGCATCCTCGGCACCAGCGCCTCCCAGTAGGAGATGTAGCCGTCCTTGTTCGCGTCGATGAACGCCAGATCGATGTGCGGATGCGAGGGCAGCGCGTCCAGCGTCTCCAGGGCCGGCGCGATCCGCAGGTCGATGCGATCGGCCACGCCTGCCTCCCGCCACGTCTCGCGGGCGATCTCGGTCCACTCCACGGACACGTCGCAACACAGCAACCGGCCGTCCGCGGCCAGCCCCTTGGCGATGCACAGCGCCGAGTATCCGGTGAAGGTGCCCACCTCGACCGCGACCCGCGGCCGGACCACACCGGAGAGCAGCGTCAACAGCGCGCCCTGCTCGGCGGGCACCTGGAGCTGGGCCAACCCGCCCATGCCCCTGGTGCGTTCGATCACCGCGCGCTGCGCCGGGTCGGGCGCCAGCGAGTGGTCCAGGACGTAGTCGTACAGCTCCGGGGTGACGCGCACCTGCTTGTCGAAGGACATCGGTCAATTCTCCTCGGGTCGTTCCGGGCGCTCGGGCGGTTCGGGGAAGGCCGTGTCCCAGGGCAGCAGCAGACCGAAGTCGCGGACCAGGAGCCGCAGCACCTCGTGATCGTCCGCGAGCCGGCGCTCCTCGGTGGAGCCGTCGCTGCGCACCACGGTCAGCAGCCGGTCCACCACGTAGGCACGCTCGTGCGGGCCGCTGCGCTGCACCCGCAGGGTGTGCCGGAACGGGGAGCCGGGATGGGTGGCGACGTACCAGTTCGCCACCTCGTAGTCGACCTGCTCCCGGCGCTGGAGCGTGAACTCGTAGACGGTGAACCACCCGTCGTCGCCGTACACGGTCTGCAGCAGCCACAGATCGTCCTCGCGCACCAGTCGGTAGCGCCACGCGCCCTGCGGGCTGGACACCCCCGGCAGCAGCGGCAGCGGCTCCAACAGGCCGCCGCTGCCGAAGCCGACGTCGGCGATGTAGGGGTGCGCCTCGCCGGGCACCTCGACCGCGAGCAGTATGTGGGTCAGCGGCCGGATCGCCTCGGAGCCCATCCGCACCCGCGCGGCCAGCCGGGTCACCCCGAAGCCCATCGCCTCCAACACGCCCGCGAACAGCAGGTTGTGCTCGAAGCAGTAACCGCCGCGACCCTGCCGGACCAGCTTGTCCTCCAGGTCGGCCGGCTCCAGCGACGGCACGCCGCCCAGGACGACCTCGACGTTCTCGAACGGGATGCCGACGACGTGCGCGAGGTGCAGCGAACGCAGCGTCGCCCACGTGGGCGCGCGCCCACCGGACCAGCCGATCCGGGCGAAGTAGGCGTCGAGGTCCGGATGGTGCTGATGGCGTTGCCGGCGCAAGAGCCGTCTCCTTCGGATCCGGGGCCCGGGGCCGGGCGTGGACCGATTCTCACACGCGTGTCCGCGCGGGTGGGACGCCTTGCGCGGTGTGCCACCCGATAGGTTCGGATCGGGCCGCACGGCGGCCCGGCCCGCGCCGTGCGGGCCGTCACGTGCACGGAGGTCGTCATGAGCGAGCAGCAGCCCCAGTCGCGGCCGGAGTCGCCGTCCGCCGCGGACGAGCGCGCCATCGAGGAGTTGGCGGGGCGCATGTTCGAGGCGGCGCGGGTCGGCGACGCCGAGACGCTGGGCACCTACCTGGACGGCGGGCTGCCGGCGAACCTGGCCAACGACCGGGGCGACACGCTGGTGATGCTCGCCGCGTACCACGGACACGCCGACGCGGTACGCGCGTTGCTGGAACGCGGCGCGGATCCGGACCGGGCCAACGACCGCGGCCAGACGCCGCTCGCGGGCGCGGTCTTCAAGAACGAGCCGGAGGTGGTGGCGGCGTTGTTGGCGGCCGGCGCCGACCCCGACGCGGGCACGCCGAGCGCGCGCGAGACCGCGCGGATGTTCGGCAAGGAGGACATGCTTTCGGCGACCGGTGGGTAACAAAACCATGACCCTCCGTCAGTTCCCGCTTGCGCCAGGGACAGCCGGGCGTGAGGGCATCGGGGGAGGCGCACACGATGTCCGACCAAGCCGCGATACCGCGACTCGACCTGGACGGATTCCCCACGGGCGCGGGGCTGCTGCACCTGCGATCGGATCTGCCCGAGGCCCTGGACGGAACGTTCTCCCCCTGGTGCGATCGACACCACGACGACCTGCTCAAGGTGCCCGGCTTCCGGCGCGCCCGCCGCTTCGTGTTGTGCGGCGCGTTCACCAACGGTGAGGCCGAGGCCGGGCCGCCGGCCGCGCGCTACCTGACCGTCTACGACCTCAAGCACGTGGGCGTGCTCGCCGCCGCGGGCGACGACGTGCACGACACCGCGCGCACCCCGCTGCCGCCCGAACTGATCGGCGCGATCACCTCGTCCCGGCTGGACTGCCGCGAGGTGCGGCGCTGGCCCAACGTGTCGGTCAGCCGGCTGTTCCCGGCCGGCGACAAGGTGTTGCACCTGACCGCGCACGGCTCCGGCACGGCGATGGGCCGCTGGTTGCACGAGGAGGCGGTGGCCGAACTCCTGCGCTCACCGGGCGCGGTGGGCCTGCGCTGGTTCGACGCGGGCAACGGCCTGCACGTGCTGCTGTGCGAGGTGAGCGGCCCGATGTGGCCACTCCCCCCACACGTACCGCAGGACCTGGGCCCGGCGGTATGGAGCGGCTACCGCCAGGTGTACCTGGCCGACGCCCCCACCTGACCACCCCTTCGCCGACCGATCGACCAAGGGACCCGATCGGCCGCGCCGAAGCCCGCGAAACCCCGGCGTGGAAGCTCGAGGCACCGGGTGGAGCGGGCGGGCACACCACCCAACCGAGCCGCACCCGCAGCGTCACACCTCGGACCGCACCACCTCGAAGCCGGCCGCCTCCAGGTCCGGAACCACCACCGAGGCATCGCCCTCGACCACGACGGCAAGCTCGTCGGGCCGCAGATGCGTCGCAGCCGCCCGAGAGACCGCGGCCCGATCCGTGGACCCGATCTCGGCATACTCACGCGTCACGTGATCGTCCGGCAGGCCATGCACGATCGCCTCGATCAACCTGCCGCCGATGCCGCCCGGCGTCTGCAGGTTGATCGGCATGCTGCCCAGCGCGTGGGCACGGGTCGCGGCAAGCTCGTCGTCGGTGACCCCGTCGGAGTGCATCCGGCGGATCTCCGCGATCGTGTCCACCACCGCCGCGGCGGTGACCTCGGTGTGTACCGCGGCGGACATCGTGAACGTGCCCGAGCGCCGGCCGTGGCCGAAGCTCGCGTGCGCGCCGTAGGTGTAGCCCTTGACCTCGCGCAGCAGGTGGTTGAGCCGGGAGCCGAAGCTGCCGCCCAGCACCTCCGCGCACAACTCGATGGCGATCAGATCCGGCGTCGAGCGCGGCGCCGCGGTGTGTCCGATCCGCAACACGGACTGCACCGCGCCGGGCCGGTCCACCACGATCGCCTGCCGGGTCGAGGGCGCGCCGGTGAACTCGGCGAGTTCGGCGGGGTGTCCGGTGCCGGTCGCGCCCGCGAAGACGATCGTGCCCAGCGCCCGGAGGTCGATCGTGTCCAGGTCGCCGACCACGGCCAGGGTGCCGGGCGCGGTCATCCGGGCCGCGTGGAAGGCCCGGATCGCGTCCGCGGTCAGCGCGGCGGCGGTGTCCGGGGTGCCGCCGAGCACCCCGCCGAGCCGGTGTCCCGGTCCGAACAGGGCCTGTCGGAAGGCGAGTTGGGCGCGGGTGCCGGGCTGGGCCCAGGCGGTCTTCAGGGAACGCTCGTGGTCGGCGAGGAAACGCTCGACGTCGGCGTCGGTGAAGGCCGGGCGGCGGATCGCCTCGGCGACCAGGTCCAGGCCCTCGGCGAGCCGGTCGGCGGGCAGGTCGATGCCCACCTCCTGGGTCTCCCACCCGCAGGCGATGCGCCATTGCGCGCCCAGGGCCTCGACGGCCACGCCGAACGCGTCGGCGTCGCGGTCCAGGCTGCCCTCGTCGAGCAGGGAGCAGGTGATCCGGGCCAGGCCGTCCAGGCCGACCGGCTCGTGCAGCGCGCCGCTCTCCATGACCGACTTGGCCCAGGCCAGGCGGTGTCCGGGCAGGTGCGCGCCGACCACCTCGCCGCCGGCCACGGTGACCCGGCGGACCTCGGGGAAGCGGTACGGGCGCGGCTCGGTGCCGGTGGGCCGCTCGGCGACCAGGGTGTGTCGGGTTCCGATGTGTGCGCTCATGCGGCGGCCTCCGGCTCGTTCGTGTCGATCCGGGCGCCCGCCTCGGCGGCCTCGGGCAGGAACTCCAGCACGATGCGGTTGTCCGCGTGCAGGATCTCGCGGGCGACGCGGTGCACGTCCTCGGTGGTGACCGCGAGCAGGTGGTCGAGGTGGTCGCGGATCGACTCGGCGTCGCCGAAGCGGGTGGTGAAGCGGCCGATCGCGTCGGCCCGGCCGCCGGCGGTGGACAACTCGCGCAGCCAGTCGCCGGCGAGCATCGCCCGTACCCGGTCGAGTTCGGCCTCGGTCACCCCCTCGTCCGCCACCCGGTCGCACACCGCGACATAGGCGTCGAGGAGTTCGCCGGGTTCGGTGCCCTCGCTCGGCGCGCACGAGCCCATCAGGACCGACTCGTGGTTGAGGTAGCCCCACGCGGACAGGAACGCGCCGGTGGACTGGGCCAGATTGCGGGCGGTGACCAGCTCGCGGTACAGCCGGCTGCCCCGGCCGCGCCCGACGACCGCGGCGAGCACGGTCGAGGCGGGCGCGTCCGGGGTGCCGAAGCGCGGCGCCCGGTGGCACAGGAACAGGCGCGGCGTGGGCACGTCCCGGTACACCGTCACGTGCCGCCCGGCGCCGAAGCGGGCGGGCAGCGGGTCGGGGGAGGGCTGCGGGAAGGAGCCGCGCGGGGCGATGCCGCCGAAGTAGCGCTCGGCGAGCGCGACCACCCGGTCCGGGTCGACGTCGCCGACCACGGTCAGCACCGCGTTGTCCGGCGCGTAGTAGGTCTCGTGGAAGGCGGTGAAGTCGGCCAGTTCGGCGCTGTCCAGCTCCTCCATCGAACCGATCGTGGACGTCGCGTAGGGATGGCCCGCCGGATAGGCGAGGGCCGTCATCTCCTCGCTCCAGGTCCCGTACGGCACGTTGTCGTAGCGCTGCCGGCGCTCGTTCTTGACCACCTCGCGCTGGTTGTCCAGGGTCTCCTGGGTCAGCGCGAGCGAGCCCATCCGGTCGGCCTCCAGCCACAGCGCGAGGTCGAGCCGGCCCGAGGGCACCGTTTGGTAGTAGTTGGTCCGGTCCGGGTTGGTCGACGCGTTGATCCCGTCGCCGCCGCAGCCCTCCACGGCGGCGAAGTGGCCGCCCTTGTCGACGTGCGCCGAGCCCTCGAACATCAGGTGCTCGAAGAGGTGGGCGAAGCCGTGCTTGCCCTCGACCTCGTGCCGCGAACCCACGTCGTACCAGAGGTTGACCGCGGCGAGCGGCACCGTGCTGTCGGGGCAGACCACCACACGCAGACCGTTGGCGAGCCTGGTCCGGTGCAGGGCCCACGGGAAGTGGGCGGAAGTTGACGGCACGTCAGGTTCCTCCGGGGGTGCGGCGATCGACGACGGACCGCCATTGTTTCAGGCGGACGCGCCGAGCGGGCGCGACTGCGGACGCACGACGACCACCCGCCCCGGGTACGCGCGCGGGGCGGGTGGTCGTCGTGCGCGGTCGTCGGGCGTGCCGCGCGGGGGAGCTACTTGACGAGCGCGGCGAACTTGGCCAGCGACTCGATCAGCGCCTCCTGGGTGGCCTTGGTGACCTTGCCGGCCATCATCTGTACCGCGCCGCCCTTGACCTCGGACTCGATCCGCAGGATCGAACCGTCGCCGGACGCCTCGACGATGAAGGTCTCGGTCATGATCACGCCCATCGGGCCCTTGCCGTCGAGCGCGAGGGACTTGCCCGCCTCGACGCCCTTGATCGTCCACTTGATGTCCGCCGGGAAGCCCATCAGCTTCATCTTCTCGTCGTACGCCACGCCGGCTTCGAGCTTGTCCGGGGCGCCGTTCGGGAACTCGACGTGCGGGACCATCCATTCGCCGAAGACGCTGTAGTCGGTCAGCTTCGCCCACACGGCCTCGGGACTGGCAGCGACCTCGACCTGCTCGTTGATGACGGGCATGCGTGTGTCCTCACGGTTTCGATCTGTTTCGATCTGCGGAGAGCTTGCGGCTCGGAGCCTGGAGTGCACGGAACGTACCGCCGATATGTGACACAGTCAATGGTGTCGGGGAGCAAAAAGAGAACGTGTTCTAGTTACCGTGTCGCCCCCGTTGACTACGCTCGGGCGGCATGACGAGCACGCTGCCGGGGATACCGCCCGGCCCGGAATCCGGGGCCGGGGGAGGGGCCGTCCTCGAAGCCGTGCTGGAGCGGATCACGTACCAGAACGACGAGAACGGCTGGACCGTCGCCCGGGTGGACACCGGCCGCGGCGGCACCGAACTGCTCACCGTGGTCGGCGCGCTGCTCGGCGCCCAGCCCGGCGAGTCGATCCGGATGCGCGGCCGGTGGGGCAGCCATCCGCAGTTCGGCAAACAGTTCCAGGTCGAATCGTTCAGCACCGTGCTGCCGGCCACCGTGCAGGGCATCCGCCGCTATCTCGGCTCCGGGCTGATCAAGGGCATCGGCCCCAAGACCGCCGACCGCATCGTCGAGCACTTCGGGGTGCGCTCGCTGGACGTGATCGACGAGGACGCCACGCAGCTCATCCAGGTCCCGGGTCTGGGACCCAAGCGCACCAAGCTGATCGCCGCCGCGTGGGAGGAACAGAAGGCGATCAAGGAGGTGATGGTCTTCCTCCAGGGCATCGGCATCTCCACCTCCCCGGCGGTGCGGATCTTCAAGGAGTACGGCGACGCGTCGATCACCGTGGTGCGCACCGAGCCCTACCGGCTCGCCGCCGACGTGTGGGGGATCGGCTTCAAGACCGCCGACGCGATCGCCAAGGCGGTCGGGATACCGCACGACGCGCCCCAGCGGATCAAGGCCGGCCTGCAGTACACGCTGTCCGAGGGCTCCGACAGCGGCCACTGCTACCTGCCCGCCGACGTCCTGGTCGCCGAGGCGGTGAAGATCCTCGACGTGCCCTCCGACCTCGTGGTGCGCTGCCTGAACGACCTGATCGGGGAGGAGGGCGTGGTCTGCGAGGAGTTGCCCGGCCCGGTGACGGTGTCCGGGACCCAGGGTGATCCGGTCCAGGCGGTCTACCTGGTGCCGTTCCATCGCGCCGAACTCTCCCTCGCCGGGCGGGTGCGCGCGTTGTTGGGCGCGCGCGAGGACCGGCTGGCCGCGTTCGCCGACCTGGACTGGACCCGGGCGCTGACCTGGCTGCGCGGCCGGACCGGCACGGCGCTGGCGCCCGAGCAGGAGCAGGCCGTACGGCTCGCGCTGACCAGCAAGGTCGCGGTGCTCACCGGCGGGCCGGGCTGCGGCAAGAGCTTCACCGTACGATCCGTGGTCGAACTGGCCCGCGCGCGCGACGCGAAGGTGATCCTGGCCGCGCCCACCGGCCGGGCCGCCAAGCGGCTCGCCGAGCTGACCGGATGCGAAGCGGCCACCGTGCACCGGCTGTTGCAGCTCCAGCCCGGCGGCAACGCGGCCTACGACCAGGACAAGCCGCTCGACGCGGACCTCGTGGTGGTCGACGAGGCGTCGATGCTGGACCTGCTGCTCGCCAACAAGCTGATCAAGGCGATACCGGCGGGCGCGCACGTGTTGTTCGTCGGCGACGTGGACCAGTTGCCCAGCGTCGGCGCCGGCGAGGTGCTGCGCGACCTGCTCGCGGCCGAACGGGTGCCCCGGGTGCGGTTGACCCAGATCTTCCGCCAGGCCCAACAGTCGGGCGTGGTGACCAACGCACACCGGATCAACGCCGGCCGCCCGCCGGTCACCGACGGGCTGAGCGACTTCTTCCTGTTCCCGGCCGAGGAGACGGAGGACGCGGCCACGCTGACCGTGGACGTGGTCGCCCGGCGCATCCCGCGCAAGTTCGGTCTGGACCCGCGCCGCGACATCCAGGTGCTCGCCCCGATGCACCGCGGCCCCGCCGGAGCCGGCGCGCTCAACCTGCTGCTCCAGCAGGCGCTCACGCCCTCGCGCGAGGGCCTGCCGGAGAAGCGGTTCGGCGGGCGCGTCTTCCGGGTCGGCGACAAGGTCACCCAGATCCGCAACAACTACGACAAAGGCGCCAACGGCGTCTTCAACGGCACCGGCGGGGTGGTCATCGCGCTGTCCCCCGAGGAGCAGAAGCTCGTGGTGCGCACCGAGGAGGACGAGGAGGTCGACTACGACTTCGCCGAACTCGACGAGTTGTCGCACGCGTACGCGGTGACCATCCACCGCTCGCAGGGCAGCGAGTATCCGGCGGTGGTGGTGCCGGTGACGACGGGCGCCTGGATGATGCTCCAGCGCAATCTGCTCTACACCGCGATCACCCGCGCCAAGCGCCTGGTGGTCCTGGTCGGCTCGCGGCGCGCGCTCGGCCAGGCGGTGCGGACGGTGTCGGCGGGCAAACGGTTCACGGGGCTGGCGCACCGGTTGCGGTAGGGGTGGTCCGGGACCTCGGCTCACCCGACCCCGTGAGGCCCGACCCCGGGCCCGCAAACGCCGGACGCCGCCACCCCGAGGGGTGACGGCGTCCGAAGCGGTGGTGCGGGTGCCGGCCGCTAGCGGATCATCCGCAGGCCGATGCGCTCCACGCCCTTGCGGGCCATCGCCATCGCGGGCACGAGCAGGGCCAGGGTGACCTGGGTGGTCGCGCCCATGTTGAGCATCCAGTCGCTGCCGGGCGCGTCGGCCGCCCAGGCGATCAGGCAGCTCATGCTCAGCGCGATCCCCGCCATGACCAGGATCGCCATGTTGCCCTGCGGCTTGGGGTACTCGATCCGACTGACCATCAGCCCGGACACGGCCACGATCAGCACCGCGGCCGGCGTGAACGGCAGGTCGAGCAGCACGATCGAGACGACCGTCATCGCGCCCATCGGGATGGGCATGCCCTGGAACACCCCTGGGCGCCCCGGCGTGGTCGCGAATCTGGCCAGCCGAAGGACACCGGCGATCAGTACCGACAGCGCGACCAGCACCGCGGCCGGCGCCTGACCCGCGTTCACCGGCACGGCGGCCCAGGTGACCACGAAGAACGCCGGCGCGACACCGAAGGTGATCACGTCCGCGAGGTTGTCCAGCTGCGCGCCGAGCGAGGACATCCGCAGCTTGCGGGCGACCATGCCGTCACACAGGTCGCACAACGCGCCGACCAGCATCAGCACCACGGCCGCCGCCATGCCGCGCTCGGCCGAGACGCCGACGTCGCCGCCGCGCTGCGCCATCACCGAGCAGGCGAGGAAGTAGATCGCCATGAAGCCGCACGCCGCGTTGCCCAGCGTGAGCACGTCGGCGACCGAGATCCGCGAGGACAGGCACGCCTGCGGATCGTCCTCGACCGGAGTGCCCAGGATGTTCAGCTCGGCGACATCCAGGTCGGCCGTATCGTCGTAGTCAGTCCCGGTCAAGACGTGTCTCTCCCGCCGTCGTCCGTTGTCCCACGGTCACCGCGGGCTCGACGCCCGGCGGCAGGTACACGTCCACGCGCGAGCCGAACCGGATCAGGCCGATGCGGTCGCCGCGGGCGACCTCGGTACCCGGCTCCAGATACGGCACGATGCGTCGCGCGACGGTGCCGGCGATCTGCACCAGCTCCACGTCGCCGATCGCGGTGTCGAAGATCCACACAACGCGCTCGTTGTGTTCGCTTTCCTTGTTGAACGCCGGAACGAATCCGCCGGCCTTGTGCTCCACGGACTTCACGACGCCGTCGAGCGGCGCACGGTTCACGTGCACGTTCAACGGGCTCATGAACGTCGCGACCCGGGTGCGGCCGTCGGGCCAGGGGTCGATGCTCTGGACCACGCCGTCGGCCGAGGCGATCACGCCGTCGCCGATGACGCGCTCCGGGTCACGGAAGAACCACAGCATGCCACCGGTGAGCGCCAGCGTCGGCACGGCCGCGAGGGCCCAGCGCCGGTTGCGCAGTGCGGCCAAACCGGTCAACGCGCCGGTCACGGCCGTCGGCACCAGCCAGGGAGAAGCTCCCTTGGCCAGGCGCGGCCGTTGCGTCGGCACGAACCCCGCCGAAGCCGGCGAGGGGGAATCGTCACTCATCGAGAACCTTTGTCGGGGGGCGTGCCCGTCGGTAACGGGCGGCACTCGGCGGATGCTACCTAGACGGAGGGCCATCGCGCTTCCGGCGGTGATTGCTCACGACGTACCGACATTGCCCAAATCGGTGCAATTCGGACGCCGATCGAGCCATTTTCGGTCGTGGAACCGGTTGCCCGTATCCACAAGGTTGCCCTCCGCGCATGCCCGCTGTGAAGAGGCCGCGGTCCCGCTCCCCGTACGCGGTCCGTGGCATCGATCACGTTGGCCGTAGCGTCCCTGTGGCGCCTGCCCCATGGTGAAGGCCAGGCCGGATCGTCACGAAACCGTGACACGGCGGGGGGTCGGTGACCCACCGCCGTGTTCCAAGGGTAAGGGGAGTTATGTGACGTTCCGTCAGTCGGGCGACGAAACGAGTCCGACCATCGTGCCCGGCCGCTCCCCGGTCGGCTCGGCGTCGAGCACGGTGGGCACGCCGCGCACGATGGTGGCCCGTACGCCGGCCGGTCCGCGCGTGAAGCGCCACGAGCCGTCCGGGTTGTCGTAGCGCTTCTCCTCCGGCCGCACCTCGATCTCGTCGAGTGCGAACACCACGAGGTCGCCGGCCAGGCCCGGGGCGATCACGCCCCGGTCGCCCAGGCCGAAGAAGCCGGCGAGCTTGCCGGTGAGGTTGTGCACCGCCTGCTCGACGCTCAGCAGGCCGGTGTCGCGCACGTAGCGGGTGAGCAGGTAGACGTTCTCGCCGGAGCCGCAGAACAACTGCAGGTGCGCGCCGGAGTCGTTGATGTTGGTCAGCGTGTGCGGCTCGGCGAACAGGCCGGCCACGACCGGCTCGTCGAACGCGTCCGGGATGCCGCGCAGGCAGGACAGGATCCCGTTGTGGCCGATCCAGGTGGCCAGTGCGTCGGAGATGTGCAGCCCCTCCCGGTCGGCGTACTCCTTGAGCGAGATGCCGAGCGGGCCGTGCCCGGTCTCCGAGATGGCCAGGATCAGCGACTCGGGGCGATCCAGTCGAGATGTCGACGACGAGACCCGGTTGTCCCAGTCCTCGCGGGCCTGGGCCCGCCACCGCGGATCGGCCAGGGTGGCGAGCTTGGTCTCGGCCGGACCGTTGATCCAGTGGTTCCACGCGGCGACCCGCTGGAAGGTGAGCGCACGCTCGAAATTGAAGAACGGCTCCAGCGGTTTATGCGGCACGTTGGGCCAGAAGTCGACACCGTCGGCGCGCAGCCTGCGGTGCAGCGCGATGGTCTGTTCGCGCAGGTAGTCCTCCCGAACGGTGGACGGGATGGCGGTCCACTGGGCCCGGATCCCACGCGGCTTGCAGATGCGGGCGAAGCGCTCCACGTCGGCGTCGATGTTGTCCGGTTCGTTGAACCGGGTGATCAGTTGGAGGGTGGCCCCGGGGTGCCGGGCGAGCACGTCGGCCAGCGCCTCGAACTCGGCGTCCTCGGCGAGCCGGGTGGGCACGGGCTTGAGGTAGCGGTCCTTGTCGAAGACATTGGTCGACAAGCCGATAGCTCCATGAGTCAACGATTCGTCAAGCAACGCGGCCATCTCGGCGATCTCCTCGCCGGTCGCCGCCCGCGCCCAGGACGCCTCCGCGCCCATCACCGTGGTGCGCAGGGTCAGGTGCCCGACGAACCCGGCCACGTTGACGGCGACGGCCTGCCCCTCGACCGCGCCGCGGTACTCCGGCCAGCGCTCCCACGTCCACGGCACCTTGTCCTGGAAGGCGGAGAGCGGAAGGTCCTCCAGGAAGCAGAACAGATCGAGCACGGGCCCACGCGCGCTCTCCCGCAACGGCGCCACCGACATCCCACAGTTGCCGAACACGACGGTGGTGGTGCCGTATGCGGGCAGCGGATCGAGGTCCGGGTTCCACCACATGGCCCCGTCGACGTGCGTATGCGCCTCGATGAACCCGGGCGCGACGTAGGCCCCGCTCGCCTCGACGACACGCTCGGTACCACCGTCCGGAAGCAACCCGGGGCCGACCTCGACGATCACGCCGCCCCTGATCCGCACGTCGGCGGGGGTGGGGGGCGCTCCGGTTCCGTCGACGACGGTGCCTCCGCGTACGAGCAGATCGGCCATGGGCTTCTCCCTATTACTTGTGCCGGAATCACTTGTGCCGGATTACCGGGGTGGGGCCGGGACGGGCTGGGGCGGGCTGGGTCGGACTGGGACGGGCTGGGTCGGACCGCCGGGGCTCCTCTCGGGATTTACGTTACGTGTTGTAACTTAACTTGGTGAACTATTCAAGAGTGGTGGGGGGTGGTTGACGCGGGAGGTGGGGGCGGGCTCGGGTCGAGCCCTCCGGAGTGCCTTCCCGAGTGCGTCGGGCCTTCCCGGCGGGCGTTGCGGTGTTGGTTGCGGGTGGCCGGGCCGGGGCTGGTCAGAGTCGGTCGTGGGCCGCCGCCGGCGTGCGGGGCTCCGAGGCTCCGGCTTCTGGCGATACGAGCGTGTTGCTCGGCGAAAAACCGGCCGGCAGTGGCGGGTGGGGAGGGCGGCCGGGTCGAGTCTTCCGGGCAGCCTTCCCGAGTGGGCCGGGTGTTTTCGGCGGAAGCTGCGTTTGTGGTTGCGGGACCGGCTGGTGCGGGGCTGGTCAGGGTCGGTGGTTGGCCGCTGCCGGTGGGGGCTTCGGGTGTGGGGTTTCGTCGGGGCGGGTGCCTGGGTCGGGGGAAGGGCGACCTGCGGCGGGTGGCCGGGGAGGGGGTCGGGTTGGGTTCCGCCGGGCTTGCGTTCCCGGGTGGGTCGGGTTGT
>NZ_JBHTVA010000044.1:0-25200 GCF_042793325.1 Embleya sp. NPDC056575
CCCACGCCCCGGGCCGTATCGCGCGGGCCGGGTCAGCCCAGGGCCTTGACGATCTCCCGGGCGAGCGGGGCCGCCGAGGCCGGGTTCTGGCCGGTGTACAGGTTGTCGTCGACGACCACGTGCGGCGCCCACGGGCCACCCTCGCGGAAGTCGACGCCCAGGTTGATCAGCCGGTCCTGGAGCAGCCAGTGCGCCCGCTCGCCGAAGCCCGCCTGGATCTCCTCGGCATTGGTGAACGCGGTCAACCGACGGCCGGCGAACGGCGACGTGCCGTCCGCGTCCGCCGTGGCCAGCAGCGCCGCCGGCCCATGGCAGACCACACCCAGCGGCTTGCCCGAGGCCAGCGCCGCGACGAGCAGCGCGCCGGACGTCGCGTCCACCGCCAAGTCCTCCATCGGCCCGTGTCCGCCCGGGTAGAACACGGCGGCGTAGTCGGCGAGTTCGACCTCGGCCAGGTCCAGCGGCGCACGCAGCGCGGCGAACCGGTCCAGGCCCGCGGCGACCTCCGCGGCCCCGTCCGGACCGCCGTTCACATCCGGAGCCAGGCTCGCCGCGTCGACGGTCGGCACCACTGCGCCGGGCGTGGCCACCACGGCCTCGTGACCGGCCGCGGTGAACGCCTCGAACGGGGCGACCGCCTCGTCCGCCCAGAAGCCGGTCGGGTGCCGGGTACCGTCGGCCAGCGTCCAGTGGTCGGACCCGGTGAGCACGAACAGGATCTTCGCCATCTGTCATCCCTCCATTCGAGGCGGCCGAGCGGGGTGTGCCCGGGCGTCCTCGTGCGATCGGCCGGCACGCCCTCGCGCCGTCGCGTCGAACGTAGATCGCCTACCCATCAGGGTTCAAATAGGCTCTCCCTTATGAGCCATGCGAATTCCGATGGATCGGTGAGCGCGGAGCGGGCGTCGGAGCCGACGCCCGCTCCGGCACCGGCGTCCGCGATACCGGACGTGCGCGGCCCGTTGGACCTGAGCCTGCTGCGCACCTTCCTGGCCGTACACCGGGCCGGCTCGTTCACCGGTGGCGCCCGGGTCCTGGGCCTGTCCCAGCCCACGGTCACCACCCAGATCCGGGCGCTGGAGCGGCGGCTGGGTCGCACGCTGTTCGAGCGGCTGCCCCGGGGCGTGGCGGCCACACCCGTCGCCGACGACCTGGCGGTGCGGGTCGCGGCACCGCTGGACGCGCTCGCCGAGGTGACCGAGCCGGACCGGTTCGGCGTCGACCCGCCGGCCGAGCCGGTGCACCTTGCCGGTCCCGCCGACATCCTGTGCACGCTCGTCCTGCCCGCGCTGGTCCCGCTGATCGAACGCGGCGTGCTGCTGCGGATCGCCACCGGGCTGACCGACGACCTCCTCGAGGGGCTGCGCGCGGGTCGGCACGACCTCGTGCTGGCCACGATCCGGCCGCGCGGCCGGACGCTGGCCGCCGTACCGCTGATGGACGAGGAGTTCGTGCTGGTCGCGGCGCCGGTGTGGGCACGCCGGGTCGACCCGGCGCGGATCGCCGCCGAGGGCCCCGCCGCGCTGCGCGGAATCCCGCTGGTCAGTTACGCCGAGGACCTGCCGATCGCCCGCCGCTACTGGCGACATGTGTTCGGCACCCGGCTCACCGAACGTGCCGCGATCACCGTCCCGGATCTGCGCGGCGTACTGGCCGCGGTGGTCGCCGGCGCGGGCCTGACCGTACTGCCGCGCTACCTGTGCGCGGCCGAGCTGGCGACCGGCGCGCTGGTGCCGCTGCTCACCCCCGACGACCCGCCGATCAACACCGGCTTCCTGGTACGCCGTGCGGGCGCGGCGCAACACCCGCATCTGGGCCTGGTGGAGCAGCGGTTGATCCGGGCCGCACGGGGGTGGTGAGGCGGGCCGCGATGGGTCGAGCCGCCTCGATCAGGCCGCCGCGACCGCCCGGGTGAGTTCGGCGAGCAGGTCCGCGCCGCTCCAGTGGCGGGATTCGCCCGGCGGGGCGGCCTCGGCCTCGCGGATCAGTTCGATCAGGCGCGCGTTGGCCGGAGCGGTCAGGCCGTTGCGCCCGGCGATGGCCAGGATCTCGCCCTGGACGCTGTCTATCTCGGTGGGCCGGCCGCGTTCCAGGTCCTCCCACATCGAGGAACGCGCCTGCGCGTCCACCCGTAGGGTCGAACTCGCCAACCGGCGGAACAGCGGGTCGGGCAGCGAGAGCAGTTGTCGGGTGCGCGCGGCGGAGGCGGGGCCGAGCTTGGCCGGGTGGATGCCCGCGGCCCGGAAGGCGGCCAGCGCCTCGCCCTGGCACAGCGCGAGGCAGGCCCGGTAGTCGCGCCGGCCGAGTTGGTCGCGCAGCGGCAGGCCGGACAGCGCGTTGATCGCGTTGTTCAGGTTCATCAGCAGCTTGGCGTGTTGTACCTCGGGCATGTCCTCGCGGACCTGGATCGGTACGCCCGCCTCGACCAGCACGTCGACCAGCGACAGCGCCCGGGGGTTCGCGTCGATCATCAGCGCGCCCGAGGTGCCCTGGTGGAACACGGCGGGCTCGGTGCGGACGACGTTGAACGGGACCATGCCGGCCAGCACGGTGTGCGCGGGCAGCGCGGCGCGCAACACGGCGGGATTGCGTACGCCGTTCTGCAGGCTGACCACGAGCGCGGCCGGGCTCAGCCGCCCCGCCAGTTCCCGGCCGGCCTCGGCGGTCGCCGCCGACTTGACGGTGACCAGCACGAAGTCGGCGCCGGCGACCGCGTCGGGCGTGGTGGCCACGGTCAGCCGCTCCGGTTCGACCACCGTCGGGGGCCGGCCCGCCCCCGTCACCGTCAACCCGTCCCGGAGCGCGTCGGCGAGGGCCGGTCGGCCGATGAGCGTGACGTCGGCGAATGCGGCGAGCCGACCGCCCAGGTAGCCGCCGATGCTGCCGGCGCCGAAGATCGCGATCCGGGTACGGGGCCGCGAACGGGGAGCGGGTTGGGACATCTACAACCTCCGCCTACGGGTGGGGCGGGCCAGGGGCCGGCCAGGGGACCAATCCGCAAGGGTACGTCCCCGCACCGCACCCGTGTTCGAGGCGTCCGGGGCGAGTCGCCCACGTGCCGCCCGGGCCGATGTGCGCTTGACCCTGCCGTTGGCGGCAGGGTCGGAGCATCGCCGCATGGACACCACCGAAACCCCCACCGCCGGCCCCCGCATCGTGCTGATCACCGGCGCCGGCACCGGCATCGGCCGGGCCACCGCCCGCGCGTACGCCGCCGAGGGCGCCCACGTGATCGCCGTCGGCCGTCGCCGCGAACCCCTCGCCGAGACCGCCGAGGGCCACGACCGGATCACCCCGCTCACCGCCGACATCACCGCCGAGGGCGAGCCCGAGCGCATCGTCCGCGCCATCGCCGAGGCACACGGCCGGCTCGACGTCCTGGTCAACAACGCCGGCATCGTCGGTATCGGCGGGCTGGGCGCCTACACCCGCACCACGATCGACCCGCTGCTCGCCACCAACCTGATCGCCCCGCTCCTGCTCACCCAGGCCGCACTCCCCCTCCTGGAGCGCGCCGGCGGCGTGATCGTCAACATCACCACCTCGGTCGGCCAACGCGCGTGGCCGGGCAACTCGCTCTACGCCGCGACCAAGACCGCGCTCGAACTGCTCACCCGCAGCTGGGCGGTCGAGCTGGCCCCGCGCGGCGTACGGGTGGTCGCGGTCGCCCCCGGCGCGGTCGGCACCCCGATCGCCGACCACAACGGGGTGAGCCCCGAACGGCAGGCCGCCATCCGCGCCTGGCAACTGGCCCACACCCCGCTCGGCCGCATCGGCGCCCCGGAGGAGATCGCGTGGGCCATCACGGCCCTGACCGCTCCGGGCGCGTCCTTCGTCACGGGCATCGTGCTCCCGGTCGACGGCGGCGCGGTCGTGGGTTAGGGCGTGCCCGGCGTGGGTTGGGTCCGGCCGGCCGGGCGGGGCCGGCCGGTGGAAGGCCCGAACGGTTCCGCCGACGGCGGGGGTTCGACCGGTCCGTCCCGTACCCGCCGTGCGAGGATCGGGTGGATCGGGCCGGGGTGCCGACCCGTCCAGGCGGGCCGGGAGGGTCGGGTGCGGATCGGGGAGTTGGCGGACGCGACCGGGGCCACCCCGCGCGCGTTGCGGCACTACGAGCAGGCGGGGCTGATCGAGTCGGCGCGGGCGGCGAACGGCTACCGGGAGTACGACGCGCGGGTGGTGGCCCGGGTCCGGTCGATCCGGGACCTGCTCGCCGTCGGCCTGACGCTGGACGACGTACGGGCGTTCCTGCCCTGCCTGGACGCCGGGGTCGACGTCGCCGCCCGCCCCCCGTCGGACACCGCCCTGCGCATCGCCCTCGATCGGCTGGCCGTACTGGACGCCCGGATCGCCGCGCAGACCACGGCCCGCGACAACCTGGCCGCGGCCCTGCGCCGCGCGGGCGTCGAACGCATCCGCAGCGCGTAGGGCCGCCGGTGCCGGCCGCCACCCGGAACCGCGATGTCACACCCGCCGGGGCTGTCTCGTCTCGGCCGTCTTCACCGACGCCGAACGCGCCGCCTTGGAGCCGACCGAACAGGGCACCCGCAATAGCGGCACGACTGCGCCCCGGACAATCCGAGTTCACCGACGAGCACGTCACCCGCCCGCCCGGGGCCGACGCGGCCCGATCACGGCGAGATCCGAAGGACGCACAGCGACGGGGGCCCGGCCCGGCTTGGTCACGCTCACAAGAGGCGGATGCGGGTGGGCAAGGGGATTCGGGGCCCGGGGGGACGGCCCGGGGACGGTGTTGGTGTGTGCGTTCGAGCGGTGCGGGTCGGGGGCGGTACGGGTCAGGAGGCCGTTGTCGGTTCCAGGGAGCGGTCGTCGGTGCGGACCGCGTCCAGGTATTCGGCGATCGCGTCTCGGTTGCGGATCAGGCAGTTGACGCGTTCGGTCATCCGGTCGCGCTCGTGTTCGAGCGTGGCGATCATCTCCGGCGTCGCGTCGGGGAAGTGGATGATCCTCGGCTTGTCGAGGCAGGGGAGGATCTGCCGGATGATCCGGGTCGGCAACCCGGCGTCGAGCAGGCCCCTGATCTGCATCACCCGGTCCACGAAGAACTCGTCGTAGTCCCGGTATCCGTTCGCCGAACGATCGGCGACGATCAGGCCCTGTTCCTCGTAGTAGCGCAGCAGTCGTCGGGGGGTACCGGTGCGCTCCGACAACTCTCCGATACGCATGTGATCCACCTCACGTCTCGTCGCTTGACCTTCACATCAATGTGAGGGTTCGAGCATACGCAGCATGAGCAACGACATCACCGCACAATCACCTTCCCACACCACGATCGCCCACCGAAAGCTGCCGATGGGCGCGCTGTTGGCACTGGCCACCGCGGTGTTCACGACCAGCCTGACCGAGACGCTGCCGGCGGGGGTGCTGCCCGCGATGAGTTCCGACCTCGGGGTCGGCGAATCCGCGATGGGCCAATCCGTGACGATCTACGCGATCGGTACCGCGCTGACCGCGATCCCGCTGTCGGCCGCCACCGCCGGGTGGCGTCGCAAGCGGCTGTTGCTGACCGCGATGGGCGGCTTCGCGGCGGCCAACACGGTCACCGCGGTCTCGGCGAACTACCCGCTCACCATGGTCGCCCGCTTCGTGGCCGGCGTGGCCGCGGGCGTCGCCTGGGCGCTGCTGGCCGGATACGCCCGCCGCCTGGCACCCCCGCACCTCCAGGGCCGGGCGATCGCCGTCGTGATGGCCGGCATCCCCGTCGCGCTGTCCCTCGGGGTACCCGCCGGCACCTTCCTCGGCGACGCGTTCGGCTGGCGCACCACCTTCTGGATCATGACCGCGCTGGCCGTACTGTTGATCGCCTGGATCGTCGCGCTCGTCCCCGACCACCCCGGCCAACGCCCGGACGAACGTAAGCCCCTGCTGCGCACGGTGGCCATTCCCGGGGTGGGCCCCGTCCTGTTCGTCACGCTGGTGTTCGTACTGGCGCACACCATCCTCTACACCTACATCGCCTCCTACCTCGACCACGTCGACATGGACGGCTCCACCGACCTGGTCCTGCTCGTATTCGGCGGCGCGTCGCTGGTGAGCATCTGGATCGTCGGCGCGCACATCCACGGCCGGCTGCGCGCGCTCACCATCGCCGCCACGCTGGTGTTCGCCGCCGGAGCCGGGGTGCTCGCGGTGCTCTCCGACAGCCACGCCATGGTCTACCTCGCGGCGATCCTGTGGGGTCTGGGCTGGGGCGGCGCACCCACGCTCCTCCAGACCGCCGTCGGCGAGGCGGGCGGCGAGGACGCGGACGCGGCGCAGGCCGTGCTCGTCACGCTGTGGAACGTGGCGATGGCCGGCGGCGGTGTGGTCGGCGCGATCCTGCTCGACGCGCTCGGCGCCACGTCCTTCCCGTGGAGTGTGCTGGTACTGCTCGTTCCGGTCCTGGCCGTGGTGATCGGCGCCCGTGCGCACGGCTTCCCGGCCCGACGCGGCGCCTTCGGCGAGTGATCCGGGGCGCTCGACGACACCGCCGCGACACTCCCGACGATCCGACCCGACCCCCGCCTTCACGACGGGGGTCGGGTCACTAGGGTGCGGACATGAGCGCGCAGGGATATCTCTCCGAACTGTTCTCGCTGGACGGCCGGGTCGCCGTGGTGACCGGCGGCAGCTCCGGCATCGGCCGGGCCATCGCCGGGGCGCTCGCCCGGGCGGGCGCGAGTGTCGTGGTCCTCGCCCGGCGCGAGGCCGAACTGGTGGCCACCGTCGACGAGTTGACCGGCCGGGGAGCCAAGGCGGCCTGGGTGAGCGCCGATCTGGGCAGCCGCGCCGGGGTACGGACCGCGGCGGACGCGGCGGCCGAGATCTTCGGTGAACCCGACATCGTGGTCAACAGCGCCGGGATCAACCTGCGCCCGCCGATGGGCGACATCGACGACGACGTGTGGGACACCACGATGGCGGTGAACCTGACGGCGCCCTACCTGCTCGGGCAGCGGTTCGGACCCGGCATGGCCGAGCGCGGCTACGGCCGGCTCATCCACGTCTCCTCGCAGCAGGCACACCGCGCGTTCGTGCAGAGCGGCGTCTACGGCGTGTCCAAGGGCGGGTTGGAGTCGCTGGCCCGCTCCCAGGCCGAGGCCTGGTCCCCGCACGGCGTCACCGCCAACACGCTGGTGCCGGGGTTCGTGATGACCCTGCTCAACGCCCGACTGTCCTCCGACCCGGAGCGGGTCGCCGCGCTGGCCGCTCGCACCATGGTCGGACGCAACGGCGTGGCCGAGGACTTCGCCGCCGCCGCGGTGTTCCTGGCGAGTGCCGGTTCGGCGTATGTCACCGGCCAGTCGATCTTCGTCGACGGCGGACTCTCGGTGCATTGAGCCCTTCGGGCTCGGCGGGGTGAAGGCCCGGGACCGGTGCGGGAGCGGCCTGTCGCCGCGACGGCTGCCTGTCCCGGCGCGAGCGAGGACCGGCGCGAGCGGGCGCGGGCGAGGGCCGACGCGAGGCGGCCCTCGCCCGGACGGGCGATTGCGGCAGGGGCGACGGGAAATGCGGTGGACGGCCGGTCGACCGTCGCCGATGATCCGCTGGTGAACAATCCCGTCGATGCCTCCCGCCCCCCGTCCACCACCCCCGAGCGGCACGTCCGCTGGATCCCGCTGGTCGGCCGACCGCTGACCGCCCTGCTGGCCGGGGACCTGGCCGAGGCCCGCGAGCAGACCGGCCTCGACCTGCCCGAGTTCTTCGTGTCCGAACAGGCGCGCCGGCTGTGGCGATACCGCTTCGACCAGGTGACCGCCGACCCGGCGAGCGCCCCGTGGCTGGTCCGGGCGGCGGTCTCCGAACCGGACAGCGCGGTGGTCGGCTACGCCGGCTACCACGGGCCGCCGGATGGGAACGGCATGGTGGAGATCGGCTACACCGTGGTGCCGGAGGCACGCCGCCGAGGCTACGCGCGGGCGATGCTCGGGTCGCTGCTCGTACGCGCGGCCGAGGAGCCCGACGTGCGGGTCGTCCGGGTGACCATCTCCCCCGACAACCACGCGTCGCTCGCGACCATCAAGGGCTTCGGCTTCGTCGAGAAGGGCGAGCAGATGGACGAGGAGGACGGGCTCGAAATCATCTACGAGGTCCCGGCCGATCGCATCCCGACCACCTGACCTGCCCCGTCCCGGGCCGTGCGGCCGACTCGCCCGTGGTCAGGACGCGCCGGCCCGGGAACCCTCGGCGGCCGAATCCCGCTCCGCCGCCCGGTCGCCGTTCCCCGCCCGGCGGAAGTTCAGCGCGAACAGCGCGGCCACCCCCGCACCGACGGCCGCGCCGAACACCGCGACGCGCAGGCCGTGTGCGGTCGCCACCCGCAGCGCCTCACCGCTTCGGCCGCCGCCCGTCCCGGAGTTGGCCAGTGCGACCAGGACGGCCAGGCCCATCGCACCGCCGACCTGTTGCCCCGTGGACGCCATCCCCGACGCCACGCCCTGCTCCGGGGCCGGCACTCCGGTCGCGGTGGCGGCGAACATCGTGGTGTAGACGACGCCTTGGCCGAGCCCGAAGACCAGCAGGCCGGGAACCAGGTCGAGGTAGGCGCCGTGTGCGGAGATACCCAGGCCGATCGCCACCAGGCCGAGTGCGCTCGCGGCCAGACCGACGAGCAGTGTGGACCGTACGCCGAACCGGGTCGCCGCCCGCCCGCCGAGCAGCGAGCCGACGAAGCCCCCACCCAGCGGGATCAGGAACGCGAAGCCGGTGCGCAGCGCGCCATACCCGTGTACACCTTGAAAGTAGACGGTCAGGAAGTACGGCAGGGTGCCGAGCGTGGCCATGAACAGGAACGTCACGGCCATCCCGGTGCCCAGGTCGCGGTTGCGCAGCAGGTGCGGCGGCATCAGCGGGTCGGCGGTGCGCCGCTCGATCGGCGACAACCCGGCGAGGGCGACGATCCCGACCGCGCCGGCGGCGAGTACGCGCGGTGAGCTCCAGCCCTGTTCGGGTCCCTGCACGAGGGCGAACACGATCGACGTGGAGCCGACCGTCGCGGTCAGCGCTCCGGGCGCGTCGAAGCGGCGGCCGACGGTGCGCTCCGGATCGGCCGGCAGTGCGACGAACGCGAGCAGCGCGGCGCAGCCGGCCAGGGGCACGTTGACGAAGAACACCGCCTGCCAGCCCAGCGCCTGGGTGAGTACGCCGCCGAGCAGCGAACCCAGGATCAGGCCGCCGGAGCCGGTCGCGGCCCACACGGAAAGCGCCCGATTGCGCGCCGGGCCCTCCGCGAACATGGTGTTGACCAGGGACAACGTGGCGGGGAAGAGGAGAGCGGCGCCCAGGCCCTGCCCGGCGCGGGCCGCGATCAGCGTTCCGGGGACGCCGGCCAGCCCGCCCGCGAGGGAGGCGACCGCGAACAGGCCCAGGCCGAGCACGAACATCCGCCGCCGGCCCAGCAGATCGGCCATCCGACCGCCGAGCAGCAAAAACGCGCCGAAGACCACCGCATACGCGCTCACCACCCACTGGAGGGTCTGCGCCGAGAAGCCGACGCCCGCGCCGATGTCGGGCAGCGCGACATACACGATGTTGTAGTCGAGCGAGGTGATCAGACTCGCGAAAGCGAGCAACGCCAGGGCGGCGCCGGGTCGGCGGAGACCGGGAGCCGTATCGGATGCGGGCATGGCAAGCCTTCCGGGCAGGGCGAGGGGGGTCGCCGGTGTCCGTCCGAAAGGCGCCGGCGGTGACTCGCCGAACGCTGCCACGACCACGCCCCGCGCAGCAGTGGAGCGCCCACCCTGGGATCGCCGGTCCCTGGATGTCCGGGTCTCTGCCGGCCGGTCGCCCGGCGATCGAGGATCGGGGGAACACGGCGCGGGCCGACCCCCCGACGCGCCGCCCAGCCGAGGAGTCGAGATGCCGGTACAGCTCAACCACACCATCGTCGTCGCCACCGACAAGCGCCGCTCCGCCGCCTTCCTGGCGCATGTCCTGGGTCTGACCGTCGGCACACCCTACGGCCCGTTCCTCCCGGTGGGCACGGCGAACGGGGTCACCCTCGACTTCTGGGACGCGCCCGAGGAGCGGGTGACCCCGCAGCACTACGCGTTCCTGGTCGAGGAGGCCGAGTTCGACGCCATCGTGGACCGGCTGCGCCGCGCCGGGGTGACCGTGTACGCCGACCCGGACCGGCGCCTGGCCGGACGGATCAACACGTGGAACGGCGGCCGAGGCGCGTTCTTCGCCGACCCGGACGGCCACAACATGGAGATCATCACCCGGCCGTACACCTGACCGTGGCGGTCGATGGGCGAGGCGGGGGTGGTTCCGAAGCATGCCCCCGGTCGGCCCGGCCCGGCGCGGCCCTCAAGCGCGCCCGGTGTAGGCCCGATACAGCCGCTCCACGCCCTCGACGAGCCGCTCCGGGCCCTCGGCGTACGCGTACCCCACGCGCAGGTACGGGGCCGGGGGCTCGGCGGTGAAGTAGCCCGGTCCGGGCGTGACCGCGACGCCCGCGCGCAGTGCGGCCGAGGTCAGCGCCCGGACGTCCCGACCGTCGGGCAGCCGCAGCCAGAAGTGGTAGCCGCCGTACGGCAGTCGGGCCGGCAGCAGTTCGGGCAGCAGCCGGGTCAGCGCGTCGACCACGACCCGGCGTCGATCGCGCAGCGCGATGCCCAGCGTGCGCAGGTGTTGCGGCCAGCCCGGGGCGCCGACCAGTTGCACGGCGGTCTCCTGGAGCACGCGCGGCACGAAGAAGCTGTCCACCGCCAGGACGGCGCGCAGCCGCTCGAACGCCGGGCCGCGTGCGGCGAGGGCGGCGACCCGCAGGCTGGGCGAGCCGGCCTTGGTCAGCGAACGGATGTGCACCACCACGCCGTTCGGGTCGTCGGCGGCCAACGGCGCGGGCAGCGGCGGCGCGTCGCCGTGTACGAGCCGGCGGGCGAAGTCGTCCTCCAGGACGAACGCGCCCGCCGCGTGCGCGATGCGCACCACCTCCGCGCGCCGCTCCGGGGCGAGCACCGTCCCGGTCGGATTCTGGAACAGCGGCTGACAGACGAACGCGCGGGCCCGGGTGGCCGCGAACGCGTCGGCGAGCAGATCGGTACGCACCCCGTCGGCGTCCACCGGCACCGGCACCGGGCGCAGCCCGGCGGCCTGGGCGACGGCCAGTATGCCGGGGTAGGTCGGCGATTCGACCAGTACCGGCGACCCGGGCGCGACCAGTGAACGCAGCGCCGTGGTCAGCGCGTTCTGCCCGCCGGCGGTGATCAGCACATCCGAGCCGGCGACCGCACCGCCGATGTCCCGGGCGAACCAGGCACGCAGCTCGGTCAGGCCCTCGATGGGCGGTCGCTCCCACGCGCCGGGGCGCCGGCCGGCCCGGGACAGCGCGGTGGCCAGCGCGCGCTCGGGTTGCAGCGTCGGGTGCAGGTAGCCGCTGTTGAGGTCGATCACCTCGGGCGGGGCCACCGCGAGCGCGGACAACACACCGGTCGCGTCCGGGCTGCGCCGGGGCGGGAGGCCCGGTTCGGCGCTGAGCGCGACCTCCTGCCAGGAGGTGTCGCCGGTCGCCGGCACCGGGCGGGCGGGATCGGCGCGGTAGACGCCGGCACCGGGGCGGGAGACGACCAAGCCCTCGGCGGCGAGTGTGGCCATCGCGCGGGAGACGGTCACCGGGCTGACCCGATGGCGCTCGACGAGCCAACGACTGGACGGCAGCTTCTCACCGACCGAGTAGCGGTCCAACTCACCACGCAGAAGTGCCACCAGATCGACCGCACCGCTACTGTTGTGCATGACAGCACAGAATAGCGCTATCCGCCCGGCGTCGGTAGCGGTCGGCGGAACGGCCCTGGCGGCACTGGCGATCCTGGCCTTCTCGCTCAGCTTCCCGGCCACCGTCTGGGCCCTGGAGAGCTTCGGCCCGTGGAGCGTCACGGGTCTGCGCGGTCTGCTCGCCGCGCTGTTCGCCGGGGCGGCCCTGCTCGCCGTACGCGCGCCGCTGCCCGGTCGGGCGGACCGGCTCGGCCTGGTCGTGGTCGCCGTCGGCTGCGTCCTCGGCTTCCCACTGCTCACCACGCTCGCGCTGCAGACCTCGTCGACCGCGCATTCCGCGGTGGTGATCGGCCTGCTGCCGCTGGCCACCACGGTGTGCTCGGTGTTGCGCACCGGCGAGCGGCCGAGCCGGACCTTCTGGGCGGCGGCGCTCGCGGGGGCCGCGGTGGTCCTGGCCTTCGCGCTGACCCGCAGCAGCGGCGGCATCGGCTTGGCGGACGGGTACCTGTTCGCGGCCCTGGTGTTGTGCGCGGCCGGCTACGCCGAGGGCGGCCGACTGGCCGGACACCTCCCCGGGTGGCAGGTGATCGCGTGGGGCGTGGTGGCGGCGTCGCCGTTCACCGCGGCGACCGCCGCGGCGGGCCTGGCCACCGAGCCGGTCCACCTCGGCGGCCACGGCGTCGCCGGCGTGCTGTACCTCGCGGCCGTCTCGCAGTTCCTCGGCTTCGTGGTGCTGTACCGGGGCATGGCGAGCATCGGCGTCCCGGCCGCCAGCCAACTGCAACTGGCCCAACCGCTGCTGACGTTGCTCTGGGCGGTACTGATCCTGAACGAGACCCTGACCCCCTCGACGCCCCTCACCGCCCTCGCCGTCCTGGCCTGCATCGTCCTCACCCAGCGCACGAGATCGACAGCGCGACGCATGGCGGACGAATAGCGAATCGAACCGGCACGCCGTCCCGGCGCCGCGAAGGGCCGGGGCGGTCGGCGTCGGGGCGGGGCCGGGGCCGGGGGGAAATGGGTGGCCGGGCGGGTCGTCTCGGGGTCAGGATGCCCGGATGACTCATACGTTGTTGGCGTTTCTGGGTGCCTGTGCGTTGATCGCGGCCAGCCCGGGGCCGAGTTCGGTATTGATCATTCGGCATTCGTTGCGAAGTCGGCGGGCCGGGTTCGCGGCCGTGCTCGGGAACGAGAGCGGGGTGTTCCTCTGGGGGCTCGCGGCGGCCTTCGGGCTGACCGGGTTGTTGGCGGCGTCGCAACTCGCCTACGACATCATGCGCGTCGTCGGGGCCGTGGTGCTGGTCGGTTTCGGGGTGCAGGCCATCCGGGCGGCGCGGCGGGACGGGCTGACCGGGTTCACCGCCGCGGCCGAGGGGGCGGCGGGCGAGGAGGAGTCGGGCGGCGGGTGGCGGGCCTATCGGGCGGCCTTGACGCTGAACCTGGCCAACCCGAAGGCGGCGGTGTTCGCGATGTCGTTCCTGCCCCAGTTCGTCCCGAGCGGTTCGCCGCAACTGCCCTCGATGGTCGTGCTGGCCGCGATCTGGGCCACCTTCGAGATCGGCTTCTACGGCCTGTACGTATGGTTCGTCGGCCGCATGCGCACCGTGCTCGGCCGGGCCGCGGTGCGGCGCCGGCTGGAGCAGACGTCCGGCGGGGTGATGGTCGCCCTGGGCATCCGGATGGCCGTGGAGTCGTAGAGGCGGGACGGTCGGGTTCGGAGGGGACCGCCGTCCGCCGCGGCCGGGGCCTACAAGCCGAAGGCGTCGCGGCGGTCCTCCGGGACCAGGTGGGTGTAGTCCGGGTGCTTGGCGATCCAGTCGCGGATGAACGAGCAGTACGGCAGCACCGCCAAGCCCCGCTCGTGCACCGCGTCCAGCGCCGCGTGGGTCAACCGTCCGCCGAGTCCCCGGCCGCCGAAGCGCGGTTCGATCTCGGTGTGGGTGAAGGCGACCTCGTCGCCGCTGACGAAGTATTCGGCGAAGCCCGCGAGTTCGCCGGCCCGCAGCGGCGGCGCGACCGGGCCCGACGCGCCCTCCGCGGCGTTGTCGGCGGCGATGAATATCTCGTAGCGAGACTTCGCCGGGTTGTCGACGACGCGCGTTTCCATGCTGCTGCCTCCAGGCTCACGATCGAACGGTCGAACGGTCGGGTCGACGGCCCGGGGACCCGGACCCACGCGCACGCCCCTCGGCCGCACCGATCGCCGCTCGCGAACCCCCACCGTATCGACCCGGCGAGCGGGACCCGCGGGCCGCTCCACGCGATCCCGCCGACGGGATCCGCGCGTCACTCCTCCTCGTCGAGGTACACCTTGGTCCCGTCCGGGTACACCTTGTAGACCCGCCCGTTCTCCCCACCGATGGCCGGCAGACCCGCCGCGTGCAGCTCCGCGACGGCCTTCTCGACGGCCCTGGTCGCCAATTCCGCGGCCCGCTCCCGGCCGATCTCGTCGATCAAGGACTTCGTCATCGACGTCTCCTCATCTCCGTAACCCCGTGCGGCACCCGCGACTTCGCGGCCCGACCCCCAGGGTGCCAGGCGTGGTGCCGCCCCGACACCCCCGCACCGGGCGGCTCGGTCGGCGAACGCGTGTGCGGTCAGGCGGGGTCGACCAGTTCGGTCCGGTCCGTGCCGCCCGATCTGACCTCGAAGACGGTGAACCCGTGCGGCCCGGCCAGCACCTGGTGCACGCAGCCCGACGGGATGAACACGACGTCGCCCACCCGCATGTGCACTCCGCCGCTCAGCCCGTCGCCGGAGAAGACGTCGCAACTGCCGGCGGTGAGCAGCACGATGGTCTCCTCCCCCGCGTGGTGGTGCACGGCCGTACGCTCGCCCGGTCCGAGCGTGGCGAAGAAGCCGCACAGGCGCCCGGAGCCCACCGTCGCGGTGGACACGCGTTCACTGATCCGGATGCCCTGCGCACCGACGAGGTCGGCACCGGCGGGCACGAGCACGGCTTTGGTCATCGGTTCACGGTCACCCATGAGTTCAGGGTCGACGCCGCTCGAAGGCCGGAAACACCCGGTGGACCGAACGACACCGAATGGGCGAGCGCCGACCGGCCTTCGCCCCCGCTAGCGCGCGATGCGCTTCTCCACCTCCGTCGTGACCCGTTCCACCCCTCGGGCCAGGTCCCGCACGAGCCCGTTGACCCGGAGCGCCAGCGCCGATGCCACCGTGCCGGCCGCGCCGACGAGGTCGCCGGAGACCGCCGCCGGCACCGCTGCCGCCGCCGCGCCGCGTACCCCCGCCGGCGCGGCCGGGAACGGCAGCGGCAGCGGCCCCGCCTCCGAGCGCAGGTCGGAGAGTACGCCGCTCGCCAGCGCCAGCAGCGCGTCCGCGCCGGACACGTGGGCCTCGCAGTGGCCGTATCCCTTCAGCGCCGCGTGCAGGAAGGCGGTCGCGTACACGTTGGTGATCGCGTGCTGCTCGGCGAAGGTGATCGAGGGCTTGCCGTCCCGAGGCAGTCCGGGCAGGTGGATGTCCACGTCGCACGGGTCGAGGAACTGCACGTGGTTCCCGCCGGAGATCTCGACGTACGCCTTGTAGCCGCGCGGAACCAGGTCGAGGTAGTGCAGCCCCGATCCGGGGGAGATCCGGTCGTTCTGGCCGGACACGATCAGCGTGGGCGTGGCCACCGTGCGGATCTCGACGTCGATCCCCGCGTACAACGCGGCCTGCTTCACGTTGCGGCCCGGCGCGAAGCCCAGCACCGCGCGGATGCGCCTGTCCCGCGCCGCCGCGAGCAGCGCGCCGGCCCCGCCCAGGGACACCCCGACCGCCGCGAACGCGTCCCTTTTGATCAGGCCGCGCAGCGGGTTGAACCGGTCGTCGTCGATGTCCAGCAGCTTGTCGATGGCGTCACCGATGGTGTCCGCGTGCATGTGCGGGTCGAGCGCGAGGATGTTCTCCGGGAAATAGCGGAAGACGATGTAGCCGTGCCGCACCACGTAGTCGGTGAACCAGTCGTACATGTTCGAACCGGTCCAGGTCGCGGGCGCCATGATCACCGACGGGTACGAATCCTCGGACGGGTCGGCCGGGGCCAGCCAGCCGTCGTATTCGGCCGGGTAGCTGATCTTGGCGAGGGTGAACCCCGGCCCACCGGTCCAGAACGGGAACTCGATGGTGCCGATGTGGAAGGGTCCCGGCAGGTCCGGCCGAACCGGATCCCCGGGGACGAAAGAGGATGCCATAGCGGGAGTCAATCGCCCCGAACTCGCTGTGATACGACGAACGTTGGTCACAGTACGGTAACCCCGCCCGAATCCGGCGGCGCGGGCCCCGGGGTCAGTGATGCACCATCAGCAGCACCGCCCGATTGTGCTCGTCCAGCCCCCGGTACACGTGCGGTCGGGCCGCGTCGAAGCGGATCGAGTCGCCCGCCGCCAACTCCCGCGGATCGGCGGCCGGTCCGGTCTCCACCCGGCCCTCGGTGACCAGCAGGCACTCCTCCACGCCGAGCCGGTGCGGGTCGGACGCCTGTTCGGTGGCGTCCACGTCGAGTTCGTACAGCTCGACCCAGCCGCGCACGTGCACCCGGTGCAGCAGGCGGGCCCGGACCGCGTCGCCGCGCACCGTCGGGCCCTGGTCGGCCCGGACCACCGTGACGGCCGACGCGCCGCCGTCGAGCAGGCCGCCCAGCGGCACGTCCAGCGCGGCGGCGAGCGCCCACAGTGTGCTGAGCGTCGGGTTGGCCTCGCCCTGTTCGATGCCGTGCAGCGTGGTCTTGCTCAGCCCGGCGCTCGCGGCGAGGTCGGCGAGCGAGTGGCCGGCCGCCTCGCGCAGCACGCGGATGTTGTTGCCGATGTCGCGCGCGATGGTCATGCGGTTTCCCTTGCGATGGTCATGGCGTTCATTATGCTGGACCGACGTACCAGTTTACCGGCACGTTCGAAGGAGATCGGGATCATGGTCACTCGGGTAACCCGTCTCCGGCACATCCCGGGCATCGGCGTGGACAAGGTCGGCGACGCCGCCGACGCCGCGCACGACCCGGAATTGTTGCGCCTGGAGAACCTGGACACCGACATCCGCCCGCCGGCCGTGGCGCTGGCCGCCACTCGGGCCGCGATCGACGACGACGCCGCCAACAGCTACCTGCCGTTCCACGGCTCGGCGCGGCTGCGTGCGGCCGTCGCCGCGCACGTGGGCCGGATCGCGGGGCGCGCGTACGACCCGGACACCGAGGTGGTCAACGCGGCCGGTGGCCTCAACGGCGTGCTCGACGTGCTGCTCGCCACCGTCGAGCCCGGGCGCGAGGTGGTGATCGCCGACCCGATCTACGCCGGCCTGGTCAACCGGATCCGCCTCGCCGGCGGCGTCCCGCGCCATGTGCCGTGCCGGCCGAGCGCCGCCGGCTGGCACACCGATCCGGACGAACTCGCCGCCGCCGTCGGCCCGAACACCGCCGCCGTGCTGGTGATGGCGCCGGCGATGCCCACCGGCGCGCTGCTCGACGGCGACCACTGGGACGCGCTGGCCCGGGCGGTCGCCGCGCACGACTGCTGGGTGATCTACGACGCGGCGATGGAGCGCATCCGCTTCGACGGCAGGGCCCCCGACCACCCCGCCGCGCATCCGGGCCTGGCCCACCGCACGGTCACCTGCGGCGCGGCCTCCAAGGAGCTGCGGATGATCGGCTGGCGGGTCGGCTGGGTGGTCGGCCCCGCCGAGCTGATGGCCGACGTCAAACTCGTCGGCCTGAGCAATGTGGTGTGCCCGGTCGGCATCGCCCAGGAGGCGGTCGCCGCCGCGCTGTCCGCACCGGACGCCGACGCCGACGTCGCCGCGGCGACCGCGATCTGGCAGGGCCGCTGCGCGACGATCCTCGACCGGCTCGCCGACTATCCGTGCGTCCGCCCGCACGGCGGCTGGTCGCTGCTGGTCGACACCGTCGCGATGGGTCTGTCGCCCGAGGCCGCCGCCGAACGGCTGTTCCGGCTCGGCCGGGTCGCGGCCACGCCGATGAACGGGTGGGGGCCGGCGGGCGATACGTACCTGCGCCTGGTGTTCGCCAACGAGCCGACCGAGCGGCTGGACGACCTGCGCACGCGGTTCGTGGCGGCGTTCGGCTGAGCGGGCGGGGCGGGTGCGGCGGACACGGCGGGCTCGCCGGGCGCGCTCCTCAGCGGCTCGAATCCTCCGACACCAGGCGCAGGATCGGCCTGCCGGACTCGGTGCGGCGCAGATCGGCGGCGCCGAAGCCGAGTTCCGGGTCGGCGTCGTTGAGGATGCGGCACATCGCCTCCCTGGACTGGTTGCCCTCGGCCAGCAGCCGCCGTATCAGCGGCTCGTCCTCCGGCCGGTCGGCCCGCTCCGGGTCGGCGCTGCCCTCGTACAGCCGCTGCACCAGGTCGAGCAGCGCGTGGTCCTCCGGCCGGAGCGCGCCGGGGCGCCGGTTCCGGCCCGCCGGGTGGTTGCGCCGCAGCGCCGCGCCGGCGGCCACCGCCCGGACCGAACTCACGTCCCGCATGGCGGCGACGGCCCGCGCGGCCCAGGCGCGCGGGCTCTGCCGGCGTCGGTAGTCGAGCCGGTGTTCGGGCGGCGCGATGCCGCGCCGGCCGGCCCGTACGGCGGCCACGTGGGCACGCATCCGGTCCACCGTGGGCCCGTCGACCCACTCCAGGCCCCAGGCCGCGAATCCGTCCACGACGAGTCGGACCTCGACACCCGCGACACGTGCCAACTCCCCGTCGAGGCCGTACTCCCGGATCCCGCGATCGCTCACTGGCGTTCCTCTCCGAGCGCGTGATCTTCGTCCGGCCACTGCACCGGATCATGCCCATGCCCGGATACTCGAACACACTTTGAATCCGCAGGCCAAATCGGCGTCCCGGAGCGCGGGCGCCGCCCGGTTTCGGATCAGCGCGGCGGCAGTTCGTGGTGCATCCGGAGCAGGAAGTCGTGCAGGAGCGCACGTTCCCCGCCGTCCAGCGGGGCCAGGATCTCCTCCTGTACCGCGCGCGCCGCCGCCTCCTGCTCGGCCAGCGCGGCGCGCCCGGCCGGGGTGAGCGTGACCCGCACCCGGCGCCGGTCGGCCGGATCGCGCGTGCGCTCCACCCAGCCGGCGGCGGTCAGCTCGTCGAGCACCTTGACCACGTCGCTGGCATGGATCCCGAGGCGTGCGGCCAGGTCGCGCTGGGCGTGCGCGCCGAAGTCGGCCAGCGCGGCGAGCACGGCCGTGTGCCACAACCGCAGCCCCCGCAGCGCCAGTTGCTCGCCGAGCCGGCTCCGGGCCGCCTTGCCGACGCGAGAGAGCAGGTAGGTGCTGAGCGCGGTCAGCGTCGGGGGTGTGGTCTCGTCCATGACGTTATTGTAGGGTCACCCTAATCATTGGTGTACACCTATGAATAGGAGTTCCGATGGACGCCCTTCACCCGCGCCTGCTCGTCGACCGGTTCACCGAGTGTTTCCGCTTCTACGACGCGGTGCTGCCCGAGCTGATCGGCGCCACCCGGGCCGGGGGCGACGAGAACGGCCCGTACGCGAGCTGGGACGTGGGCACCGAGGGGGTGCTGGCCCTGTTCGACCGGGCGATGCTCGCCTCGGTGGTCGGCACCGAGGGTCTGCCGGCCGCCGCCCCGGGCCCGACCCGGGACCGCACCATGCTGGTCGGCCGGGTCACCGACCTGGACGCGGGCTACGCCCTGTGCCTGGCGCACGGCGCCCGCCCCGTCACACCGCCCACCCACCGCCCGGCCTGGGGCCCCACCCTGCACAGCGCCCACATCCGCGACCCGGACGGCAACCTGATCGAACTCCAGGTCTACTAGAGGCGGTTCGGCGCCGCGTCGGCGCGGTCTTCGGGGGTGAGCCGGGCGGTCAGCGCGGTCGCCGCCGCGTCCCGGGCCGACGTCGCGCCCCGGTCGTAGGCCGCCCGGTAGCCGTCCTCGCCCACGATCGCGACGAGGCGGTCGACCAGGGCCCGCAGATCCGGGCTGCCCGCGTCGAAGATCCCGCGCAGGGCCGTGCCGAGGCCCAGCACCTCGGCCGCGTCGACCGGCTGCCCCGTCGCCTCCAACAGCGCGGCGAGTTGCTCCGCCGTCGGCGCGACGTCGGCGAAATCGCCTCGCCGGATCGCGCCGGCCGCGGTGGCCGCCAGCAACTCCCGGACCCGCGTGGACACATCGTCGCCCTCGCCTTTCGCGGCCCGGGCCAGGAGGGTGGCCACGCGGCCCTTGGCGACCAGGTCGCCGACCATCTCGGCGGGCAGCGACAGGCTCTCGGCGAGCACGTCCAGCCGATCGAGCACCGCCTCGGCCGCCGCGAGATCGCCTCTCCGGCGGTGCAGTTCGGCGCGGCCGGAGAGCACGGTCAACTCCAGGTGCCGGTGGCCGCGCTCCCGGGCCCGCGCCTCGGCGACACGCAACTCGCGCTCCGCGCCGGCCAGGTCGCCGGCGCGCATCCGCTCCGCCGCGAGCATGCCCCGGTACATGGCCAGGTCGTCCTCGGAGCCGAGTTCGGCCATGAGCGCCACCGCTTCCTCGAAGGCGGCGACGGCCGGCGCGTGTTCGCCGCGGATCGAGTGGTGCGAGCCGACGGCCATCGACACCGACGCCAGGCCCCACCGCTCGCCCAGTGCCCGGAATCCGCGCAGCGCCTCGGCCCGCGCGGACGCGCCGGAGGTCCAGTCGCCGCGGTCGCTGCACACGAAGTCCGTCGCCCAGTGCGCGCATGCCCGGGCCCACGGGTCGGACCCGTTCGACATCCGGGCCAGTTCGCGCTCGCCGACCTCGACGTTCCCGGACAGGAACGCGGCCAGCGGCAGCCCGACGGCGAGCGCGGGATAACGCGCGACCACGTCCGTCCGGGCGCACTCGGCGAGCGCCGCGCGCAACTCCTCGCTGTCCGCGAGCCGGGGCACGGTGATCGCGGCCAGCACGTGCATCGCGCCGAACGCGGCCCGCGCGGCCTCGGGCAGCGCGTCGCCGAAGCCCAGCACCTCCGGGACGATCGTCTCGAACGGCGCGCCGATCCCGCGAATGCCCCAGTACCAGAACAGCGCGGCGGCGAACCGCGCGGCGGGCTCGGCCGCGCCCGCGTCCAGCGTGGCGCGCAGCGCGGCCGTCAGGTTGGCGTACTCGGCGTCCAGGACCGCCAGCGCGTGCAACTGTGCGGCGGTGCGCAGGAGCGGGTCGTGCCGCTCCGCCAGGTCCAGGCACCAGCGCTCGAACCGGGCCGCGAACTCGGCACGTTCGCCGGCGCGGTCCAACCGCTCCGCCGCGTAGGCGCGTACCGTCTCCAGCATCCGGTAGCGCGGTTCGCCGTCGCCGACCGCGTCCACAATCGACTTCTCCACCAGCGAGCCGAGCACGTAGAAGACGTCGTCCACGGCCAAATCCCCGCCCGCGCACACCACTTCCAGCGCGTCCACGGTCGCCCCGCCGGGAAACACCGCCAACCGGCGGGCGAGCATACGCTCCGGTTCGGCGAGCAGGTCCCAGCTCCACTCCACCACCGCGTGCAACGTGCGCATCCGGGGCGCCTCGGCCCGACTGCCCGCGTTCAGCAGCCGGAACCGGTCGTCGAGCCGCCGGGCGATCTGTTCCACGCTCATCGCCCGCAGCCGGGCCGCGGCCAACTCCAGGGCCAGCGGCATCCCGTCGAGGCGCCGGCAGATCTCCACCACCGGGCCGATCGTGGCCGCGTCCAGTCGAAAGCCCGGCCGCACGGCGGCGGCCCGGTCCAGGAACAGCCGTACCGACGCGGCCCGCGCGACCGTGTCCGGGTCCGGCGCGGCGCCGTGCTCGGGGATCGGCACCGGTACCGGCAGCGGCCCGACCCGGCACAGCGCCTCGCCGGTGATCCCCAGCGGCTCGCGGCTGGTGGCCAGCACGGTCAACCGCGGCAACCGGTCGAGCAGGCCGTAGGCCAACTCCGCCGCCGCGTCGACCAGGTGCTCGCAGTTGTCCAGGACCAGTACGGCCTCGCCCACGTCGAGCAGTTCGGCCACCCGCTCCAGCGGCGAGCCGGTCCGGCGCGGGCGGGCGTCGGAGGAGCGCAGGTCCCAGGAGCCGAGCGCGGCCGACACCGCGTCGAGCACGCCGTCCGCGCCGCGCACGCCGGCGAGCGGTACGAACCAGACCCGGCCGCGCCCGTGGGCCGGATGCCGGCTCGCCGCCTCCACGGACAACCTGGTCTTGCCCGCGCCGCCGGCGCCGACCAGGGTGACCAGGCGCGAGCCGGCCATCAGCTCGGCCAGCAGCCCCAGTTCCGCGTCGCGGCCGAAGAAGCCGGTCAGCCGGGTCGGCAGGTGATCCGCGACCGGCTCGGGACGGGCGGCGACGGGGCCAGCCAACTCGCCGCGCAGCACCGCGAGATGGGTCTCGCGCAGTTCGGGCGAGGGGTCCACGCCCAACTCCCCGGCCAGCCGGCCGCGTACCTCCTCGAACACGGCCAGCGCCTCGGCCTGGCGGCCCGCCGCGTACAGCGCGCGCATCCGCATCGCCGCGCTGCGCTCGCGCAACGGGTGCGCGGCGCAGGCCGCTTCCAGGTCGGCCAGCACCTCGGCGTGCCGGCCGAGCCGCAGTTGCGCCTCGAACCGGTCCTCGGCGGCGTCCACCCGCAACCCGTCCAGGCGGGCGGCGACCGAGCGCGCGAACGGCGCGTCGGCCAGGTCGCCCAGCGCCGGCCCCTCCCACAGGGCCAGCGCTTCGGCCAGCACCGGGGCCGCCGAGGCCGGGCGGTCCGCCGCCAACTCCCGTCGACCGCGCGCGGCCAGTTCCTCGAAGCGGCGCACGTCCACGTCCTCGGGGCGCAGCGCGAGCCGGTAGCCGCCGCCGACCAGGTCCACGGACACCCCGGCCGGCCGCAGCACCTTGCGCAACCGCGACACCAGCGTCTGGACCGCGTTGCCGGCGTCCGCCAGGGGTTCGGTGCCCCACAGCCCGTCGACGATGGTGTCGACCGACACGACGTGCCCGGCGTCCAGCGCGAGCCGGGCCAGCAACATGCGCAGCCGCGCGCCCCCGATCTCGATCGGTGTCCCGTCGTCCCCCTGAGCCCGAACCGTCCCGAGCAGTGCCACGCGCATCCGCCCAGGATCCCAGAGCCGCGAAACCGCCCGACGACCGGTGGTCGCGGGCGGCACGGGTCGGCGCGACGCGGGTCGCGAGCGGCGCGGCGGGCACACGGACACGCGCCCGGTCGGGGATGCCTCCCCCGGCCGGGCGCGCGGATCATGCCGTCATCGAGCGATCATCGAGCGGTCACCGCTACGGGCACACGCTCGTGCACGCCGTGCCGAACGCCGAGGCCGGCGCCAGCGGAATGGTGACCGAAGACGGGTTGGCGGGACCGGACTTGAGCTGCCAGATGCCGGCGAGCAGGCCCGGCGTCTGGGTCAGCGTGGCGGACAGGTGCGGGGTGTCCGCGGTGGTCACGTTCACCCGGATCCGGTGGCCGGGGGCGATCGAGGCGAAGGTCGGGAAGACCTCCACGTCGTAGCGCACGACCTGGTTCGTCGGCACGGACGAGGTGGTCGCCTGGGTCGACGGGTGGTACGGCATCAGCATGCTGCCGTCCGGGGCGTACCAGCTCTTGGCCGGGTCGATCGCGCGGTGCGAGCCGGCCAGGGCGCCGGAGCTGAGCGGCACCGAGGAGCCGTCGGGGGCGACGTCGGTGACGGTCACCACCCAGTGCGTCTCGGGAGTGTTGGACTGGGCGTACAGGGTCGCGCCGATCGGGCCGGCGAGCACCTTGGTCTCGGTCATCGGGGCGGTGGTGTAGACGAGCGAGCCGGTCCCGGTCTCCCGCGCGGTGTTGCTGTCGGTACAGGCCGGGTCCTTGATGAAGCCGCCGAGCCACTGGGCCGTCGAACGGGTGCACGGGCTGTTGTTGGCGGTCCAGCTGATCCACTCGCTGCCGTTGGCGGTGGGCGCGGTCGTGCTCAGCCCGCCGTCGTTGGCCGAGGCCGGGGCGCTGCCGGTGCGGCCCTTGTCCAGGTACAGGCGGGTGGGGTCGGCGCCGGTGAACGGGTAGGCGCGGGTGTCCAGCCAGCGGTTGGTGCCCAGTTCCTTCACGTGCAGCGGGTTGGGGTTCGCGGCGCCGGTGATGCCGGTGTCGATGCCCTTGAGCCACTTGTCGTACCAGCGCAGGTGCAGCGCGGGCAGGTCGAGCGTCGGGTCCTGGCGCGGGTCGTGGTACCAGGGGCCCATCAGGAGCTGGTAGCGGTCGGTGACCGGCTGGTCGGCGGTCATCGGCGCGCCGACCGGGCGACCGGCCCACGCGTTCTGCAGTCCGGCGTAGTTCATCAACGCGCCGCGCTGGAACAGGTCGTACCAGCCGCCGACGAGGAACGCCGGCACGCCGTTGGCGACCACGCTCGCCAGCATGTCGGCGGGGCGCCGCTGCTGCCAGAAGGTGCCGTCGTAGGCCTGTGCGCCGCCGCCGAGCAGGCCGGTGAGGATGGGCAGGTTGGACTGGGCGACGCCGCCGAGGTGCTGGATCTCCAGGGTGAGGGTGTCCAGGATGTTCTGGGTCGAGCCCTCGCGCAGTGCCTCGGCCAGCGGCGCGGTCATGTGCGAGATGCCGGTGTAGGTGAGCCAGAAGGACATGAACTGGGAGTCGGGGATGCCGCCCATGGTGACCAGTTCGCGATACAGGTCGTTGCCCGCCACGAGCGGGAAGATCGCCTTGATCGGCGAGTTCGGGCCGACGGCGGCGGCGGTCATGATCTGGTTGATGCCGGCGTACGAGCCGCCGTACAGGCCGACCTTGCCGTCGGCGTGCGGCAGCGCGGCGGCCCAGCCGGCCAGTGCGGCGCCGTCCTGGCCCTCGATCGGCGCCCACGGCGACCAGGAGCCGGCCGAGGTGCCGGTGCCGCGCACGTCGGCGCTGACGGTGATGTAGCCGCGCTGGGTGAACCAGGACAGTTCGGCCTCGACACCGCCCCGGCCGTAGGGGGTCTGGGTCAGCAGCACCGGGAACGACCCGGCGGCGGGGGTGGTGGTGCCGGCGCCGGCGGGCGTGCGGACGTCCGCCCGGAGCACGGTTCCGTCGGCCATGGTGACGGGGACGTTGAGCTGTGTGGCGACGCCGTACTGCGCGACGCTGCCCTGCACGAGCGGCGTCGCGGCGGCGGGCGTCGAGCCGGCCGGGACCGCGCCGAACAGCGCGGCGACGAGGGCGAGGACCGAGCCGAGGGACACGACGAGGCGGCGTCTGGACGCGGCTTGCCGAGTGGCCCGCTGTCTGCGGATGTGGACGGACACCCTGACCTCCAAAGGTCACGCGAGGGTGAAAATGAACAAAAACGGATGAAACGGACGAAGATGGCGCGTGTTTCGTCGGGGACGGTGGATCGGGGTGGATGGGGGTGTAACGAGGGTGCAGCGAGGGTGCAGCGAGGGTGGATCCAACCGGGGCGTGGGGGGGGGGGGGCCGGGGGGGGCCGCCAACACAACCCCGGGGGGGGGGGGGGGGGGGGCGCCCCCGGCGCCGCCCCCCCCCCCCCCCCCCCCCGGCGCCCCCCCCGGG